>JAJDIZ010000209.1 GCA_030266915.1 Ruminococcaceae bacterium OttesenSCG-928-D13 | reverse complement strand
CAGCGTCACCTCGATGCCGGCCGGAATCTTGGCCCGCACCATCTCGGCGGTGTGCTCGGCCTGCTCCTCGGTCACGTCGGCACCGTAAATCAGGGTGACGAAGCTGGTCTCTTTTTTGCACATGCCGCGGGTCAGGCGGTAGGTGGTTTTGGTGATGTCGGTTCCGACAATGGACAGCTTGCCGTTGGCAAGGCCCAAAATCTCACCCTGGTTGATCTTTTTCCCGTCGAAGTTCGAGTTGCGAGCCATCGATTTACACATCAGTTAGGAGACCACTTTGGCTATTTTTGAAAAGATATTTGGCAGCTTTTCCGATAAGGAGCTCAAACGCATCCGCCCGGTTTCCGAGCAGGTGCTGGCGCTGGAGGGTGAGTACAAGGCCCTCTCCGGCAGTGACCTGCGCGGCATGACCGGCAAGCTCAGGGAAAAGCTGGCAAACGGCGCGTCACTGGATGACATTTTGCCCGAGGCCTTTGCCACCTGCCGGGAGGCTTCCACCCGGGTGCTGGGCATGACCCACTTCCCGGTGCAGATCATCGGCGGCATCGTGCTGCACCGCGGCATGATTGCCGAGATGAAAACCGGCGAGGGCAAAACCCTGGTTGCCACCCTGCCGGTGTACCTGAACGCCCTCTCTGGCGACGGGGTGCATGTGGTAACGGTGAACGATTACCTGGCCAAGCGCGACAGCGAGTGGATGGGCAAAATCTACAAGTACCTCGGCCTTGACGTGGGGCTGATCATCCACGGGGTGGAGCCGCCGGACCGTCGCCGCGCCTACGCCGCCGACATCACCTACGGCACCAACAACGAGTTCGGCTTCGACTACCTGCGCGACAACATGGTGGTACAGAAGGAGAACATGGTGCAGCGCGGCCACGCCTACGCCATTGTGGACGAGGTGGACTCGATTCTGGTGGACGAGGCCCGCACCCCGCTGATTATCAGCGGCAAGGGGGACAAGAGCACCGACCTGTACAAGCGCGCCGACGAAGTGGCAAAGCGGCTGAAGCCCACCCGGGTGACCCAGCTGGACGACAAGCAGGATCACGACGAGGACGAGGAGATCCAGGGCGATTTCATCGTGGACGAGAAGGCCCGCACCGCCACCCTGACCAAGCGCGGCATCGAGAAGGTGGAGCAGGCTTTCCACATCGAGAACCTCTCCGACGCCGACAACATGGAGCTGAGCCACCACATCAACCAGGCCATCAAGGCCCGGGGCGTGATGAAGCGGGACGTGGACTACGTGGTGCGGGATGGCGAGGTTATCATCGTGGACGAGTTCACCGGCCGCCTGATGATGGGCCGCCGCTACAACGAGGGCCTGCACCAGGCCATCGAGGCCAAGGAGGGCGTCAAGGTGGAGCGGGAGTCGAAAACCCTCGCCACCATCACCTTCCAGAACTTCTTTCGCATGTATAAAAAGCTCTCGGGCATGACCGGTACGGCCAAAACCGAAGAGGACGAGTTCAACGAGATCTACGGCCTGCAGGTGATCGAGGTACCCACCAATAAGCCGATGGTGCGGCAGGACCACGCCGACGCGGTGTACAAGAGTGTGGCCGGCAAGTACCGGGCCGTGATCGACCAGGTGGTGGCCTGCCACGAGAAGGGCCAGCCGGTGCTGGTGGGCACCATCAGCATCGAGCGCAGCGAAGAGCTCTCCAAAATGCTGAAAAAGCAGGGCGTGAAGCACGAGGTGCTGAACGCCAAGTTCCACGAGAAAGAGGCCCAGATCGTGGCCCAGGCCGGCCGCGAGGGCGCGGTGACCATCGCCACCAACATGGCGGGCCGCGGCACCGACATCATGCTGGGCGGCAACGCCGAGTTCTCGGCCAAAGAGGCAATGCGCAAGCAGGGCTTCACTGAGGAGCTGCTGGTGGAGGCCACCGGCCACGGCGACACCGACGACGAGGAGATTCTGAATGCCCGGACGGTGTACACCGAGCTGCACGACGCCGCCAAGGTGGAGATAGACCGGGAGGCCGAGGCCGTGAAGGCGGCCGGTGGCCTGTTCATCATTGGCACCGAGCGCCACGAGAGCCGCCGCATCGATAACCAGCTGCGCGGCCGCGCCGGCCGCCAGGGCGACGCCGGCGAGAGCCGGTTCTACCTCTCCCTCGAGGACGATCTGATGCGCCTGTTTGGCGGCGAGCGGGTGCAGGCCATGATGGAGACCCTCGGGGTGGACGAGGATACCCCGATCGAAAACCGCATCATCACCAACGCCATCGAGAGCGCCCAGCGCAAGATAGAGGGCCGCAACTTCGACGCCCGGAAAAACGTGCTGCGCTTCGACGACGTGATGAACAGCCAGCGGGAGATCATCTACGGCCAGCGCCAGCAGGTGTTGGGTGGGGAGGATGTCTCCGAGAGCGTGCGCACCATGGTGAG
>JAJDIZ010000208.1 GCA_030266915.1 Ruminococcaceae bacterium OttesenSCG-928-D13 | reverse complement strand
CCCCTTTGTGGGGCTGGGGCCCGGATGCTGAAGAAATGGGGCCCATATGCTGTATCGGAGCCCAGGGCCCAGGTGCTGTATATTTGGGGCCCAGGTGCTGTAGTCAGGCCCCGCTTCCGCCATCGCCTCCTTTCAACCGGAGCATGGATTCCTGCAGGCGGTGGCTTTCGCCGGAGAACACGACAACGTGGCTGTGGTGGACGAGGCGATCGATGAGTGCGGCGGTGAGGCGGTTGTCGCCAAAGACGGTGTTCCACTGGCTGAACTCAAGGTTCGAGGTGATGATGAGACTTTTTCTCTCGTAGCAGTCAGCCACCACCTGGAACAACAGCTCGGCGGCATCCTTGTGCAGAGGCACGAAGCCAATCTCGTCAATGACCATGAGCTCCACTTTTTTGAGGGTGGCCAGGAAGTTGTTGAGAGTACCTTTCTGGTTCTTTTCCAAAAGGATGTTGGCAAGGGACGCGGCGGTGAAAAACCGGGCTCTGCGTCCGTCCTGGCACAGGCTGAGCGCGATGGCTGTGGCCAAGTGGGTCTTGCCGGTGCCAACAGTGCCGATGAAGATGAGGTTTTCCTTGCGCTGCACAAAAGCGGCGCTCTCCATCTCTTCGCGGGAGATACCCTGAGGGATGGCGATGGTGGGCTTCCACACAAAGCTGTCCAACGTTTTCAGCACATGGAACCCGGCGGTCTTGACCATTCGGGCCATGCGGTTGGCCTCCCGCTCCCGCACCTCCACTTCCAACAGCTCGGTCACATACTGCTCGGTGCTGTGGTAGGGCACGGTTTTCCATTCGCGGGCGAGGCCGCCCAGCTTGAGGGTGCGCATGGTGCGCTCAATGGGACCCATTTCCATGACGGGGATATTTTCAGTCATTGCGCCTTACCTCCCGTCAGATGGTCGTAAGCCGCGAGGTCAGGCCGGTAGTCCAGCGTGGGGGTGGGCGAGGCAAACTCCAGGGGTTTGGGATGGTTCTCCGCCTTGGAGATGAGGTAATAGCACTGGCGGATGCTGTCGGCGTCGGGCCTGCCGTACTCGCTGGCCATGGCCAACGCGTCGTCGCACAGGATCTCGTTGCCGTCCCGCACGATCTCCCGCAGCACCATGAGAGCACTCTTGCGCTCCTTGCCCTTCGTGGACTGAAGATGCTGCTGCCACAGCCGGGGCATCTGGCTGAAAAACCGGGTGTCGGTAGCGCCGCCGGGCTTCTTGCACAGCGCCCCCACATACTGCGTCCAGTCCAACATCTCTTCGTTTTTGCCGTAGCTGCGCGGGTAGGTCTTCAGCAGCTGGTGGTCGTAGTACAACCCGAGCCGGTCATGGAATATCTTGGCCTGGGCCACCTTGCCGGCCAGCTCCGGTGAAAGGCCGTACTTGTTGCTGTCCACCGTCACAAAGCCATATTTGTTCACCGCCAGTGCCTCGTAACGGAACACCTCGTATTCGTGCTGGGGCAGGCTCAAAAGACGCTGCTTTTCTCCCTCCCACCGCTCACAGATGAGGCCGCCATACTTGTAGTGGGGCCTGCTGTGATCGGCGTCGCACCGCTCCAGCAGGGCCGTGTTGTACAGCTCAAAATCCTCGATGACCGGCACCGGCACCAGCAGGTTGCGCCGGGTGTAGCCTACCTTGTTCTCTACACTCCCTTTTTCGTTGCCCGCTGCCGGGTTGCAGAACTCCGCCTCGAAGCGGTAGTGCAGCATGAACCGCCGGAATCCCTCGCTCAGTACACGCTCAGTGCCTTCCAGCACCTGCGCCACCGCCGTGGTCATGTTGTCGGCCCGCACACGCACCGGCACCCCGCCAATGTGGGCAAAGATGCGTTTGAGCCCTTCCAACAGGCACTCCTGGTTCTCGGACGGGAACACCTGCATCCACCCCGCATTGGAATGCGGGAACGCCACCACCAGGGCATGGCCCTCATGGGCTCCGCCGCCGCTGTCGTAGTATTTGAAATCGCCAAAGTCGATTTGCGCGTGTCCCGCCGGGTGCGCCAGCGGCAGATACCCCATCTTTTCCTGCTGCATGACGAACTTCTTCTTGCGGACATACTTCTTCACACTGTCGTAGCTGCCGGTGTACCCCTGTTCCTTTTGCAGCCGTTTGTGTATCTGCATCTTGGTGTGCCGCTGCTTGCGCGGCTCACGCGCATCCTGCTCCAGCATCTCGTCTATGGCGCCGATGTAGGGACCCAGCGCCGGGTACGATTCCGGCTCCAGGTTTGGCAGCCTATCCGGGCTCCAGTTCTCCTGGTACGCATATTTCTGTACCGTGCGAAAATCCATATCCGTGATCTTCGCTATCTCACGCAAAGATTTATCTTCGTTCTCGTACAAGTGCTTGATGTACCCTATTTCGGCCATTGTCTTCACCTTCCCGCTACCTCCTTCGAGTCCT
>JAJDIZ010000207.1 GCA_030266915.1 Ruminococcaceae bacterium OttesenSCG-928-D13 | reverse complement strand
TAGTAGTTCGCCAGGTCCTGGTAATAGGGCTGGGAGGCCAGGGCCGCCACCACGGTGGGGTCTGTGTGGCTGTACTGGTGCTCCAGGAATTCCAGCTGCACAAAATCGCGGTCGGTACAGGGCAGGGCCACGGCGCAGGGGGAATAGCGGTGAAAGTCTCCGATGGAAAACGCAGGTTCCGCGCCAAAACAGGATGAACTATCGGTCATGAACCGCACAATGTCGTGTCCGCCGCTATCACCAACTGTGAGCATATGGGACAGGTACCCATAGGCCATACTATCGCCGGTGCTGATGGCGCCTGGACGCAGGGTGTAGTACTCAGTACCGTTGCTAAGTTGGCCAGGAAAAAACATCATAAGTCCCATGCCCTTTATGATGTTCTCCATGCCAGGAATCGTGTTTTCTATCGCTTCCGCCATGGAATCGCTTAGCACCGGGGATACCGTTAAGGTGTATTGGTTATAGACGGAGGCGCTTGCCGGGTCGTGCCGGTTGGCACCCACAATGATGGATGCGGGTGCCCCGGGGCCAATCATTTGCGCCACTGCCAGGCGTATGGCGCCCCCATTGTTGTAGTATTTCTCTGTTGAGCGGGCCGGTTCTTTTTTGCCGCCAAAGAGGAACCCAAGCTTCATCTCTTCGTCTTCTACAAGTGTGCCGGCGGCGCTGGAGACGTCATGGATGTTTACCTGTACAATGGCGTTTCCGTTGGGGGCGGCCTCCCGCTGCAGGGTTTCGCCGTCGGTGGGCACCAGCCGTTCCACCGCGTAGGAATACATGTTGCTCCAATACATATCACCGTCAAAGGCGAAGAAACCCATCATGTTGTAGCCCAGCAGCAGCTCGTTTTTGCCATCCCCGTCGCTGTCGCCAATGGCAAGGCCAAGCTGGATGGGGTATGCCTTCACCGAGCCCTCATCGACATTGTAAGCAAACTGTGTGAAATCCTTTGAGTTCCTTGCCAGGCCAGTGCTGGCCGCAGTGGGCAGGGGCATCAGGGCGCTGTTGCCAAACAGGGTGTTGTCGGCGGCGGCACTGGAGGAGCTGTCGTATTTGTAGGTTTTGTGGGTGCTGGTGTAGCCGCCGGCCTTGGCCGCGGCCCCGGTGGTGTAAAACACTTCCAGCTGGGATAGGGTATAGTCTTTGCTCCTGTCCGCTTTGCTGAAGTTCGAGATGGTGGCGGTGCCCACCACGGCAATGTCATCCAGGCCATCGCCGTTCAGGTCGCCCACCGCCAGGGAGTGGGTGCGGTAGCGGCGCACGGTGCTGGGCTTGGATTGCCCCATGCGCACCCCGGTTACCTCCTGGTTCAAAATTTGCACCCAGTTGTTCTTGTTGGTAACGTCGCCGGCAGGATTTATCTGCTTATAAATAACAAGCCGAACATCCCCGCTGCCGGTGACACCGGGCAACAGGAAGGCAATCTCGTCCACGCCGTCGCCGTCAAGATCCAGCGCTTCGATGTACAACTCCTGCTGAATACTCTTATTATCCAGACTCCACCCGTCTGTTGTTTTTTCATCACCGTTTTTGTAAGGGAATTCAGCAATTACATGCGTTTCGGGCGCGTTGGTGTCCAGCCGGTCGGTAACGGCAAACACAATGGGTCCTGAGATAGCGTGGCTGGTGTTGGCGTTGGTGGCAGCCAGCATGGCCGTGGCGGATTGACGCATGTAGTTGTTTTCCACAGAGGTGGGGTTGAAGGCCACCGCCGCCACGGCGGCCCTGTCGCCAAAGGAGGCCACCAGGTTGCCGCTTTTGGTGGTGGCCGCATTCTTTTTAGCCTGGTCGGCCAGCGAAAGGTCGGCCAGGGAGGCCGGCACGGCGGGGTCCTTCACGCCGTAGATGCTGTAGGGCGGCGAGGCGGTGGCGCTGCCGTCCGGGGCAGCAAAAAGAAAGATGTCATTGCTGGGGATAACATGCACCTCCCCATAGGGGCGTGCGTTTTCGCGCGCGCCGGTGGGGTCCAGCTCATCGCCGCTCTGCAGGCTCAGGTTGGCCATCTCGAAGGCGCTGGTGCCTGCCTCGGTTTCGGCCTCGGCGGCGGTGGCAAGGTCATAGGCGGGCAGAAGTTCTTCCTCGGGCAGAAGGTCGGTGGGGGTGCCGGGCAGGGCTTCGCCCGCCGCCTCTGCTTCTGTTTCCGTCTCCGTCTCAAGGGAGATGTTGGCCGGCTCCCCGGTGGCGATGGTTTCGCCCGGCTCCACCGGTGCTTTGGCAAAAAGCTGCATCGGGGCGGCCATTTGGAACAGCAGCACCGCCGCCGCCATCCCTGCCAGAAATTTCTGTGCAATACCGTTTGATTTCATCCGCGTATTCCTCCAATTTTTAACCCATTGAGTGCCCTGAACATAGTATGACCTCAGTATAGGGGGAACGGGTTTTGGATGTAAATAATTAAGTGCAAAGTCGCATTTGA
>JAJDIZ010000206.1 GCA_030266915.1 Ruminococcaceae bacterium OttesenSCG-928-D13 | reverse complement strand
TCGGTTGGTAAAAGGGGGCTATTCCGCAAAAGCCTGCCGGGTCAGCCTTGCGAAGGCCGCCAGGTGCTTTGGTGTGCCGCCCACGGTGCGGATGTCCTTCAGGATGATCTCGATATGGCAGTCCCGGGTGGCCTTGGCCACCCGCCGCAGCTCAGCCAGCATCCCGGCCTCGTCAAAGCCGCCGCACACGGTGGCGGGGTTTGGCTTCCAGGAGTAGATGGCCCGCGTGCCGATCTGCTCTGCGGCCTCGTCCACGTCGGTCCCGGGACTCACGCTGAGGCGCCGCAGCTTCGGAAGATGGCGGAACACAGCCTCGTACTTGCCGGTGAGCGGCTCGCAGCAGCCGTAGCAAGCCATACCGAACAGGCTCAGGCCGATCTTCTGATTTTCCAGCGCGAAGGTCTCGAACATCTGCGGCGATACATTGCTGAACTCCTGGGCGTCTGCAAAGCCCCAGATATCGCCGAGCTTCACGTCCTGCGGCAGCTTGGTGGCGCCAAGACTGTCGAGGGTGTAGCCCAGCCCGCCCGAACCGGTGTAGATGTTGATGCGGTTATCGAACAGGCGCTGTTCCGCCTCCAGCCTTCTCAGCAGGCGTGCCTTGCTTTCGCCCATGTGCCGCAGCACGGCCATCAACCGCTCCGGCTCGTCGTAAAGGTCGTAGAGCAGGTCCTCCAGCCCGCGCAGGTGCACCAGCTCGATCAGGTGGCTCTGCACCAGCACGCTGTAGGGCAGGTGGAAGGCCACCGAGATGATGCCGTCCAGCGCTTCCCCGTATTTTTCGGCCAACCGCCTTTGGGCCGGTGCGTCGGGGATGAAATCCACCTCATGGGCAAGCAGGGCCTCGAAATCGGCGTCGGTTCGCAGGTAGCTGTCCAGATGGTAGGCCCCGGCGCCGGCCTTGGCCTGATTGCAGGAAATGCCCCAGGCGCTTTGCTGGTTCGCCACCCCGTAGTGGAAGCCGGTGTATTCACCGGGGACGGCAAAGTAAACCGCCGGCTCGAACACGAAGTCGTCCTCGAAGTGCTCGGCCTGATAGAGGTATTTCAGAAGGGCCATCTCGAGGGCGCGCAGCTCGGGATCCTCACATTGCAGGGTGCTTTCGGGCACCAGTTCCAGCCAGGCGCCGTCGTCGTCGGGGCACACCCACAGCAGGGGCCGCTGCCGGCCGGCCAGCGAATTGTGGCGAGCCCAGCGGGCACGGGCCTCGGCGTTGGCCGGGGCGGCAGCCAGCTCCGCCAGGCGGCGGGCCAGCTCCCGCAGGTGTCGGTGCTGGGCGTCCAGGGTGGTGTGCATGGCGTCTCTCCGTTTGAGGTGTTCCTAATAGGTGTATTCCCAGGCGGCCTTGGCGAATATTTTCAGGTTCTCGGGCGGTACGTCGAAAAAGTGGTCGCAGGCCGAGAGGATGTACCCCCCGTTTTGCCCGTACTGATGGAACAGCTTGCCCACCTGCCGGCGAATCTCTGCCTCATCGCCATTTTGAAGGGTATTGAACTGGTCCATTCCGCCAATCAGCGCAAGGGTGGGGTGCAGGTCGGCGTACACCTGGGCTGCGTCGGCGTCGGTTTTGATGTCGCCCCCCACGGTGTCGGGCGAGAGGGTCTCGGAGGCGTCACAATGGTTCTGCCGGATGAACCCGGCGATTCTCGTCATGCCGCCGCAGGTGTGGTAGACCACCCGGTGCCCAAGGCTTTTGATGGCGTCGTGGAGGGCGGTGTCGTAGGGCAGGCAGTAGTCCCGGTGGATGTCGGCCGAGATAACGGTGTTGCTGGCGGCGCCCCCGCCGGTCTCGACCAGGTCGAAGGGGGTGCCGGGCAGGCTTTGCTCCACGTATTTCAGCTTCTGCTCCAGCAGTATCTTCAGAAAGGCATGTACCCAGTCGGGCTTGTCGTAGGTGGCATAGATCATGTTCTCAAGGCCGTGCAGCTCGCAGGCGTCCTGCCAGCAGCCGCCCTGCTTGCCCCAGATGAAGGTGCGCAGGATGCCGCCGTCCCCGAGGGCGTCGCGCACCTGCACCGCCTTTTCACGGGCCAGGCGGGGGATGGGCCGGTAGCGGCGCATCAGCTCGATGTCCTCATCCCGCTTGATCAGGTGCTCGGTCACCCAGGTGGTGGCCGGACTTTGGCCCTCGGCGGTGGTCAGGGTACCCTCGGGCGTCTCGATGGTGTAGCGGGTTTCGGTATAGCCGTCGGCCGGGCGGGCCTCGGCGCTCACGCGCCAGCTCCGGGAGGCGGGCTCATCCACCTCGTAGAAGTTGATCGAAGCGTCCAGCCCGCACAGGCGGTTGGCCTCGATATCGCTGACACCGCCCATGTAGCGCTGAAGATGATAGGGCTGCCACTGGTGGATGGTGACCGGCAGCCGGTCCGGCTTTTCGCGGCCAAGGGCGCGGAGCATTCTTTCTCGTGAGGTCAAAATGTCATCTCCGTTTCCATGGCGGGTGGGCTGCCGGCCGGGTGGAACACCGGCAGGTCCTCGAGGGCGCAGTAGAGCCGATGCCAGCCGGGGCC
>JAJDIZ010000205.1 GCA_030266915.1 Ruminococcaceae bacterium OttesenSCG-928-D13 | reverse complement strand
GGAGAACATCGCCTCCCTCACCCAGGAGGAGGCCCGCAACCTGCTGCTGAGCCGGCTGGACGAGCAGCTGTCCCACGAGAAAGCCGTCAAGATCTCGGCCTACGAGACCAGCCTGAAGGACGAGAGCGACGATCTGGCCCGGGAGCTGATTGGCCAGGCCATCGCCCGTTGCGCTGCCGACCATTCCAGCGAGGCCACCGTCAGTGTGGTGGCCCTGCCCAGCGACGAGATGAAGGGCCGGATCATCGGCCGTGAGGGGCGCAACATCCGCGCCCTTGAGACCGCCACCGGAGTGGACCTGATCATCGACGACACCCCCGAGGCGATCACCCTTTCGAGCTTCGATCCGGTGCGCCGTGAGGTTGCCCGCCAAACCCTGGAGAAGCTGATTGCCGACGGGCGTATCCACCCGGCCCGCATTGAGGAAACGGTGGAGAAGTGCCGCCGCGACCTTGAGCTGGTGATGAAGCGTGAGGGCGAGAAGGCCGTGCTGGATGTGGGGCTGCACAGCGTGCATCCCGACCTTGTGAAGCTGCTGGGCCGCCTGAGATACCGCACAAGCTACGGCCAGAACGTGCTGAACCACAGCCTTGAGGTTGCCTTCCTCTCCAGCATCATGGCTGCCGAACTGGGGCTGAACGTCACCCAGGCCAAGCGCGCCGGCCTGCTGCACGACATCGGCAAGGCGCTGGACCATGAAATCGAGGGCAGCCACGTACAGATCGGCGTGGAGATTGCCAAGAAATACAAGGAAAACCCGGCGGTGATTCACGCCATCGAGGCCCACCACGGCGACGTGGAGCCCAAGACCGCCCTGGCCTTCATCGTGATGGCGGCCGACGCTATTTCGGCCGCACGGCCTGGCGCCCGCCGCGAGAACCTGGAAAGCTACATCAAGCGGCTCGAAAACCTGGAGGAGATCGCCAAGGGCTTTGACGGGGTGGAGAGCAGCTACGCCATCCAGGCCGGCCGCGAGGTGCGCATCCTGGTGAAGCCGGACAAGATCAACGACGACCAGCTGGTCATCCTGGCCCACGACATCAGCCAGAAGATCGAGAACGAGCTGGACTACCCCGGCCAGATTAAGGTGAATGTGGTGCGCGAAAGCCGCGCCATAGACTATGCCAAATAGTAATAGGTAAACCAAAGCGTCGGACGCCGCAGCGGCGCCCGACGCTTTTTCTGACAAATGCGGCAAACATGACCAATCCCAAATGTGAGGAGACCGAAGATGAACATCCTGTGTGTGGGCGATGTGGTGGGCGAGCGCGGCGTGCGCTTCGCCTGCGACCGTCTGCCCGCCCTGCGGCGCGAAACCGGGGCCGACCTGGTTGTGGTCAACGCCGAAAACGCCGACAAAAGCGGCACCGGCCTGCGCCGGGAGGAGGCCGAAGCCCTGCTTACCGTGGCCGACGTGCTCACCGGCGGCAACCACAGCTATGACCGGGCCGACGAAAAGCTCTACACCGAGCAGGAACGGGTGCTGCACCCGGCCAACTACCCCTTCACCGAGGACGCCGCCGGCTGCTGCCTGATTGACACCGGGCGCCTCGGCACCGTGCGGGTAATCAGCCTTTGCGGGGTGGCCTTCATGGACCCGCTGGACAACCCCTTCAAACGGGTGGACGCCCTGCTGGCCGCCGGGGAGGCGAAGTATACCGTGGTGGACTTCCACGCCGAGAGCACCGCCGAAAAAAAAGCGCTGGCCTTCCATCTGGACGGCCGGGTGAGCGCCGTTTTTGGCACCCACACCCATGTGCAGACCGCCGACGAGCAGGTGCTGCCCGCCGGCACCGGCTTCATCACCGACGTGGGGATGACCGGCCCGGCCGTGAGCGTGCTGGGTATGGCGCCCGAGGCAGCGGTGATGCGCCAGCGGGAACGCCGACGCGCCAGGCTGGAGGTGGCCGGCGGCCCGATGATGCTGAACGCCGCCCTGTTCACGCTGGACGACGCCACCGGCCTGTGTGTGGCCGTGAAGCGCATCGATTTCCGGGAGGCCTTATCTCCGCCGTAGCTGGGCTGATTGGGATGTCCGCAAAACGCGGCGTCAATACGAACCGTATACCAATCGCTCTAATCTACGAAACGGAGAAATCAATATGACAACAGAACAACAAATACAGCGCCGGCGCACCTTTGCCATCATCAGCCACCCGGACGCTGGCAAAACCACCCTGACCGAAAAGCTGCTGCTTTACGGGGGCGCCATCAATCTGGCGGGCACTGTCAAGGGCAAGAAAAACACCCGCCACGCCGTGAGCGACTGGATGGAGATCGAGAAGCAGCGCGGCATCTCGGTCACCTCCAGTGTGCTGCAATTCGAGTACGAGGGCTGCTGCGTCAACATTCTTGATACCCCGGGCCACCAGGATTTCTCGGAGGACACCTACCGCACCCTGATGGCCGCCGACTGCGCCGTGATGGTGATCGACGGCGCCCGCGGGGTGGAAACCCAGACCAAGAAGCTGTTCAAGGTGTGCGTGATGCGCGGCATCCCGATTTTCACC
>JAJDIZ010000204.1 GCA_030266915.1 Ruminococcaceae bacterium OttesenSCG-928-D13 | reverse complement strand
TTAGCTACATAGACTGGCCGCTGTGGGGCAAAAGCCCCGGAATGGCGGAGGCGGTGGGATTCGAACCCACGTGGCGCTCATCACGCCAAAACGATTTCGAGTCGTTCTCGTTATGACCTCTTCGATACGCCTCCGTGTATATTGTGGCTCTAAAGTCCGCTATCTTCCACTTGGAAAAAGGGCGTACATTTAGGGCGTACACAGCAAATATTTAGTTGTTTTAACCCCGCAAAAACCCCTGTATATCAAGGTTTTGCGGCAATCCCCGGAGTTTTACACTACCGCATTTCGAGTCAGCCCCGTTATGACCACTTCGATACCTCTCCTCGTATCTACGTCATTTTTTCACATCGTTTGAAAGTCGCGTGGAAAAATGAGAGAAAAACGTGAAAGAAAACTAATTTTTAGGTGATTTGAGCCCATTTTTGTTAACGTATTATCGCGCAAATATAGCGGATGAAACGACCACTATTCGTGACCATTTCGAGTGATGTGCCCTCGTTTGCTCGGGCGGCCCTCTTTAACCTAAACTATCATACCATCTTCGGGCAAATTTGTAAATTGCTTTAATGCTATTTGCATTTATACTGATTACTTACTATTTTTCAGCACTATTGTAGAGATCGGCAATTTCATCGATTTCTCGCCTTACCTGCTGCACCAGTGCCGTCGGGCTGAGCACCTGCACGTCGCGGCCGAAGCCGAACAGCCAGGATAAAAACTGTGGGCTTACCGCAGCCTTAACGGTGATGCAAAAATACTCGGATCCGCTGGGGCTGACGTAGAGATCGCTGCCGAAGCGGTCCACCATCACCCCGATCAGCCGGTTGGCCACCCGCAGCTTCACATCGGTTTCCTGCCCGCCGAACATTCCGAAAACACCTTTGGAGTACTCAGAGATGTCCAACGCCTCGAATGCCTGCCGGCCAAGACGCTTATCATCCAGCAGTTCAATGTCGCTCATCTTGTCCACCCGGTAGTGCTTAATCATGCCGCCGTCCCCGGCCTCGTCATCCCAGGCGATGAGATAGTAGAACTCGTCGTCCCACAGCAGGCTCCAGGGGCTTATCTGGTAGGGCTTGCCCTCATGCCGCCGCCGGCGCGCGAAGCGCTTCGAGCTTGTGGGGTCGATGGTCCACTCATAGTAGTAAAACCGGATCTGCCGGTTTTTGCCCAGGGCATTCTGAATGGCATCCACATTGTAGTAGGTGTGTTCGTTAAAGGTTTTGGCCTGATTTTGGATGTGCACCTGGCGCTGCATCAGGCCGGCCTCGTGGCGGGAGGCCAGGGCGCATATTTTTTTGATGAGCTCGCGGCTTTTCCTGGTGGTGATAAACTTGGCGCTCTGCACCGCGTCCACCAGCAATTTCAGCTCCGGCAGCTGAAAATCCCGCTCGCCCAGATAGTAGGTGTTGCTGCGCCCCCGCACAGTCACCACATCCAGCCCATACTGCTGCAAGGTCTCCATGTCATCGTAGATGCTTTTGCGCTCGGCGGCAATCCCACGCCGATCCAGCGCCGAAATCAGACCGGCCACATCCATGGGATGGTCCTCGTCTGTCTCTTGCTGGAGAATCTCTACAAGATACAGCAGTTTAAGCTTTTGGTTCGCACTTTTTGCCATGGCGGTCTCCTTTCGGTCGGCGATCCTCCACCAGTATATCACAAAAAACCGGCGGGAAGGGTGTTTTTGGGCTGGGTTTGTGCTATAATAATGAAGTGAAAAGCGGCGATGGATCGCGTGCCAAATGGCACGAAATCGAGGGGAAAAGATGAGTGATGCGGCCGGGAACGGTGGACAGTTCAAAATTGTGAACGCCTATGACGAGGTAGTGCGCAAAACGGTGCATGAGGTGATGTCCGCCATGGACATGTGCAAGTGCGAGAAATGCTATCTGGACGCCTGTGCCCTGGTGTTCAACAATGGGTACACCAAGTTTGTGACCACCAGCAAGGGCGCGCTGTATGCCAACCTGGTGGGGATGAACAACAGCCGGCAGATTCAGCTGAAAATGGCCGCCGCGGTGGCACTGAGGCGCATCAAAGAGAACCCCGCCCACGACATATAGGGGCGGCTATAGAAGATGGCGAAAGCGCGCGGAGCACCGCGCGCTTTTCTGCATTTGCGCCAGCCGCTGGGTGAGGGGACAAGGGCGGATATCAGCCGCTTTTCAATCAGGCCACGGCGGCGTCGGTGTCCTCCCGGAGCAGCTCGTCCAGGGCCTCCTGCTGGTTGTCGGCCGAAAGGACGAAATTGCCCTGCCGATCAAAAACCTCCACATGGTCGCGCACATTTCTGATGTTATAAATCATTTTTATCACCTTTCTTTTCTCCCCGGTGTGAAGGGGTTGGGCATTTGCTTCTTCCGTTGTACCCATTATGCCTTGAGAGGTGACCCATAATACGGACAGCTCAAAAATACCAGATAAATCGGAATAAATCCCCCAAAAATCAAAAACAGGCAGGGCGGATGACCGCCCTACCTGAATTTTGACTATTTTGCTGATGCAGAAAAAATTGTGG
>JAJDIZ010000203.1 GCA_030266915.1 Ruminococcaceae bacterium OttesenSCG-928-D13 | reverse complement strand
CCACTGCCGCCGCCGTAGCCGCCGTAAGCCGTAACGGTGACCGTATCCACCACGTACAGCTTGCCGGCAGTGGCGGAGCTCCCGCCCCCGCTGCCTAATTTCCCCTCGATGCCTTGGGTTGAGTTGTCGGGGTAACAGGATTTCTCGGGCGCACCTGCCCCACCGTTACCGAATGTACCGCCCGCGCCGCCGTTGGTGCCGATGCCGGCCCCCGCACCGCCGCCGCCAGCGCCGCCATTACCGCCGTCGCCGCCGTAAAAACTTCCGTTGCCGGAGTTCGACACATTGCCGCTCTTGCCCGATTTTCCGTCGGCGCCGCTCCCACCGTTACCACCGGCGGCATACAGCGCACCCTCGCCGCGCAACACCAGCGTGGCCCCGCTGCCCAGATAAATAGCGGCGCCGCCACCAGCGCTGCCGGAACTGTTTTTACCGTAAACCTTGAGGGTGATGCCCGAGGGGATGTAGAGGTTCACCGTTGCATTCGACGAAATAACCAAGCCGTTCGTCGCTGTTCCGGATTCGTTGATATTAACGGAACTCGCCACCCGGTAGTTGCCGGTTCCAATGCTTTGGCCCGCCGATGTGGGCAGCACTGTCCAGCTTTGCCAGTAGGCCGCCGCATGGGCGGTCACGCTCAGGCCGTCCCACTGGATGGGCCCCACATGGAAGCCCATCAGCATCACAATAACGATGCCCAGGCTCACAGCGCTTTTTGCCAACCGTTTGAAGTGTTTTCCCATTCGTTCTCTCCCTCATTTCACAATAAAAAACCACCGCCTCTCAGGCGGTGGGAGGAAAAGCGGCCTGCGAATCCGCCTGTCCCGTCCGGTGCGCTCACTTCCCTGCGCAATCATCTGCACCCCTGTGCGTGCAACGCAGGGAAGCGGAAACACAACTCATCCTCATTACCTGTTTGGCCATTATCCAGTTGAAATGCGGCCACAATACCGGCCGATTCCTGATTCCCGAATAATCTGATTCATTCTATCAGGCCGTGTAATATGTTTGTATAACAAACAGCACCCGATTCCCCAGGGAATCGGGTGCTGCATAAAAATTTCACATTTTATCCTTCCAAAACCGGGCCATGCTGGCCTCGCCCCAGCTGTAGTTGGACATATACTCGCCGTAGTAGGCGTTCACGGCCCGGTGGTCCCACTCGGTGAACTGGTAGGCGTCACAGTAGCCAATGCGCGCCAGGTTGACGGCATAGCTGCCACGCTGCGCCACAATCAGGTCCTGGGCGCCCACCGCCTGCAGCGCGTTTTTCAGCTCGGCCAGCAGCACGGTCAGGTAAGACTGCAGCGTTCGGGAGTAGGGCTCGTCCTCCCACAAAACGGCGGCCAGCTCCTTGCGGGAAACGGCGGCCCCCCGCCTGTCCACCAGATAGGCCAGTATCTCTTTCGATTTAGAGCGGCGGAAGGGCACCGGCTTGCCCTCCACAAATATTTCAAAGTTCCCAAAGCACTGGATGCGGATACCGGTATCCGGCAGCTGAACCGGGTTGCGCAGGTTTTCAATCTCCTCCAGCACCCGTTTGGGCTGCACCGGCTTTTTCAGGTAGCCCGAGGCACGCAGGTCCATCGCGTCACTTTTGTACTGGGCATACCCGGTGACAAAGATAATGTTGGTCTTGCTGTACTCCTCCTTCAGGTGCTTGGCCAAAACCAGCCCGTTCATCTCCCCCATCTGGATATCCAAAAAGGCGATATCCACCTGGTTATCCCGAGCGAAAGCCCATGCCTCAAAGGGGGAAAGAAAGGTGTACACATTCGTTCCCGGCATCACCTGGGCCACCGTTTTTTCCAAGGTTTTCAAGGCCAGGCGCTCGTCGTCCACCGCAATGATGTTCACACTGGGCCTCCCTTCTGCTTTGGTATCAGGATGGTGGCCACGGTGCCGCGGCCGGGCGTGCTTTCAATGGTCAGTGCCCCGCCGCACATGGCGTCCAGCCGGCCGCGCACGTTCTCTATCCCAATGTGGCTGCGGCCGTCCGCTTTGCCGGCTTCGGGCACAAACCCCACCCCATCGTCCACCACGGTTATGCAATGACCTTCGGGGGTTTCGCAGGTGGCAATGGTCACCTTGCCGCCGTTTTTCTTGTGGAACAGCCCATGGCGCACCGCGTTTTCCACAATTGGCTGCACCGTCAGTGCGGGCAGCAGGAAGCCGTCGGCCTGGATGTCGAAGGCAACCTGCAGCCTTTCCTCAAAGCGCATCTCCTCCAGCCAAAGATACTGCTGCACATGCTGCAGCTCCTTGCTGAACGGGATCATGCAGTTTTCACCCAGGGAATCCATGTTGCCCCGCAGGTAATCGGCAAAGGTTACAATGGCCTGCTGGGCTTTGGGGTTGCCGTCGTACAGCTCGTTGATGGACGCCAGCACGTTGTACAGGAAGTGGGGCTGTATCTGGCTCAGCATCACCGAAATCCTGCTCTGGGTCAGCTCCAGCTCCCGCTCCTTCATGATGCGGTTTTGCTGGGCCTGGATGCTGAGGTAGATGATGATGATGGACAGCGTGGAGGCAATATACACAGTGACAAGCCCGTACA
>JAJDIZ010000202.1 GCA_030266915.1 Ruminococcaceae bacterium OttesenSCG-928-D13 | reverse complement strand
AGGGGCTGTAGTAGAATTTGACTTACGTCCGCGAGAACGGGCGAATAAGTCAAGGAGGTCACGAAGATGACCAACTACAGAGAGATCCTGCGGCTGCGCAGCCTTGGGATCAACCACAGCCGGATTGCCGAGGGAATGGGTGTCGCGCGGCAAACGGTAGTCACCACCCTGCAGCGTGCGGCTGCGCAGGATGTTGACTGGCAGGCGGCGGAATTGCTCAGCGACCGGGAACTGGCGGCACGGCTGTTTCCGCCGGGCGGCGGGAAGCCTGTGTACCGGATTCCCGATTACGCCGCCGTCCACCGGGAGCTGGCAAAGCCAGGTGTAACGCAGCAGTTGCTCTGGATGGAATACTGCGACCAGTGCCACGCCGCCGGGGAAACGCCGTACCAGCTTACGCAGTTCAAGACACATTACCGGGAGTATGTCACCAAGACCAAAGCCACCATGCACATCACCCGCAAGCCCGGAGAGGTGATGGAAGTGGATTGGGCGGGCCAGCCGGCGCACTTAGTGGACACCGACACAGGCGAGGCGATTGATGCGCCAGTGTTCGTGGCGGCGCTGCCGTACAGTGGATATGCTTACGCGGAAGCGTTCCTTCGGCAGGATCAGGCCGCCTGGATCGCTGCCCACGTCAACGCCTACAACCATTTCGGTGGCGTGAGCAGGATGCTGGTGCCGGACAATCTGAAGACCGGTGTAATCAAGCATACCCGCAGTGAGGTGGTTCTGAACAAAAGCTACCAGGAGATGGCTGAGCACTACGGCACGGCAATCCTGCCGGCGCGGGTGCGTTCACCCAAGGACAAGGCGACGGTGGAGGGTTCGGTGGGAAATATCTCCACCTTCATCCTGGCGGCCATCCGCAACCAGAAGTTCTTCTCGCTGAAGGAACTCAACGAAGTCATCCATGAGCGGCTCCATGCCTTCAACCACAAACCTTTCCAAAAGAAGGACGGAAGTCGGGCTACCTGGTTTGCGGAGGAACGAGCATCCCTTCTGCCGCTGCCGCGCAACGCATATGAACTGGCAGAGTGGCGCATTGCCACGGTTGCGTTCAATTACCACATCGGCGTGGACGAGCGGTATTACTCGGTTCCGTATGAGTATATTAAGCGGAAAGTGGATGTACGGCTGACCCGTCATGTGGTGGAGATATTTTTTGAGGGAAGCCGCGTCTGCTCCCATGTCCGCCTGCATGGGCGACGTGGTGAATACAGCACGGTGGATGATCACATGCCGCCGGATCACCAGCAGTACCTCCAGTGGAACGGTGAGCGGTTCCGCAAGTGGGCGGCCAAAATCGGCCCCAATGCCGCCTGTGTGGTGGAGAGTATCCTGACCCGGTACAAGGTGGAGCAGCAGGGTTACCGTGCCTGCATGGCGCTGCTAAAGCTAAGCGACCAGTATTCACCCCAGCGGCTGGAATCCGCTTGCACCATGGCACTGGACTACACGCCACAGCCCAGCTACAAGGCCATCCAGACAATCTTGAAGTCCGGCAGGGACAGAATCACCGCCGACTCCGATACCCCCTCTGAACCCGCTGAGTTTGGCTTTACGCGCGGGGCGGACTACTACCGGCAGGGGGTGAAGTGATGCTACAGAATACCACTGTGGGCAAACTCCATGAGATGAAGCTGGGCATGATGGCGACTTCGTTCCAGGAGCAGCTTGATGACAGCGCCGTGGCCCAACTCAGCTTTGAAGACCGGTTCGGATTGCTGGTGGATGCCGAGTGGGTTTCCCGCAAAAACAACCGCCTGAAGCGCCTGATTCGCAAGGCCGATTTTGCTTTCCCGGAGGCCTGCCTGGAGGATATCGAGTACCATGCCGACCGCCAGCTAGACAAAGCCCTCATCACTCGGCTGGGCGCCTGCAACTTCATCGACGAACACCACAACATCATCATCCTGGGCGCTACCGGCAGCGGAAAGACCTATCTGGCCAACGCCTTCGGCATGGCCGCTAGCCGCGGTTTCCACACCGTACGCTATATCCGGTTGCCGGAACTGCTGGCTGAACTGGCCGTGGCCCGTGCTGAGGGAACCTACCGCAAGGTCATGAGGCAGTACCGGCTGCTCAAGCTGCTCATCCTGGATGAATGGCTGCTCTATCCCCTCAAGGAGACCGAGGCCCGAGACCTGCTGGAATTGACTGAGGGCCGTTACAAAAAGGCATCCACCATCTTCTGTTCCCAGTTCGACGTGGGCGGCTGGCACCAGAAAATTGGCGAATCCACCCTGGCGGACGCCATCTGCGACCGCATCGTCCACGATTCCTACACCATCGTCATCGGCGGCGAAGATTCCATGCGAAAGCGCAAAGGGCTGGCCGAAGAACCATAGACCGGGGACTCGCCTCTTGAAGCGGCCTGTGGCCGCATGAGTTTATCGCATTGGTTTTCCAAGGAGAGTGGTGCTTATGCTGCATCAAAAAGAGCGACACCGCCGGCGCCACTCTCCTTGCCAAACCTCATGCGGCGCTCGGGTCGCTCTCCAGCGTTGCCCTATCCTCCGCATGAGTAAAAGCAATTTTAGTGTGGCACACCGCTTTTA
>JAJDIZ010000201.1 GCA_030266915.1 Ruminococcaceae bacterium OttesenSCG-928-D13 | reverse complement strand
CCTTCATCGAGGTGGGGCCGGGCAAAACGCTCTCGGGCTTTGTCAGGCGCATCCTGCCCGAGGCTAGAATATTGAACGTGCAGGACGCGGACACCCTGGCCCAGGCGCTGGAAGCCTTGCGCCAATCATAATGGTGAATATCGAGAATTTGAAGGAGAACCAGATGCCTTTTCAGCAAAAAACTGCCCTGATCACCGGAGGCTCCCGCGGCATCGGCCGGGCCGTGGCCCTTAAGCTGGCCGCGCTGGGAGCCAACGTGGCCATCCTGTACGCCGGGGACGAGGCCGCCGCCGCTGCCACTGTGGAAGCGGCCAGGGCCATGGGGGTGCAGGCCGCCGCACACCGCTGCGACGTGGCCGACCACGCCGCCACCGGCGAAGCGGCAAAGCAGGTTGTGGAGCAGTTTGGCGGGGTGGATATTCTGGTGAACAACGCCGGCATCACCCGGGATAACCTGCTGCTGGCCATGCCAGAGGCCGATTTCGACCGGGTGCTGGCCGTCAACCTGAAGGGGGCCTATAACCTCACGGCCCACCTGTACCGCCAGTTTGTGCGCCGCCGCAGCGGCCGCATCATCAACATCGCCTCGGTGGTGGGGCTTATGGGCAACCCCGGCCAGGCCAACTACGCGGCCTCCAAGGCCGGGCTGATCGGCTTCACCAAGAGCATTGCCAGGGAGCTGGCCAGCCGGGGCGTTACCTGCAACGCCATCGCCCCAGGCTTTATCGAATCGGACATGACCGATGTTTTGCCCGAGGCCAAGCGGGAGCAGCTTTTGGGCGGCATCCCGATGGCGCGGCTGGGCGCCCCCGAGGAGGTGGCCGGGGTGGTCGCCTTCCTGGCCGGGCCGGACGCCGCCTATCTGACCGGACAGGTCATTTCGGTGGACGGCGGCATGTGCATGTAAGCGAAAATCAGTTGGGTGGAGGAAAAAAGCATGAGACGTGTTGTGATCACCGGCCTTGGCGCCGTGACCCCGGTGGGGAATAATGTGCAGGAGACCTGGGCCAGCCTGACTTCGGGCAAGTGCGGCATCGGGCCGATTACCCGGTTCGACACCACCGGCTATGCCGCCACGGTGGCCGCCGAGTTGAAGGACTTCGACCCGCTGCTCTACTTCGAGCAGACCGACCTGCGCAAGTACGACCGGTTCACCCAGTACGCCGTGGCGGCGGCCCAGCAGGCCGCCGAAGACAGCGGCATCCAGGGCGCGGTGGAGCCCGAGCGCCTGGGGGTGTACCTGTCCAGCGGCATCGGCGGGCTGGAGACCACCATCGCCGAGGCCAACAAGATGGCAAAGGGCAGCCTGCGCCTGTCGCCCTTCCTGATTCCCAAGATGATCTGCAACATGGCCGCCGGGGTGGTGGGCATCATGCAGAACGCCAAGGGCCCCACCCTGCCGGTGGTCACGGCCTGCGCATCCTCCGGCCACACCATTGGCGAGGCCTTCCGGGCCATCAAGCACGGCTATGCCGACGCCATCTTCGCGGGCGGCAGCGAGGCCACCATTCTGCCCTTCGCCGTGGCGGGCTTCACGGCCTGCCAGGCGCTGTCCCAAGCCAGCGACCCGTCCGCCGCCTGCCTGCCCTTCGACAAGCGCCGCAGCGGTTTTGTGATGGGCGAGGGCAGCGTGGTGCTGGTGCTGGAGGAGCTGGAGCGGGCGCAGAAGCGCGGCGCCCACATCTACGCCGAGGTAACCGGCTACGGCAACACCTGCGACGCCTACCACATGACCGCCCCCGACCCGGAGGGCGCCGGCAGCGGCCGGGCCATCACCCTGGCGCTGGAGGAGGCCGGCCTTATCCCGGACGAAAACACCTACGTGAACGCCCACGGCACCGGCACCGGCCCCAACGACCGCACCGAGACCATGGCCTTCAAGCAGGCCTTTGGCGAGGCCGCCCGTAAGGTGGCCATCAGCAGCACCAAAAGCATGACCGGCCACATGCTGGGCGCCGCCGGCGCGGTGGAGGCCCTGGCCAGCGCCCTGGCGCTGGAAAACGGCATTGCGCCGCCAACCATCGGCTACGCCGAGCCCGACCCGGACTGCGACCTCAACTACACCCCGAACACTGCGGCCAAGCGCCCCTTCACGGCTGCGGTGTCCACCTCGCTGGGCTTTGGCGGCCACAACGCCTGCCTGGTGTTCAGCAAAGCGGGGGTGTAGCGGTGGATTTGAAGAATCGTGAGGACATCGAGGCCCTGGCCGGCCTGATGGAGGAGCAGGGCCTCACGGCCCTGGAGCTTCAGCTGGGGGAGGACCGGCTGGTCCTGTCCCGCGCGGCTGCCCCGGCGGCTGCCGCGCCCGCACAGGCGGCAGTGACACAAACGCCTGCCTTGGCGGAAGCGCCCGCACCGCCGGTGCCGGTGAACGACGAAAATATGCTGAAGGCGCCGCTGGTGGGCAACGTCTACCTGGCGCCCGGCCCCGGCAAACCGCCCTTTGTGGCGCCGGGCACGGCGGTGAAAAAAGGCCAGACGCTGTGCATCATCGAGGCCATGAAGGTGATGAACGAATTCCCGGCCCCGCGGGACGGCGTGGTGGCCGTGGTACATGTGAAAAACGAGCAGCTGGTGGAGTATGGCCAGCCGCTGTTCACCA
>JAJDIZ010000200.1 GCA_030266915.1 Ruminococcaceae bacterium OttesenSCG-928-D13 | reverse complement strand
CGTGGTGGGTGTGCTGGGATGGCTGGGCGTTGGGGTCACAGGTTTTTCGGGCTGGGGCTTCTCGGGCTCCGGCGCGTCCGGCAGAGCGTTGTAGAATTGGATAACAGCGGTCTCACCCTGCTTGATCTCCACCGTAGCGGGTTTGGGCAGGACATAGGGCTTGCTGGCATCATCCTTGACCTCAGAAATGGTGTAGGTGCCGGGCTTGAGGCCCACGGTGATGATGCCATCGGGCCCGGTGGTGAAGGTTTCGCTGTAGCCATCACCCTCCACCTTGAAGGTGAAGCCGTAACGCCGGCCATCTTCGGAATCCTTGATGATGCGCGCGGTGCCGCCATCGGCTACGTTGCCGAAGTTCTCGCCGGCCTCGCCGTTTTCGATAATGATGGTCTCGCCATCCTCGCGGATTTCAAAAAAGTGGGGTGTCTCGTCGCGCAAAAATCCTTCCGGACTGATTTTCTCCAAAATGAAATAGCCCGAGCAAGTAAGTCCGCGCCATTCATGGATGCCACCATCCGGCTCGTCCAGCTCACCCAGCAGGACATCCTCCTCGTCCAACTCGCCGTTGCCGTTCGAGTCCTCGTACAGCTCGAACACTGCGCCGGGCAGTTTGGTGCAGTGGTCGGCAGCGTCCACCTTCACCAACTGGACGTTGCCGCGAATCTTGGTATTTTCGATGCGGATGGTGATGAGCTGGCCGTCCACACCAATATAGACATGGTGGCGTTCTGGACTAAGGGTGTAAAAATCCGGCGCTGCTACCTCAAAAATTACCCAATGGCCAAAAGGAATGTCCCTGAAAGAGAAGGAACCACCCTCTGCCGATGTTGTGAGCATGATGGCCGTTTCCTCGGTCATTTCTTCATCGTCTGGGTGGAACAGCCCGATTAGGGCACCGGCCAGGCCGCGGTGTCCTTCTTCCGGTTCCTCCTCTGGGGCATCCGTGTCGGTGCCATCTGCCGCATCTTCATCATCGGTGGGAAGCTCGTCGCTGGTTGCAACGATTACCTCTTCGGGTTCCTCCGGTTCTTCGGGGGTGGGTTCTTTCTCGCCGCCGTTTTCCTCGGGAGGGGCAATCGGATGCACATCTTCACCGAGTTTCATCCCCTCCACATCGCCACGTATCAGCTCGTTCTCGATGGCTTCGCCTTTGTTGGCCGTGATGGACACCACAGCCACATCCTGCCCAGCATAGGCAAAAACGACAAGGTGCTCCTGGCTACTGGCGATGTATTGCCCATCGCTGGAGCGTTCCTGGATATAATAGCTGGCAAAAGGAACATCGGATGCAAAGACACCCTTGAAGCGCCGCCAGGTCTTGGCCGGGGTTTCGCCATCGGCTGTATCTCCAAGGCCATCATCCAGCTCTGCATCTGGGCTGGATTCCTCCACAGGCTCGATGGAGATAGCTTCAATCAACCCACCAGCTGGGATGATGCTTCCATCCAAGGCCACGATGTCCATGGCAGCGTACAGGCCAAAGGACACGTTCTGGTACTCGTCCCCAAGGCCGACGCCGAACAGTTCGTCGGTTTCCATCACCTTGATCAAGTCGATTTCCACCTTTTGCCGTTCGTCATAGATGCCCAGCTCGGTATGGGTAACTTCCACCTCCTGGCCTTGGTAGGTCAGCTCCACAAAAATGGGCTCGGTGGCCAGCACCATGCCTACCGGCGCCACCCGTTCTTCCAGTCGGTAGCGTCCCAAATAGAGTAGCCCGGTAGTTGCGGTGGCGTCGGGGCCTGTGGTCAGGGTTTCCACCACGGTGTCCTTGGCCACCCGCAGGGTGCCGTCCCCGGTGTAGATGTCCTCGTCGGCGATGACGTCATACACAGCACCCGGCAGGCCCATCACCTCGTAAATCGGCTGGAAGAAGCCCTCGTTCTCCTCAACACTGGCGAACACCTCGCCGGTTTTGGTGATGGTGATGATGCCTTTTTGGGGCATGTTCTCCTGCACCACCGTCACCACGGCCTCGCTGCCATCGATGACGAAATGGATGGGATTTCCGTCCAGCACATAGCCGTGGGGCGCCTGCACCTCAATCAGCTCGTAGCCGTCAGTGTTCTTGGGCAAGGCTTCGGGCAGCATCAGCCAGCCCTCGTCACTGGTGTAGTAGGTGTCGATATCGATAGGGTTCGGGTACCACACCCGCTGGGTGATGAACTCGCCGGTGTCACAGTCGCGCACCTTGAAGCCCACGCCGCCCAACGGGATGATCTGCCCGGTCTCGGCGTCCCGTTTCTCCACTTTCAGCCGACCGAAAATGGTGTCGTTGTTTAGGATATACGAGTAGGTATAGCCGTGGGCGCAGACAAATACCGTGAAATCGGGAATGAAGTTCTTGTTCGCACCAGCGGGCCCTGCGGCAATCTGGTGCACGGTGTAGTAGCCGTAGGGCAGCCGCTTGGACGTGGCAAACCCATCCGCATCGGTGGTCAGGATATCCCGCTCGGTTTCCCTGGCGGCGGCGTAACTGCCGGCCCGGCGCAGGAATATCTCGAAGACAGCCCCCTCCTCGGGCTGTTCCACCATGCCGGTGTTGCTGCCCTCGTCCCGCTCATCTTCGGGCACATCGGGGTCCCATTCGTCGGTATGCTTTATCA
>JAJDIZ010000020.1 GCA_030266915.1 Ruminococcaceae bacterium OttesenSCG-928-D13 | reverse complement strand
CTGCGCCAGCCAGATAGTCAGATCTTTTTATGACGACCCGAACGATAGCAAGGGAGGCGCCGATGACCCTGATGCCGATGGACCACAGCCACCGCCCCTTTGTGCGCGGCAAGGTGGCCGGGGAGTGGGGCAGCTGCAAAAGCGTGGCCCGGGGCGGGCGAGTCACCGAGGATGTCTCGGTGCTGCCGGGCTTTGTGGTTACCGAAAACGGCGATATTTTGGCCTTTGTGTTGTATCAAATTGTAAACGGAGAGTGCGAGGTTACCGCGCTGGACAGCTTTGCCGAGGGCCGGGGCTACGGTTCCGCCCTGATGGCCGCAGTGGAGGAAGCCGCCCGGGCCACCGGCTGTGGCCGGGTGTGGCTGTCCGCCTCCAACGACAACGCCCACGCCATCCGCTTCTACCAAAAGCGGGGCTACGTCCTGCTGGAGGTCAACCTCGGCGCCTTCGCCGAATACCGCAAGCTCAAGCCGGAGCTGCCAATCACCGGCAACGACGGCATCCCACTGCGGGACGAGTTCATCTTCGCGAAGGATTTGTAGGCGAGGCCGGACCCGCGGCAAAAACCATACACCGAAAGGAAACCCCTATGGAGCGCCTGATTTTTGACACCCACGCCCACTATGTATCGCGGGCCTTCAACAAATACCGCGACACCCTGCTGGCGGAGCTGCCCGCCCGGGGGGTGGCCCTGGTGCTGGACTGCGGCACCGACTACGCCACCAGCAAGGCGTCCCTGGCTTTGGCCGAGCGCTACGATTACATCTACGCCGCGGCGGGCATCCACCCCGAAAGCCTGATCGAGGACGATGCCTCCACCGTAGCCGAGTTTAAGGGCGACTGGCGGGCCGAGATGGCGGCCATCCGGCCGCTGTATGAGCACCCCAAGGTGCTGGCCGTGGGGGAGGTGGGGCTGGACCACCACTGGCCGGTGCCGAAGGACACCCAGCTGGAGATGTTCGAGGCGCACATCCGGTTGGCGCTGGAGCTGGACCTGCCCCTCTCGATCCATGACCGGGAGGCTCACGCCGAAATATACGCCCTGCTGAAAAAATATAAGCCAAAGGGGGTACTGCACGCCTTCTCCGGCTCCCCCGAGGACGCTAAGTGGCTCTGCGCTCAGGGGCTGTACATCGGCCTTGGGGGGCCGGTCACCTTCAAAAACGCCCGCCGCCCGCAGGAGGTGGCCGCCATGGTGCCGCCCGAAAAGCTGCTGGTGGAGACCGACTGCCCCTACATGGCGCCCGAGCCTTATCGGGGCAAAAAAAGCGACAGCGCGATGATTGCCCACACCGCCGCCAAGATTGCGGAGCTGCGCGGCTGCGCGGCCGAGGATGTGCTGAAAATGACGCTGGAAAACGGAAAACGGCTCTTTGGAATCGCCGGATAAAAAAGGTGAGGCTGTGAGATGAGCTGCTGCATACTGATTGCCGGGATGCCCGCCTCGGGCAAAACCACCTTCGCGGCCAGCCTGTCCAAGGCGCTGGACCTGCCGATGGTCTCGAAGGACCGCATCAAGGAGCTGATGTACGATCATATCGGCTACACCACCCACGCCGAAAAGGTGAAGCTCTCCACCGCCGCCACCGGCGTGCTCTACTACTTTGCCGAAAGCCTGATGCGCACCGGGCGGCCCTTCATTCTGGAGAACAACTTCGAAAATGTAACAAAGCCCGGCCTGCAGCGCCTGCTGGAGGAGTACCGCTACCGGCCGGTGACGGTGCGCTTTGGCGGGGACGTGCGGGTGATCTACGAGCGCTACCTCGCCCGGGAGCAGACGGCGGGCCGCCACGGCGGCCACCGGGCCAGCAACGCCTGGCCACCCCAAAACGCCGGGGTGCTGGCCGTGCCGCTGACGATGGAGGACTTCGTGGCCGGGGTGGCCCAGCGGGGCATCGCCGAGTTCACGGTGGGCGGGGAGGAGATTCTGGTGGACGCCGCCGATTTCACCCGGGTGTCCTACGAAGACATCACGGCCCAGGTGCGGCGGCTGCTGGGGCGGTACACCGGGCCGCCCGAGATCAGATAGGGTCGCGCCGGGAAAGGTGGCGAGATGGTCGCGATATGGCGGTTTTCCATGGGATGATGGTAAACCTGCGCACATAAATTGGTTGACGATTGGCGCGAACGGCGGTATACTGTTTTGGAAAAGCTCAGTTCAAAGGCGCGGATGGCGTCGCTCAAAACCCTGGGTGAAAAACCAAAACCAACGAAGGCGTGTGAAGATGATGAGCACTAAGAGTGGCCTGCTGGCCCTGCTGGAAAAGAGCCGGGACGGCGTTGTCAGCGGGGAGGAGGCCGCCCGCCGGCTGGGGGTGAGCCGGGCGGCGGTGTGGAAGGCCGCCGAGGCCCTGCGCCGGCAGGGGGTGGCGGTGGAATCCCTGCCGGGCAGCGGCTACCGGCTGGCGGCCGGCAGCGACGCGCTGAGCGCCGAGGCGGTGCGCGCCTGGCTGGATGACCCGGACACCCCGCTGCGGGTGCTGGCGGCGGTGGATTCCACCAACCTGGAGGCCAAGCGCTGGGCCATCGAGGGGGCGCCCCACGGCGCCCTGGTGGTGGCGGAAAAGCAGACCGCTGGCCGGGGCCGCCTGGGCCGCAGCTTCGAAAGCCCGCCCGGCGGCCTGTACCTGAGTGTGGTGCTGCGGCCCAGCCCGGCGCAATGCGCCAGCGCCGGATTGGTCACCTCGGCGGCGGCGGTGGCCGGGTGCCGGGCGGTGTCGGCGCTCTGCGGCATCGAGCTGGGCATCAAGTGGGTGAACGACCTGTTCTACGGCGGCAAAAAGTGCTGCGGCATCCTCACCGAGGCTGTCACCGACGTGGAAACCGGCGCCATCGAGCAGATGGTGGTGGGCATCGGCATCAACTACACCACCCCCGAGGCAGATTTCCCCCCCGAGGTGCGGCAGGTGGCCACCGCGCTGTTTCCGCACTCGCACCGGGCGCCGGTGCCGCATCCGCGCCGAGCGCCGGTGCCCCGTGCGCAGTTGGCGGCGCAGGTGCACCGGGAACTGCTGGCCCTGTTCGCCGCGCTGCCCGGGCGGGATTTTCTCGAGGAATATCGCCGCCGAAGCATTGTGGTGGGCCGCCCGGTGACGGTGCTGGCAAGCCCGCCCTGGAACGGCCTCGCCACCGGCATTGATGACGACGCCCGGCTGCTGGTGAGGAACGAGGCGGGCGATACCGTGGTTGTCTCCTACGGTGAGGTGAGTGTGAGGCTGTAAACAAATCGACAGAATGTGGCAACCAGCATGTTCAGCTGAAACGGAATGTGCAGTGATCTGATAAATCGAGTAAAAATTACAATTGGGGGTTCCCATGCAACTGAAAACCAAAACCCAAACCCTGGTGATGACTGCCATGATGGCGGCCCTGCTGGCGGTGCTTTCTCCTTTCACCCTGCCTCTCGGGCCGGTGCCTTTTACGCTGGCTCTGTTTGCGGTGTTCCTCACCGGGGCACTGTTGCCACCCCTGCCGGCGGTGGCAGCCGTAGCGGTGTACACCCTGCTGGGGTTGGCCGGCATGCCGGTATTCTCAGGTTTCCGCGCCGGGCCGCAGGTGCTGCTGGGCCCCACCGGGGGGTACCTCGCCGGGTATTTTCTGATCGCCCTGGCCACGGCGTTGGCCGTGCGGCGTACCACCAATTACGCCATCCGGCTGGCGGCGGCCCTTGGGGGTCTTGCGGCCTGCTATCTGCTTGGCACGCTGTGGTATGTGGTTTCCACCGGTGCCGGCTTTCTCAGCGGGCTGATGGTGTGCGTGGCGCCCTTCGCCCTGTGGGACGCCCTGAAGGCCGTGCTGGCGCTGGTGCTGGCCCGGGCGCTGGAGCGCCGGATGGCGGGGATGGCACAATGAAAAACCAGGAGATAGAGCGCAAATGGATGACCGAAGGCTTCCCTGACCTGCCTTTCGAGAGCGAGGAGCTGCAAACCCAGGGCTACCTTGCCTTTGACCCGGTGACAGTGCGCATCCGCAAGGTGGAGTGGCCCGGTACCGACAGGCCCGCGGCTCGCTTCATCACCGTCAAGGGTGGGGGTACGCTGGCCCGCACCGAGGTGGAGCTGCCGATGGATCAGGGCCAGTTCGATGCCCTGTGGCCGTTGCTGGCTGCCCCGGGGGCCACCAAGCGGCTGCGGCGCTACAAGCTGCCCGATGGACGGGAGCTGGAGTGCAGCCACGTGGATGAGACGGAGCCCACCGCCTTTTTCTATGCCGAGGTGGAGTTCGACAGCTTGGCCGAAGCGGAGGCCTTCGACCCGCCGGCCGGGCTTAGCCTTGGCCGTGAGGTGACGGACGAGCCCGGTCAGTCGATGTCGGCCTATTGCCGGGCGAAGGGCGCCGAGTCGTAAGTGCCCCAAAGGGCGGCCTTGGCGGAAGATAACGCATGCAACAACAGGCAACAAAAAGTACGCAAAAGAAACGCACTCCATTGGAGTGCGTTTCTGTTATGCTGGGTTTGCCTCAGCCGTTTGCGACGTTGGCGCGCTTTGCCATCCGGCTGATCTTGCGGCTGGCGGTGTTCTTGTGAATCAGACCCTTGCCGCCGGCCTTGGCCAGGGCCACCTGGGCGCCCTTCACCTGCTCGGCCTTGTTGTCGGCGTTTGCGGCAATGGAGGCGTTTGCCTTTTTCACGGCGGTACGCAGCGCAGACTTGCCTGACTTGTTACGGGCGGTCTGCTTCTCGGTCAGCCGCACACGGTCTTTCTGGGATTTGATATTAGGCATCATTCCACCTCCTTCTATAATACTGTCTGCCAGTGGGCAGTTTATGTTTCAGCAGCACAAATAATAATATCATCAAACCCGGAAGATTGCAAGCCTTTTTTCTCACAGCTTGGGCAGCAGGCAGTAGCCGCACAGCTGCACGTAGAGCGGGGAGAAGCGGTTCAGCATATACTCGGCTGCGTCGCTGCCAAGCAGCTCGCCGCCCGAGGTGTCCAGCGGGATGGTGCAATAGATGCGGGTGCCCTCGCCGAAGGCGCTTTCGGCCTTCACGTTGCCGCCAAAGCCCGCCACGGTTTGCTGCACCACCGAAAGCCCAAGGCCAAGCCCGGGGCGCAGGTTCGAGTCCCCGTAAGGGTCCACCGAAAAGTAGGGCTCGAAAATGCGGTCCACGTACTCTGGTTTGATGCCAAGGCCCCTGTCCTCCACAGTGAGCAGGGAATTTTTGCCCACCTGCGACAGGGTTATCCGGATGTGGTTGCCGTCCCGTGTGAATTGCAGGCTGTTGCGAATCAGGTTGAGAAAGGCGTCGCTCAGCAGGCTTGGGTTCGCCCGCACCGGCAGCGGGTCCTTCGGCAGATCCCACTCGATGGAGACGCCCTGCCGCTTGCACACCGAGTTCACACTGACACACAGGGATTCCGTCAGGGCAGTGCCGTCCACCGGCTGCAGGTCGAACAACCGCGTCTCCACCCGGCTGCCAATTTCGATGTTGCTGGCCACCCGCAGCAGCCGGTAGCAGTTGGCCTGCACATCCTCCACGTAGCGCTCGTCTATGCCGTCCAGCCGGGCGTTCAGCAGCGGCAGGGAGGCAAAGATATTGGCCAGCGGCTCACGCATGGCACTGCTGAAGGCGTTCACCGGCGCCACCTGTTCGTCGCAGGCGATGGCCAGAATGCCGCCGTCGTGGGGCATCAGCGTCAGGGTGCGCATGCTTAAGGCATCGGTGAGCAGCGGCAGGGTGTGGGCGGGCAGCTCGGAATTCTGGCGCCGCTCCTGCAAGCTGGCCTGCAGGATGCGCCGCATGGCCGACTCTTCGCAAAGCGGTGGGGCCGCCGCTTTGGCCGCCTCGTTCATCAGGAACAGGCCATCATCCCCCAACCAGTAGCAGGGATAGTTGGCGCTTTCGAAGGATGCGAAACAGTCCGGTCCCATAGTATGCGCTCACTTTCACCTTGATGGACACAGTATATCATAGAAAGAGTTGCGATGAACAGCTTTTTTTGGCGCTTTCGCCAAGAACCGACACCCTTTTCTCTTTTTTTTGTCGGCAATGTAAAACTATCGGCAAAATGGTGAGCAAACTGTTAATTTGTTGTGGATGTCTCTTGTAGTTTGTGACCGGTTGTTATAAAATAAACAGGAAGAACAGGGCAGCAAAGCGGCTGCGTCGGCCGCCTTTGAAGGTCCTTTCTAAATAAGGGAGGTAGATTCTAATGAGCATTAAAGTAGGCATCAACGGGTTTGGCCGCATTGGCCGCCTTGTATTCCGTGCGGGCCTGGCTAACCCGAACATCGAATTCGTGGGCATCAACGACCCCTTCATGTCCCCCGATTACTGCGCGTACATGTTGAAATATGACACCGTCCACGGCCAGTACAAGGGTGAGATCACCTACACCGACGATGCCATCGTGGTGGATGGCAAGACCATCAAGTTCTTTGCCGAGAAGAGCCCGGCCGACATTCCCTGGGGCAAGGTTGGCGCCGACTACGTGGTGGACGCCACCGGCATCTTCCATTCGAAGGACAAGGCCCAGGGCCACATCGACGCCGGCGCCAAGAAGGTGGTTTACTCCGGCCCCTCGAAGGACGACACCCCGATGTTCGTCTGCGGCGTGAACCTGGACGCCTATACCCCCGACATGAAGTTTGTCTCCAACGCCTCCTGCACCACCAACTGCCTGGCGCCGCTTGCCAAGGTGATCAACGACGCCTTCGGCATTGCCGACGGCCTGATGACCACCGTGCACTCCACCACCGCCACCCAGCTGACGGTGGACGGCCCCTCCAAGAAGGACTGGCGCGGCGGCCGTGCGGCCTCGGCCAACATCATCCCCTCGAGCACCGGCGCCGCCAAGGCGGTGGGCAAGGTTATTCCCGAGCTGAACGGCAAGCTGACCGGCATGTCGATGCGCGTGCCCACCCTGGATGTGAGCGTGGTGGACCTGACGGTCAACCTGAAAAAGCCCGCCACCTACGATGAGATCTGCGCCGTGGTGAAAAAGGCCAGCGAGGGCGAGATGAAGGGCATCATCGGCTACACCGAGGATCTGGTCGTCTCCAGCGACTTCATCGGCGACGCCCGCACCTCCATCTTCGACGCCAAGGCCGGCATTGCGCTGACCGATACCTTCGTCAAGCTGGTGAGCTGGTACGACAATGAGTGGGGCTACAGCTCGAAGGTCATCAACCTGATTGAGTACATGGACAGCGTGAAGTAAATTTCACCATTTTTCGCGCGTGCACGCGGCGAGAAAGCATGAACCCCCTCCGGGATTGCTGCAATCCCTGGAGGGGGTTTTTCTGTTCTGAGAGCCACCTTTTGGGGCATGCCTTACCCGTCCGCCGGCGATTTGATCATTACCCTGTTCCGGCCGGCTTTTTTCGCCAGGTACATCTGGGCGTCGGCCTGGCTGATGCTGGTTTCGATGCTGTCTTGGGAGGCCGCGACCATGCCGCCGATGCTCACAGTGGTTGTGAGAAGCATGGGCGAGCCGCCCTCCTGCGCCGGAAGGACAAGCGGGGTTTCGGCAACCTCCTTGCGGATACTGTCCAGCACATCGCGCAGATGGGCCATATCACCGGACTTGAGCACCAGCAGAAACTCCTCGCCGCCCCAGCGGTACAGCTGCGCCCCCGAAGGCATGCGCTTTTTTACCAGAAGAACCAGGTGGCACAGAAGCATGTCGCCAATCTCGTGCCCATAGGTGTCGTTTACCTTCTTGAAAAAATCAAGGTCCAGCATCGCGAAGGAGAGGCCATGGGCCAGCGCGTCGGCCTCGCCGAAATGGGCGATGAGCGCACGCCGGTTGTAGACCCCGGTGAGGGGATCGGTGTACGCGGAATTGCGGAACTTCTCCGTCATGACGATCAGCTGCTTTTGCAGCCGCTGCCGCGTGAACTCGGAGACATAGTTGCAAAGGGTCAAAATCAGGATGGAAATGGGGAAAACCACGCGCATGTATGGGGCGTATTCTGCGGGGATAAGGTTGTACAGCGGGCTTCTGAACAGGCAGAAGAGCAGCACCAGCAACAGGCCGTTGTACAGGAAGGTGTGCCGGAAAGAGACCATCATGGTTCCAACAATCGGCAGGATGCATATCCACACATGGCCGGTGCCGTCAAACCCGCCAAAGGCGATGAAAAACGTGGCCATGGCCAGGCTCATCAGGCCAAAAAGCCAGGCGATTACCGCGCTGTACTCCCTGCGGTTAAACTGCCAAAGGAATAGGGTGAGGGTGGTGGCCCCGCACACCATCGTGGGCAAGGCGGAGGGCAGGCCGAGAGCAACGCTGGTTCGTATGGACATGATGAGAAAAACAACCGTTATCACAAAGGAAAAAAGAATCAGGTTCAGGCGGAGGCGGGCGCTGTCGTTTATGCATATTTCTTCCCAACTGTCCAAATGTCTCCTTGCAAAGCTGATAAATCGCCGCATGCCCTTCACCTTCCAAAGTTTCTTATGATGATGGTACCACTTATTCTTTGGAAGAACAACTATATGACGGGTTTTTTATCGCAAACGGGGCGAATGACGCACGAAAGCCCACGGCGGGCGAGTACGGTAAAGAAAAAAGAACCCTCCCCGAAGGGAGGGTCTGGAAATGGGGAATGGGGGAATAAACAGAGGAAGAACAAAGGAGAGGAGGAAATCAAAAAAGCGATGATGCTATCGTTATTATATCTACAACGGGGGGTGTGCGCATCACCCGTTCGGGTGATTTTTGTGGGTTTTCTCATTTTGTAGTGATTTTTGCTGGGTTTCGCCATTGGCTTCGGTAATTGCCATTTCGGGCCGGATGGGGTATACTATACCTGCTTGTGGTTTGGCGGCGCCGTGTGCTGTTGCGGCCGCCCCGGGCATGCGCGATCCCTTCGGAACCCGTCCGCGCGGCGGACAAACATGAGGTGAATTTTTTGGACAATCGGGACAACCGTAACAATAAAAGCAGCGGCCCGGCGCCGGGTGGCGACTATGCCTACCGCGACGCCGGCACCCCCGCCGGGCGCCAGCCGGCCCCGCCCCGTAAACGCCGGATGAAAAAATCCGCCCGGCGCGCGGTGGCGCTGGTGACAGCCGTTGTGGTGATGCTTGCCCTTGCCTGGGGCATCACCAGCCTGATCGAGCGCGGCCACCAGGATGGCGATGTGGTGGACCCGGCCTCCGCCCCGTCGGGCGCGGCCCAGCCGGTGAGCCTGCCCGAGGTGGTTGAGCCGGATGACGCCCCACTGCAAAGTCTGCCCCCGGTGGACAACACCGGCTGGAACTTTGTGGGGCCGCTGGAGCAGCAGGAACCCCTGCAGGTGCTCAGCCCCAGCGCCCGGATGATTGCCCTGCCCGAAAACGGCCGGGTGGACATGAAGTTTTTCGACACCACGGTTTTTGTGGGGGACTCGATCACCCAGGGGCTGGAGCTGTACAGCTCCGGCATCCCCAACGCGAAATACTGCGCCTACCGCGGGGCCAGCCCCCGGTCGATGTACAGCGGGGAGACCATCAGGAAAACCCCCAGCGACACCAACCCCGAGGTGCCGCTGGACAAGCTGGTGGAGTACCAGCCCGACAACGTGTATATCCTGATGGGCACCAACGCGATGGTGTCGATGGACGACGAGCCACTGCTGGAGTACTATGCCGGGATGATTGACGCCTTCAAGGCGGCGCTGGACCCGGCCGTGACCTTTTACATCCAGAGCATCACCCCGGTGGTGCAGGGGGTGGACAGCCGGTTCAGCCTGGACCGCATCAACAGCCTGAACGACCAGCTGGCCAAAATGGCGCTGGAGAAGGGCTGCTATTACATTGACCTGCACGAGGCCCTGGCCGGGGACGACGGCTGGCTGCGGCCGGACTACGGTGCCGGCGACGGCTACCACATGACCCCGGTGGGCTACGCTGCCTGGGTGGAATACCTGGTGACCCACACTGCCTACCACCGCCGCCATGCCCACCTCTATCTGGAGGGCAGCCACTACTACGAGCAGGCCGCCCTGCCTGCCGGCTGAGAGCCTTGAACCGAACGCGCCAAAAAAGAACCGCATCCGGTGGGATGCGGTTCTTCTATGTGTTATCTGCAAGGCGCGGTTTTCAGGATTGGGCCGCCACCAGCGAGATTTTCACCCGGTACTCCGACAGGGCCAGCTGGCCGCCGGCCACCCGGCGGGCGGGCTCGTTGTCGTCCGAGACCCACTGGTCCCACGCCGCGTTGAAGTTGCCATAGTCGGCCATATCCGCCAGGGTGATGTCCGCCGAGAGCACCCGGGTTTTGTTGCTGCCGTTGGCGGCCAATAGCCGGTCAATCTGGTTCAGCACGTCCTGGGTTTGGCCGGTGATGTCGGCCTCCAGCAGCACCGTGGTGATGCCGCTTACATACACCAGCCCCCCATGGGCCGTGCAGGTGCTGCGGCGGCCGTTGCCGCCGGTACGGATAATCTCATTCTTTGCCGCCATTAAAAATACTCCCCATCCAATCCGTCGTCATTGTAGATTTCGATATAATCGGCCTTCTGGTCGTCCAGATACTGCAAAAGCGCCACCACGCCAAAAACCGCGCCCAGCGCCAGCAATACCTTGAAAAACGTCTTAAAAATCGTCCTCAGCATCTGCAACCATCCTTTCTGCCTGTTGCCTGCGATAATAGCATACGTGCGGTCAGTAATCCGTCGCCTCAAAGGTGCCGAAGCTTGCAAAATCCAGCGGGCGGGCATTGTCCTCCATCCGGCAGGAGGCCCCGAAGGCCGGAAGGCCAAAGCGGTATTTAAACAGCGCGCCGCCAAAACGTGCCCCGGGTGAAAGGGGGCAGCCACAGCCGGCCAGCACCGTTTTTGGCAGTGCCATCTGCGCCCCCCAGTACCAGCCCTGTTCATCCTGCCCGGCAAACCGGCCGGCCTCGAGGGGTGTTTCCAGCACCGCCTCGCGACCCCCGAAAAGTGCGGGCGGCGGGGTTTTTTCCAGCACCTCCAGCGTGGCGTCTTCCGGGGTGAGGGTAACCAGGGCAAACTGCTGCCCCTCGCCGCCCAGGGCAAAGGAGATGCTGCTGTCCGGCGCCGGGTCCCGCTCGAAGGCGGAAAGCCCCAGCTGCAGCACGCCGTTTTGAACGTAGAGCCGGGCCATTGTGTAGATGCGGGCGGTGTCGCGGGCAGGCAGGGAACCGTCGTGGCAAAAATACCGGGTTTTCAGGGCCGGCAAGGTATCAAGCTCCAGCGGGATATCACTGATCGTCACCGGAAATACCACGTGTCTGCCCTCCATTGCCTGCCAGAATGTGTCTATAGTATACCACACCCGAGAAAAATGTAGTACTATTTTGTGATAGAATAATGATTATTTCCATCTGTGGCGCCGGGGTGCATTCTGCGCCGCAATCCGGTTGTCAACAAAACGCTGCGTCTCGTTGAACTTGGGGCGGCGTGAATTGACTAACCGGGGCAAATATGATAGGGTTATTTTCACGATAAAAAAGTGATGAACCGGGCCGTTGTGCCCGTTTGGCGGGCAATTTTGTACAGACCTGAGGTGAAGAGATGAGGACACTCAAACGGCTGGCCGCGCTGCTGGCGGTTTTGCTGCTGGCGGGGATGCTGTGCGGCGCCGGCGCCGGTGTGTCCGGCAGTTTTTTAGCAATGGAGAATTCCGGCCGGCGGGCCCTTGAGGCCACCGGTGATTCCGGCGTGTCCGGCGACGATTCAACGCCCGAGCCGCAGCCGGCGGCCGGCGGGCTGGAGATGGACTGGCGGGGCACCTCGGCCACGGCCTTTTTGCGCGAGAAGGTTCCCGAGCCGGCCCTTGGGGACGAGCTGGTGCTGTTTGCCCTGCTGCGCAGCGGGCAGGCCACCGCGGACGAGGCGATGGTGGAGGGCTACGTGACCGCCCGGCTCGAGGCGCTGGCCGAAGCCGAGGACACCGGCAAGCAAACCCGGCGGGAGAGCGCCTGGCAGATGCTGGCGCTCTCGGCGGCCGGGGTGAATGTGAACATCGACGCGCCCGTGCTGGTGAACCATTTTTCCGACATGGAGGCGCTGAACGCCGAGGGGACGGATGCAATGCGGCTGGCCCTGCTGGTGTTCGGGCCGGCTGGGGTGACGCCCCCCGAGGGCTTCGACGCCGTGCTTTTGGCGCAGCATCTGGCGGGCGCCCGCAACCTGGACGGCGGCTACGGGGCGGAGGGCGTGTCCGACCCGGTGAACACCGCCCGGGCCTTGCAGGCCCTGGCATTTTACCGCAACGACGATGCCGTGGAGGATGGCGTGGCCGCCGCCCGGGCCTGGCTGCGGCAGAACCAGGCCCCCTACGGCGGCTTTGAGATGGAGGGCTCGCCCAGCGGCACCGCCACGGCGGAGAGTGTGATTGCCCTGCGCTGCCTGACCGAAACGGTGCTGCAGCAGGGCGCCCCGGACCCGGCGGACCTGCTGCGGGTGTTTCAGAACGAGGTGGGCGCCTTTGTGCCCGACCCGGACGCCAAGCCCGACGTGGAGCTTACGGCGCTGAGCTTGTTGGCCCTGGCGAGCACGGCCCGGCTGGACGCCCAGAAAGTGCCGGTGTACCGGCTGAGTGATGTGGAGCGGCCGGCCTTCACCGCCGCGGCTGATGACACCAGTGAGCCGCTGGACAAGCTGCTGGAGGAGGCGCCGATCAGCATTCCCGGGCTGCCGCCCCTCTCGAATGGCGTGCTGGTGGCCATCCTGGTGGGCACCGTGGCGTTGATTGTGCTGTTGGCTGCCCTTGTGAGCGGTGGGCGGGACATGCGCCGCCGCAAGAAGCGCCGCCAGCGGATGGAGGAGCTGCGGGCCAGCGGCCAGCTGCCGCCCGGCGTGGATATCGACGACGAGGACTGGGAGTTGGACATCGACTACGAGTATGTGGGCGACGAGCTGGAGCCACCGCCCGATGCGGCAGGCCAGCAGCCGGAAGGGCCGGATGCGCCGCCCACCGAGCACATTCCCGGAGGGCGGCCCCGCAGGCGATAGTGAACGGCGCCGCGCCGGGTTGGCCAACAGGTTTATTAACAGAAAAGATCCCATCGGAATAACCGATGGGATCTTTTATCTGTGCCGTTACTCCGGCTGAAAAAACAGGGATTTGTCATCCACTGCCCGCTGGGTGCCCAGGATGCCGTTCAGGTGGTCCACCCCGTGCTGAACCAGGGCGGCCAGCCCGGATTGCAGCATCACCTCGCGAACCTGCCAGTTCAGGTTGCGGTAGCGCAGGGCGCACTGGCGGTAGCGCCGGGTTTTCACCTTCAGCCAGGGATAGCTGGTGCAGGTGTCCATCACCTCATAGGTTTCGGGGTCGGGATAGTGGACGATCGGGTTGATGATGAAGATGTGATTGTCCTCGGTGTGCTCATCCATGATGTTGATGTAGAACATCCGCTTGGGCACTCCGATCTGGGGGGCAGTAATCATGCTGCCAACGCCGTAGCGGCGGCGGTAGTCCTGCAGGGTATCCCGCAGGTCTTCCGCAATACCGCGCAGGGCGTCCAGCTCCTCGGGCAGTATCTCGGCACAGGGCCGATAGAGGGCGCTGTCGCCCAGGCGCAAAATCTTCTTAACCATCGCTCTACAGCCCGAAAAGGGTTTTGGCACGGGCCATGTTGTCCATTACCTGCACCGAGAAGGGGCAGCGCTTCTCGCAGCTGCCGCAGCGAATGCAGTCACCGCCGTGGTGCTCAAGCTCGGCGTAGTGGCTGCGTATGCTGGCCGGGATGTTTTCCGGGTCCAGCTCTGCAATATCCAGGTATTTGGTGGCCGCGGCAATGTCGATGTTCGCCGGGCAGGGCAGGCAGTGGTTGCAGTACATGCAGGCGGCCTTGCCGCCCCCGGCGTGGTGGCTGATTACTCCGCTGTAGTCTCGCTCGGCGTCGGTCATTTCAAGGTAGGCGGCCGCCTCGCGGGCCTGGGCCGCGCTGGCGCTGCCCACCATGGCGCTCACCACGGCCGGGCGCTCCAGCACGTAGTGGATGCACTGGCCCACGCTGAGGGCTTTACCAAAGGGGGAGTGCTCGGCGCTCAGCAGCTTGCCGCCGCCCAGGGTTTTCATGGTGGTGATGGCCACCCCGCGCTGCTCGCACAGGCGGTAGAGCCGGGCGCGGGCCGGGTCAATGCCGGCCAGCTGCGTGGACGAAAAGTTGTTGTCCAGCTTGTCCAGCACGGCCTGCTCGCCGGGCACCATGTCAAAGGCAGGGTTGACGCTGAACATCAAAAGGTCTAGCACCCCGCTCTCCACCACCTTGGCAGCGGTGTGGGGGTTATGGGCCGAGGCCCCGATGGCCCGGATGGTGCCGGCCTGTTTCAGCTTCTGGGCATACTCCAGGATACCGCCCTCGAACACCGCCTTGAGGGCTTCCTCGGAGTCGAGGAAAAACAGCATGCCAAAATCGATGTAGTCGGTATTGAGATGGCGCAGCAGCGCCTCGAAATACCGCTGGCAGATGGCCGGATCCCGGCTGATGTCATACTGCTCCTTCAGGTCTACCGAGCCGATGTGCCCCTGGATCATCACCTTGTCGCGCCGGCCCGCCAGCGCCCGGCCGATGTTCTGGCGCACCGTGTCCCCGGGCATGAAGATGTCCATGATATTGACCCCGGTGTCCAGCGCGGCATCGATGGTCTCCTTCACGGTTTCGTAGGGCTTGTTGTCCAGATATTCGCAACCCAGCCCCACGACGCTGGCCTGCGTGCCGGTGGTTCCAATGGCACGGTATTCCATAACAATTCTCCCATGATGTTTATGAAAATGATGAACTAACTATACTTTTGGCGGCGCGGCGGAATCGGCCTCTCCCGGGTCGGCATCGGCCTTTGTCTCCGTTCCTTCCAGCTCCTTCAGCCGGTTCTCCAGGCCCTCCATCCGCATGGACAGGTCTGAGAAAAGCAGGTCGTAGATGCTGGGGTAGTCGCTCTGGTTCAGCTCCTCGCTGGCGATGGTGCTCTCGCCGTTCTGCCGCACCACCACGGCCGGGCTGCCCACCGCGGTGGAGTGGGGCGGGATGTCGGTGAGCACGGTGGCATTGGCCCCAATGCGGCTGCACTCGCCGATTACCACCGGGCCAAGCACCTTCACCCCGGCGCCCAGCAGCACGCCGTCTTGCAGGGTGGGGTGGCGCTTGCCCTGCTGCTTGCCGGTGCCGCCCAGGGTAACCCCGTGGTAGATGGTGACGTTGTCACCGATTTCGGCGGTTTCGCCGATCACCACCCCGGCGCCGTGGTCGATGAACAGGCCATGGCCGATGGTGGCTCCCGGGTGGATTTCGACCCCGGTGAAGCCCCGGCCCCACTGGCTGACAGTGCGGGCCAGGAAGAAGCGTCTGTGGCGGTAGAGCCAATGGGCCACCCGGTGGTAGATCAGTGCGTGGAAGCCCGGGTAGAGCAGCAGCACCTGCACCACGCTGGTGGCGGCCGGGTCCTTTTTCTGGATGTTCTTCGCGTCCTGCCAGAGGCCCATGGCATATCCTCCATTCAACCAAGTATAGCATCGTATTTTTTACTTTACAACAGGTAGCCGGGGCGCCGGGCCCGTTTTGCAGATAACACAAAAATGCCCGGGACGGCTGACGCCCCGGGCATTCAAATCGGCAAAGGGAACTAGACCGACCTTGGGTGCCGGAGCGCAGCGATACAACAACAGGTGCAAGCGGGGCTTGTCATATCGATCGCTCCTTCCTCTTTGTATGGGTTGCTTCGCAGTATACCATGGCCCGGCGCGGGGCGTCAAGGGGAATCCTAGGTAAGCACTGATTAATTCCGCCACGCGCTGGCGCGGCATCTTTGCCCGGATGGCACGTCGGTAAAATCCTCGGCAATACACCAAGTATTACCTGCGGTTTTGCCTTGGCCCCCGGCCAAATCTCCCGTGCCATCACGCACCGTCATTTAATCATCGCTTACCTAGACGCTGGCGGCCTTCACAATGGCGGCGAAGTCGGCAGGCTTCAGGCTGGCCCCGCCAATCAGGCCGCCGTCCACGTTGGGCTTGCCCAGCAGCTCGGCGGCGTTGGCGGCGTTCATGCTGCCGCCGTACTGGATGGTGACCGAATCGGCGGCGGGCTGGCCGTACAGCTCGGCCAGCTGGGCGCGGATGGCGGCGCAGACCTCCTCGGCCTGGTCGGCGGTGGCGGTGCGGCCGGTGCCGATGGCCCAGACCGGCTCGTAGGCGACAATGATTTTGGCAAGGCTTGCGGCTTCGACGCCCAGCAGGGCGACCTTCACCTGCATGCGCACCAGGTCCATCGTGACGCCCTGCTCCCGCTGGGTGAGGTTCTCGCCCACGCAGACAATGGCGGTGAGGCCGGCCGCGATGGCAGCCTTGGTGCGCAGGTTCACGGTTTCGTCGGTCTCGCCGAAGTACTGGCGCCGCTCGCTGTGGCCCACGATGGCGTAGCCGCAGCCCAGCTCGGTGAGCATGCTGGCGGCAACCTCGCCGGTGTAAGCGCCGCTCTGCTCGAAGTGGACGTTCTGGGCGCCCACGCCGATGTTGGTGCCTTTGGTTTTCTCAATGGCCACGGCCAGGTCCACATAGGGCGGGCAGACCACCACGTCGCAGCCGGCGCCGGCCACCAGGGGCTTCAGCTCGTCCAGCAGGGCGGCGGCCTCGGCCGGACCCTTGTTCATCTTCCAGTTGCCGGCGATGACCGCCTTACGCTTACTCTTATCCATTACTTCCTCCATAATGTGTATTTGGGTTAGAATCAACCCTAATTATAGCACTTTTCGCATCAGGAGTTTTGTATCGCCGCGATGCCGGGCAATTCCTTGCCCTCCAGATATTCGAGGCTGGCCCCGCCGCCGGTGCTGATGTGGGTCATCTTGTCCGCCAGGCCCAGCTGCATCACAGCTGCGGCGGAATCGCCCCCGCCAATGACGGTGGTGGCGCCGCTGGCCGCCATGGCCTCGGCCACCGCCAGGGTGCCGGCATTCAATACCGGGTTCTCGAACACCCCCATCGGGCCGTTCCACACCACGGTTTTGGCGTCCCGGATGGCCTCCGCGAACAGCTTACGGCTCTCAGGCCCAATGTCGAGGCCCATCTTGCCGTCGGGAATTTCAAGGCCGCAGCTGCCGGTCTCGATTTTGGCGTCGATCGGGTCAGGGAAGCTGCCGGCGTAGACGGTGTCCACCGGAAGCAGCAACTTCACGCCCTTCTCCTCGGCCTTTTTCAGCATTTCGCGGCAGTAGTCCAGCTTTTCGTCGTCCACCATGCTGCTGCCAATGGCGTGGCCCTGGGCCTTCAGGAAGGTGAAGGCCATGCCCCCGCCGATGATCAGCACGTCCACCTTGGACAGCAGGTTGTCGATCACCAGCAGCTTATCGGCAATTTTGGCGCCGCCCAGGATGGCCACGAAGGGCCGCTCGGGGCTGTTCACAGCATTGCCCAGGTACTCGATCTCCTTGCCCATCAGGTAGCCCACGGCGGTGACCGGCACAAGCTCGGTGACCCCCACGGTGCTGCAATGGGCGCGGTGGCTGCTGCCAAAGGCGTCATCCACGTAGACCTCGGCCAGGCTGGCCAGATCCTTCGAGAAGGCGGGCTCATTCTTGGTCTCCTCGGGGCGGAAGCGGGTGTTTTGCAGCACCACCACGTCGCCGTCCTGCATGGCGGCCACGGCGGCCCGGGCCTTGTCACCCACCACGGTGTCGTCGTCGGCAAACACCACCGGCTTGCCCAGCAACTCGGCCAGACGGTCGGCCGCGGGCTTCAGGGAGAACTTCGGGTCCGGCCCCTTCGGCTTGCCCAGGTGGCTGCACAAAATCACCCTGCCGCCGTCGGCAATCAGTTTTTTGATGGTGGGCAGCGCCGCCACAATGCGGTTGTCGTTCGTAATAACGCCGTCTTTTAGCGGGACATTGAAGTCCACCCGCACAAGGACACGCTTGCCCTTTACGTCAATATCGTCGATCGTTTTTTTGCCAAGTCCCATCTTCAAACACCCTTTCCACTGCTATAGACTTTTAGCTTTTAATAGTATAAAGGAAACCGTCGGCCATGCGCAAGAAAAATGCAGGGGGTTTTGTCAAAAACTTAACATTTCGGCGCTTCGGCTTAAAAATCCACACTTTGCAGCCGGCAAATGGCCAAAATGTATATCTTGAGGGCCGCCAGCAGGCGGGCCAGGGAGCCCCCCTCGTTGGGGGCGTGCTCGGGGCCGGCGAAGTCGGGCAGCTTGTCGCCGTGGATGGACGGCCCGTAGCTGACCGCCCTTGGGAACTGCCGGGCGTAGGTGCCGCCGCCCATGGTGAAGGGTGTGGCGTCTTCGCCGGTCACCTGGCTGTAGCAGTCCAGCAGGGTTTTGATGGCGGCGCTGTCGGCCGGGATATAGAAGGGTTTGTCGTTGGCCAGCAGCTCGAAGGTGGCGCCGTGCTTTTCGGCCTCGGCCGAGAGGGCGGCGCTCAGGGCTTCGCCGGTGGTGACAGTGGGGTAGCGGCTGTCCACACTCTGGTGCAGTTTGCCGTCCACCAGCTTCATCACCCCGCCGTTGACCGTCAGGTCCCTGAACATCTCGTCCTTGCAGGCGATGCCAAGCTTTCCGCCCAGCGGGTCGCTGTGCAGCTTGTCCAGCAGGGTGAGGAAGGCGTTCTCCCGCTCGGTGCAGAGCTTGTTCTCCAGCAGGTAGGCCACCAGCACTCCGATGGCGTTTTTGGTGCCGGCCGGGCTGGCGGCGTGGCCGCCGATCCCCACGGCGGTGAGCCGCGCCTTGCCGCCCTCGTCCGCCACGGTGACGGCCTCGGTTTCCGGCAGGCCGGCGGCCGGGCGGTTCAGCAGGCAGCTGGCCTTGGCCGCGATGACGTTGGCCGCGAGGCCGGTGTCGAACTCGGCGAAGCTGCCGTCCAGCTCGCCTGAGTGGAAAATGCCGTTGAAAAGCCCCTTTTCGCCGTTGCAAACCGGGAAGCTGGCGTCGGGGGAGAAGGCGAACAGCGGGGCCTCGTGATGGGCCAGGTAATACTTCACATCGCTCATGCCGCGCTCCTCGTTGCAGCCCAGCAGCACCCGGAAGCCGTAGCGCAGCGGGATGCCCTGCTCTTTCAGGAACTTGGCGATGTACAGGCACAGCACGCTGGGGCCTTTGTCGTCGACCACCCCGCGGCCGATCAGCCAGCCGTCCCGCTCGGCCAGCTCGAAGGGATGGCCGGTCCAGCCCTCGCCCTCGGGCACCACATCCACATGGGTGACGGTGGCAAGATGCCCTGCCTCGCTGCCGGGCAGCTCCGCCCAGCCCACATAACCCTCGCCGTCATTGGTTTCAAGGCCGAAGCGGCGGGCAATTTCCAGGGCGGCGTCCAGCGCGGCCCGGGTATTCTCTCCATAGGGCTTGCCGGGGATGTCCGTGTCCACCGAGATGCTGGGCACCGCCACCAGTTTCGCGATGTCTGCCACGATGGCGCGCTCGTTTTCCTTTATGAAGGCGTCAATTTGCTCCACAAGCTGTTTTTCGTCCATAACGCGTCTCCTTTGGCGCCGGCGGGCCGGCGGTTTTTACTTGCTCATACATTGCAAAGTATATCATAATCGGCAGCGAAAACACAGCCCTGCCCACCAAAGGCATGGCGCATTAGTCGGGATGCTCTTTTGCGTCCCGAAAGGCGTGCGGGGGCCGATGTTCATGGAGGGAATATGCCTTAGCAGGCGTACGGAGTACATGACCGGAGTGAATATCGGACACCGCACGGCGGCACCGAAGCTTCATGCATCGCACCCGCAAAAATTCTGCCCAGTAAACCGCGCCCGTGCGCCGCCGGTTTTGACATAGCCTACAAAATGCCGCCCGGCACTTGCATCTGGTATTTTGCGTCCCTATAATGTAAACAGGGAAATATGGGATATAGGCAGGCGGGAGCCTGCGAATGCAGGGCGGCAAAAGCCGCCGGATGGGGTATAAGAATGACTATATTTAACGTTATTTCGCTTCTCGGTGGCCTGGGCTTCTTTTTGTACGGCATGTCCATCATGGGCAGCGGCCTGGAGAAGCTGGCCGGCAGCAAAACCGAGGGCATCATTAAAAAGCTTACATCCTCCAAGCTTAAAGGGGTGCTGCTGGGCGCGGTGATCACCGCACTGATCCAGTCCTCCTCGGGCACCACGGTCATCGTTATCGGCCTGGTGAACAGCGGCATCATGATGTTCAGCCAGGCCATCGGCATCATCATGGGGGCCAACATCGGCACCACCATCACCGCCCAAATCATCAGCCTGTCGGACCTGTCCACAGACAATATCTTTTTGCAGCTGCTGAAGCCCAAAACCCTCGCCCCGGCCATCGCCATCATCGGCGCGGTGCTGTATGTGTTTCTCAAAAGCCCCAAAAAGCGCAACGTGGGGCAGATTATGCTGGGCTTCGGCATCCTGTTCTCCGGCATGTTTTCCATGGAGTCGGCCGTCACCCCGCTGCAGAACGAGCCCTGGTTTGCCGAGCTGTTCGCCACCCTGCAAAACCCGATTCTTGGGGTGCTGGCCGGGGCGCTGGTCACCGGCGTCATCCAGAGCTCGGCGGCCTCCATCGGCATTTTGCAGGCCCTCACCGTCACCGGCGCCATCACCTGGGGCAATGCCATTCCCATCATCCTCGGGCAAAACATCGGCACCTGTGTCACCGGGCTGATCGCCTCCATCGGCGCCTCCCGGGCGGCCAAGCGGGTGGCCATCAGCCATGTGTATTTCAATATCATGGGCACCGTGCTGTGGCTGGTGGGTATCTATGCGGTTAAGTGGACCATCGGCCTGCCCTTCATGGAGGAGGCCATCTCGATGAACGGCATCGCCAACTTCCATACCATCTTCAACACCATCACCACGTTGGTTTTCCTGCCCTTCACGAACCTGCTGGTGAAGCTGAGCGAGTGGACCATCCCCGAGCGGGCCGGAGACGAACACCCCGAGCTGACCCTGGTGGTGCTGGACAACCGCCTGTATGCCAGCCCCTCGGTGGCGATTGGGCAGGCCCGCAAAGGGGTGGAGCAGATGGCCGAGGTGGGCCGGCTGAACATGCGGGACGCCATCGACCTGATGCTGAACCACGACGCCGAGGGCATTGTTCTGGCACAGCAGCGTGAGGACGTGATCGACAGGCTGGACGTTTCGGTTTCCAACTACCTGGTGGGGATGACCGAGCTGGAGTTGAGCGAATACGAGAGCCGCGAGGTGACCAACCTGCTCACCTTTGTCACCGAATTTGAGCGAATTGGCGACTATGCCATCAACGTGGTGGAGCGCTCGGACGAGGTGCTGGACAAGGACATCCATTTCTCCGAAGCGGCCAAAAACGAGCTGGGCATCCTGAACGAGGCGGTGGGCGAGGTGTTTGACATCACGATTGCCGCTTTGTCCCATGACGACCTGGACGAGGCCCAGCGGGTGGAGCCGCTGGAGGAGACGGTGGACAGCATCTGCGACACCCTGCGCCAGCGGCACATCCAGCGGTTGAAGGCCGGGGTGTGCAACATCGAGGCCGGCATCATCTTCCTCGAGGTGCTCACCAACTACGAGCGCATCTCCGACCACTGCTCCAACATTGCGGCCCGCCTTTTGAGCGAGCTGGACGACGAGATGGACCCCCACACCCTGCGCCGCAGCCAGCACGCCGGCGATATGCCGCGCTACAACACGCTGGCCCAGCACTACCGGGAGAAGTACCGCATCCCAATGGCCGACGAGGATCACCCGGCCTGCTGAGGAAAGACCGGGGGAGCAGGGTACAGGGCACAGCTTAAATCGCAGAATTACAAGGGGCGCCGGGCGTCCCTTTTTCCTTTTATTTGCAGACAGGTTAGCGGAACCAAATTAATTTAGTATCATTTGAAGAAATCAAATGTACCCGCTCGTTACATCAGTGTGGGACTTAGGGAATCACCGGCCAGGCGGCTCACCGCCCGCTTTCCGGCGTTTCCGGGGAAAGGCGGTGAACAGGGGTGACAGACGCCCGTTTTGGCGAGATCGTTGCGCAATATGAGCGCTTGGTCTACACAATTTGCTACCAGTTCACCCGCGACCACCACACCGCCGAGGACCTTGTGCAGGAGACCTTCATCTCGGCCTACCGCCACCGGGACGCCTGCCCGGAGGACAGCATGAAGCCCTGGCTCTCCCGCATTGCGGCCAACAAGGCCAAGGATTACCTGAAAAGCGCCTACAACCGCCGGGTGATGACCCCCGGGGAGGACGGCCTGCCCGAGACCAAGGGAAACGGTGTGCTGTTCATCACCGAGAGCCAGCCCGAGGATATCACGATCGGCCGGGAGCTTTTGCGGATGGTGTCGGATGACATCCGGGCGCTGAAGGAACCCTACCATCAGGTGGCCGTGCTCTACTTCCTTGAGGAGCAGACCGTGGAGGAAATATCCAAACGGCTTGACCGGCCGCCAAAAACCGTACACACCCAGCTGTTCCGGGCCAAGAAGCTGCTGCAGCAGAAGCTGGCCCCGGCGGCAGAGGAAACAGGCAAAGCAAATCAACGCGCTCCGGCGCGGCAGACGGAAGGAGGCGGCGATGATGGAATTGTTTCATGAGGACGGCCACCTGACCGACGCAGGGCTCGCCGCTTTGATAGACGGTGGGCTGGACGAGCTGGAACGCCTCGAGGTGGCGGAGCACCTGTCCTTCTGCGACAAGTGCCTGGTGCGCTACACCGCCCTGCTCACCGACGAGGTGCTGCTCACACCCGAGACGCCCCAGAAGCCCAAGGTGATGAAGCGGCTGCGGTCACGCACCTGGAAGGTGCGGGTGGGCCGTTACGCCACCGTGGCGGCGGCCGCCTGCCTGGCCGTGGTGATGTGGGCCGTGGGTTCCTTTGCCGCCCCGCGCATCGGCCGGGACGACACCCGGCAGCCGGCCCAAACCCAAACCGCGCAGGACACCGGCACCGTGGCAGCCGGCGCCGCCGCAGCGGGCCAGACGGGTGATGTGGGCATACTCGGGCACATCGACAATTTCCTCGACAACACCTTCGACAGCGTGAACGGCTTTTTGGACCGGATCGGCTCCGGCCAAAGCGGCGCCTCCGAGCGGGAGAAGCAGCGCGAGGCCGAGCGCAAGGAGGCCGAGCGCAAGGCGAAGGAACAGGTGTTCAGCCAGCGCAGTCCCGTTCAGCAGCCCGACGACAACAGCGGCGCATCCAACGGATAAGGCCGTGAAGATAGCTTCCAAAACCAAGATAAATCTATTGGGGGACAGTCCTATGAAAAAGAACGCATTTTTTACCTTTTGCTGCGCCTGCGTGCCGGGCTGCGGTCAGATGTACCAGGGCTACATGAAGCGGGGCGTCTCGCTGCTGTTCTGGTTCGCGGCGGTGGCGGCCTTCGTCACCACCACCCGGGTGCTGGGGGTGGGCGCGCTGATGTTCGTCATCTGGGCCTACAGCTTCTTCGACACCTTCAACCTGCGCAACCTCAGCCCCGAGCAGCGCGCCCTGTTTGAGGACAACTTCATCCCCAACCCCCAGGGGCTGGGCATCAAAGGGCTGGACGCCCTCACCGACAACATCCGTTTTGCCAAGCTGGCCGGCTGGGGCTGCATCGTGGTGGGCGCCCTGATCCTGATCACCAACCTGTACAACGCATTGGTCAACCTGCTGTACTCCTTCGCCCCAGCCATAGCCGGCTGGCTGGAGTACGCGGGCGGCATGGTGGTGGCGCTGGCCATCGGGGCGGCCATTGTGATGCTGGGCCTGCGGCTGCTGCGCGGCCCCAAGACCGCCGCCCGGGACGAGGACGATATCCCCGAGTTTAAAGGAGATGACTACTTATGAGTGACGGTATTTACACCCATTTCGGCCAGCGCCCGCTGCCCGAAAATAAACCCCAGCCCCGCCGTGGGCGCAGGCTGCTGTTCATCTGGGGAGCCATCGCCTTTGGCCTGTCCTTCATG
>JAJDIZ010000002.1 GCA_030266915.1 Ruminococcaceae bacterium OttesenSCG-928-D13 | reverse complement strand
GGGGCTTTTCATACTCTATTCCAATCTCAGTAATACATGTAGATCTGGCAGGGAATCATGCCGTTGTAAACCTTGCGGCGCTTTTTGGCCACGCGGCCAAAGTGGCGCTCAAACTCGGCGTCGGCGGTGATGACGTAGGCACTGGCAGGCGGCGCGGCGGCGGTGGCCCGGCCCAGCGCCTGCTCCAGCTTTGCGGCGGCTCCCGCGTCCAGCAGGCGCTCGCCGTAGGGCGGGTTGGTCATCATCAGGGCGGAGGAATCTGCCCGGTAGGCGGCTACGTCCCGCGCCTCGAACCGGCAAACACTGCCCACCCCGGCCTTCTCGGCATTGGCGGCGGCCAGCGCCACCATCTCCGGGTCAATGTCAAACCCGGCCCCGGCAAAGGCTGCGTCGGTTTTCTTTTCGGCCTCGGCCGCCGCCCGTGCCTCGGCAAACAGGCCCTCGGGCAGGAAGGCGTAGTGCTCGGCCGCGAAGCTGCGCCGCAGCCCCGGCGCGATGTTCAGTGCCTTCAGCGCGGCTTCGATCACCAGTGTGCCGCTGCCGCAGAACGGGTCTTCCACCCGGCTGTCCCGCCGCACCCGGCCAAAGTCGGCCATCGCGGCGGCCAGGGTCTCCTTCAGCGGGGCGCCGCCGGCCAGACGCCGGTAGCCACGCTTGTGCAGCCCGTCGCCCGAGGTATCGAGAAAGACCTCGGCCATGTCCTTGCGAATCGAGAACCGGATGCGGTACTCCTCGCTCCGCTCGGGCAAAAACTCCACCCGGTGGCCCTTGCGCAGCCGCTCCACCACGGCTTTTTTGACGATGCTCTGGCAGGCCGGCACGCTGGACAGGGTGCTCGACAGGCTGGACCCCTTCACCGGGAACTTGCCGTTTCGCGGGATGTAATCCTCCCAGGGGATTGCGTATACCCGGTCGAACAGCTCATCGAAGGTGGCGGCGGGAAAGGCGGCCAGCTTGATCATGATGCGCTCGGCACAGCGGCTCCAGAGGTTTGCGTCGGCCAAAAGGCGCGCGTCCCCTGTGAAGGTGACGCGCCCGTCGGTGATCTTCAAATTTTCAGCGCCCAGCCGGCGAAAGTCAAAGGCGGCGGCGCTCTCCAGCCCAAAATAACAGGGGGCGGTAAAGTCAAATTGCATTGGGGGTTCCTTCCTCGGCGGCCTTGCTCAGGGTTTTGCGCAGCTGTGCCTGGTAGAGTTTGGTGCTGCGCATCGCGTAGAACAGCACCGCCATGATGGCGCTGGCGGCCAGCGTGTCGGACAGGTAGTGCCGGCCGATGATGATGCGGGCGGCGGCCATCACCGCGATATAGCCCCAGCACACCACATAGACCGTTTTGCTGCGGCGGTGCCAGGCGGGGAACAGGTCGCACAGCACCAGCAGCATGAAGATGCCGGCGGCGTTGGCGGTGTGGCCCGAGGGGAAAGAGCTGCCGCCATTCCCGAAGGGCTGGTACCAAGGGGTGAAGGCTTCAAAGGAGCCGATGGCGGCCATGTCGTCGAAGCGGGAGCGGGCCCAGGCCACCTTGATGGGGTAGGTGACCACCTGGTTTGCCACCATATACACCGTGCCCCAGATGCCAAAGAAGGTCATTTTGACGCGGGTGGAAGGCACCATGCGCAGCACGATGATGACCAGTATCGCCGCGAAGGCCACCCCCAGCGCAACCCACAGCCAGAGGGACAGTCCCTCCAGCGCGGTGAACATGCCCCGGCGGGCCAGGTAGCGCCCGCTGACCAGGTAGAGCGCCCCCAGGCCCCCGGCCGACGCAAGGCCGCACACCGGGCGCTGCCACAGGCGATTTTGGGGCAGGTTCTTCTGGAAGGTCCAGAGTATGAACAGCAGCAGGCTGGGCAGGAAGGCCGGGTACCAGCCCACCGCCTCCATCACGATGCCAAACAGGCTGGTGGGGTTGTAGGCGGCCCGGGTGAGGGGCAGATCATAGAAAGCGCCCAGAAACAACCCGACCGCATAGATCAGGATGGCGATGGTGAATACGCGAGCGCTTTGGTTATGCTGTTGGGACGGTTTTTTTCCCTCGCTCATGGGGGCTCCTCTGTAGGGGTATTGTATATAGTTGGGTGAATCGATGGGTTGGTGGTTTAATTTGGGGGCACAGCCCACCGGCCTTTAAGATGGTTTACGCGCTCGACAAGTTGGCATCTGCCACGCTTTGGGGCCCGGCCCGCCGCAACCGGCCTCCGCCTTCCTACGGCCGGCGTTTTCCGGGCGTCGGGTGTCGCCTGTTTTGCCAGTGTTCCCGGCAAAGCCAGCCGCCAGCCCCCTTTAAGGGGCCCCACCCACGCCCGCGCGCCCGTGCCGGGCCGCGCTTGCGGCTCACCTGCGCTGCATCGCAGCTTGCTTCATCGGGCGTGGGAAAATCAGTTTTGCCCTCAATTGGGAGTGAATCGCCAGTTTTGCCGGCAAAGCCAAATGCCAACTCCCTTTAAGGAGTCCCTACCACGGCACATCAATTCTGAAATAGTAGGTCACTGTGCGGTTGGCGCCCCAGGTGGCTACCACTTTGTAGGCGTAGTTGCCCTTGCTGGTGGGAGCGTACAGAACCGTGCTGTCACCCACTTCCATATAGCTGCTCTCGCCCGCAGCGGCGTAGATGGCCACCGCTTTCGGTTTAAAGCTGAACTCCAGCTCCAGCTTGCTGCCCGGGTTCACCTGGCCGGGGTAAAGCTCCCGCCAGGGCTCCAGGTCGAAATCCGCCTTGGAGACAGGCTCCCAAAGGGAGAACTGCCAGGTGTAGTTCCGGCGGCTGCTGTGGATGTAGGGCATCGCAACCCTTTTGCCGTTGCTGTCGAAGTAGATCGTCATGTTGGGCAGGGCGTTCTCGGGGTTGCGCATATTCAACGAATCCCGCACAAAAATAGTGACAAAGGAGGCCATCAGCACCAGAACGATGCCGGTCACCACCTTGAGCACCTGCTGCTTGCGCAGCTTCATTTTTCCGGCAATTGCCAATCCCGTGCCCGCCCTTTCACCATTTCGTTACAACTATACTAAGGAAACTTCAAAACCGACGCGGTTTTGAAGACGCGAATGCATTCGCGTGCTCGCCCAATATGGGCGAGCTTTCCACCGTTCATAGCCAACCGCACGCCAAAGGCGTGCCAGCAGGTAAAACCTGCTGCTTGAAAACCATTAAGGTTTTCAAGATGGTTGACCATGTATGGTATTATACTCAAAATACACCGGGGCGTAAAGCGCGGGAAAAACTATTTGTTGTGCCTGTGCCGGCAAATCGCCCCAAACCCTTGACGCGACGGCGCCCGGTGTGATATGATGATTGCACCTCGCCGGAAGGCTTGTTTTTTTGTGTGGACTTTTTTGGACGCACCAAGGGGCAGCGCCGGATGAGGGAGGTATTTTAATGCTGCGCCGCCGACCGGCGGCGCCTGCCGAAGCAATGGAGGTGCCCTATGACGACCAAAATCACACTGGCCTGCACCGAGTGCAAGCAACGCAATTACGACACGACCAAGAACAAAAAGAATACCCCTGACCGGCTGGAGCGCAAAAAATATTGCCGCTTCTGCAAGAAGCACACCACCCACCGGGAAACCAAATAGGGCACGAAGTGCAAAATTTGGCTTTGCTATTTAAACTGAAATGCAGAAGTGTACTAAGGGCAAAACAAATTTTCCCGCGCCCGGCGAGGCAAGCCGCAGTTGCGGCGCAGGTGAGCCGCAAGAGCCGGCGAATGAGCCGGCGAGGCGTGGGTAGGGGGTACATAATTAATGGCTGAAAAAACGACCAAGAAACCAAATTTCCTGGTACGCGCCGGCCGCGCCATCGCCCGCTTCTTCAAGGATACCCGGGGCGAGATGAAAAAGGTGGTCTGGCCTTCCCGCAAGCAGGTGTGGAACAACTTCCTCGTGGTGATGGGTTTCGTCATCATCTGCGCGGTGCTGATTGCCGGGCTGGACTTCCTGTTTGCGCAGATTTTCCGGGGGATTGTGCTGCTGACAACCGGCACCGACACCGGCGCATAATCACGCCTTTCTTTAAGGAGAGCTAAATGGACCAGGGACAATGGTATGTGGTGCATACCTATTCCGGATATGAGAACAAGGTGGCCACGAACCTGACCACCATCATCGAGAACCAGCGCCTCCAGGAGCTGATCCAGGAAGTGCGGGTGCCAACCGAGATCGTGCCGGACATCAAAGACGGCAAGGAGCGGATGGTGGAGCGCAAGCTGTTCCCCGGCTATGTGCTGGTGAAGATGGTGATGACCGACGACAGCTGGTACATCGTGCGCAACACCCGTGGCGTCACAGGCTTTGTGGGCCCGTCCTCGAAGCCGATCCCGCTGACCGAGGCTGAGGTTGAAGCCCTTGGGGTGGACGAGCAGCAAACAAGCGTGGACTACGCCGTGGGCGACAGCGTGGAGGTGCTCACCGGCCCGTTGGAAGGCTTCATCGGCCTGGTGGAGAGCATCGACAAGGACGCAGGCAAGGTGAACGTCAAGGTTTCGATGTTCGGCCGGGAGACCCCCGCCGAGCTGGAACTGGCGCAGGTGAAGCCCATCTAGGGCCTGCCTGCCGCCGCAGATTTGGTACTAACCCCACCCGGGGTTTTACAAAGGGCAAGCCCGCTTGCCCGTGGGAGGGCAGGGAAAACCTGCTCGCTAGTTAACCACATTTGGAGGTAATTTAAGAATGGCACAAAAGGTAATTGGGTACATCAAGCTCCAGATACCCGCCGGCAAAGCGACGCCGGCCCCCCCGGTTGGTCCCGCGCTGGGCCAGCACGGCGTGAACATCATGAGCTTCACCAAGGAGTTCAACGAGCGCACCCAGAAGGATGCCGGCTACATCATCCCGGTGGTTATCACCGTGTACGCCGACCACTCTTTCTCTTTCATCACCAAAACCCCGCCCGCCGCTACCCTGATCAAGAAAGCGGTTGGCATTGAGAAGGCCAGCGGCGCCCCGAACAGCGCCAAGGTGGCCACCATCAAGCGTGCCCAGCTGGAGGAGATTGCCAACACCAAGATGGCCGATCTCAACGCCAGCGATCTTGAATCAGCCGTGAGCATGATTGCGGGTACCTGCCGCAGCATGGGCGTCACGGTGGAAGGTTAAGGGGGGCATAACAGATGAAACACGGAAAAAAGTATACCGACGCGGCAAAGACCGTCGACCGCGCTAAGCTTTACGAGAGCGATGAGGCCCTCGAGCTGGTGTGCAAGAACGCCAAGGCCAAGTTTGACGAGACCGTTGAGCTGCATGTGCGCCTCGGCGTGGACAGCCGCCATGCCGACCAGCAGGTGCGCGGCGCCGTTGTGCTGCCCCACGGCACCGGCAAGGACGTACGCGTTGTGGTTATTGCCAAGGGCGACGCTGTGAAGGCCGCCGAGGAAGCCGGGGCCATGCTCGTGGGCGAGCAGGACCTGGTGGACCGCATCCAGAAGGAAGGCTTCGTCGATTTCGACGTGCTGATCACCACCCCGGACATGATGGGCCTGGTGGGCCGTCTTGGTAAGGTGCTGGGCCCCCGCGGCCTGATGCCGAACCCGAAGGCCGGCACCGTGACCCCCGACGTGGGCAAGGCGGTGGCCGAGGCCAAGGCCGGTAAGATCGAGTACCGCCTCGACAAGTCCAACATTATCCATGTGCCGATTGGCAAGGCCAGCTTCGGCAGCGAAAAGCTGGGCGACAACCTGGCCACCGTGATGGACGCCATTGTCAAGGCAAAGCCCGCCGCCGCCAAGGGCCAGTACATCAAGAGTGCCACCGTGGCCAGCACCATGGGCCCGGGCGTGCGTCTCTCCAGCGCCAAGTATGTGGCCCAGCCCGGCGCCTAAGCCTGGCAAAGACTTGACAACCGCCACATCTGTGGTAAAATAAAAAAGCTGCTTCCAAGACAGCAGGAGCGCATTTGCGCCTAACCGTGGTTCGACGAACCCGTCCTGCCGAGAAACAGGTTTAGATTGGCTTTATTGCGTGTCTACAACCTCTTTCCCGGCATGGGAAAGAGGTTTTTTGTTTGATCGACACCCGCCGGCAACCGGCGGACCCCCGGAAAGAGGTGAAAAAGAAGAATGCCCAGTGATAAGATTTTGGCACAGAAGAAGGAACTCGTGTCCGAACTGAAGGAGAAGATCACCGGCGCCGCCTCCGGCGTGCTGGTGGACTATATCGGCATCACCGTGGAACAGGACACCGCCCTGCGCAAAGAGCTGCGCGCGGCCGGCGTGGACTACAAGGTGGTGAAGAACACCCTGATGCACCTGGCCGTGCAGGACACCGACTACGCCGAGCTGGACACGGTGCTGACCGGCTCCACCGCCCTTGCGGTGTGCGGCGGGGAGGATCCGCTGGCCGCGGCCCGCATCCTGTGCAAATACGCCGAAAAGAGCAAAGGCAAGTTCAGCGTGAAGATCGGCTACATGGAAGGCAAGGTGATGAGCGCCGACGAGGTGACCGCCCTGTCCAAGCTGCCTGGCCGCGAGGGCCTGCTGTCCATGCTGCTGAGCGCCCTGACCGGCAATCTGCGCGGTCTGGCCGTTGGCCTGAACGCCCTGGCCGAGAAGAAGGCCGCCGAGGAAGGCGCCGCGTAAGCACTTCCACCCAACGAATCAATCTGAATACTAAAGGAGATAACCAACAATGGCTGAAAAAATTGATAAAATTGTTGCCGCGGTGGAAGAACTCACCGTGCTGGAACTGAACGAGCTGGTCAAGGCGATCGAGGAGAAATTCGGCGTGTCTGCCGCTGCCCCTGTGATGATGGCCGGCGCCGCCCCCGCCGCTTCCGCCGAGGAAGAGAAGAGCGAATTCGACGTCATCCTGGCGGAGATCGGCCCCAACAAGATGGCCGTTATCAAGACCGTCAAGGAGATCACCGGCCTGGGCCTGAAGGAAGCCAAAGAGCTGGTGGATACCGCTCCGAAGCCCATCAAAGAGGGTGCCTCCAAGGCCGACGCCGAGGACATCCAGAAGAAGCTGGAAGAGCAGGGCGCCAAGATCGAGCTCAAGTAAGCTTTTTAAAAACATGCACTGAAAAATTAGCAAAGTTCTAACGCTAAATTACCAAAACACACTGACCTCAACCGGGCCGTAACTGGCCCCGGTGGGGTCTTTTTTTATTGCCAGAAAGGCCCTCGCTCCGCTCCCTTCGGTCACTCCGCTCGGCCCTGCGGGGCCACGAAAACTACTGCAAAAATAGAATAAAATTATTGATGAATCGGGAATAACACCGCTTCTGGCCGAAGTCCGTTTCTCATTCCGCAGTAGTTCCTCCCGTCCAACTTCCAACTTGCCTACGATGTGGAAATCGCCACCGTGGCGCAGGGAAATAGAGAAAAAATAGAGTGAAGCATTTTGATAATCGGACGTCGCACTTTTGATAATTTTCGGTTGTACTTCCATATAGTGGTTTTCAGTCAGTCCGGCATCCCGGCTATCCGGGTTTTTAATATATGCGAAAAAAGGGCTGTTAATTCGTCAGAATAGAGGTGAGGATATTTTTGAAAAAGCCGGACTGAACCCGGATTGACCCCGGATTGAACCCCCAAAACGCCCTTTTATCCCGAAAAAGCCGGACTGAACCCGGATTGACCCCGGACTGAAAGGAAGGAAACACCATGCGGAGAACGAGCCAAAAAAACCGTTGCGCAAAAATCAGCCTCGATAAGAACCAGCAGATATGCAGATGTCACGATAAGCTGATGGAGGCATACGCCCGCCAGCTTAACACCGATGAAAACGTGTCCGAGTTTTCCATGAACATACCACTTGATTTCAAAAAAACCGCGTTGCCGTCAGACCTGCCAGCGCCACCAACTTCGCACATGAGCGACTTTCTTATAAAAAAGACAGATGGGACTATGGCAGTACGCGAGTGTGTTTTTCGGCATATCTTACCCCGTCAGAGCGTGATTGACCTGTTACAACTCTCGCTGGAATATTGGTACCAACAAGGTGTGACCGATTGGGGCATCGTCATTGAAAAGGAGGCTTGACCATGAGAGAGAATGACATTTTACGGGATGCTGGGCTGACGGTGCGGGTTTTGGTGCTGTCTGACCCTGCAAGCTGGGTGGTGGATTGTTCGCGGTGTCGGATGCCGTTCATGTTGGATAATGACATCCTGGATGATATGGAGCCTGTCAGCACCAATGAATACCGTATTCCCTATACGGATGAAGAATTGGAACCCAGACAGAAGGAAACTCGCGACAAACGGTATTCGCTGATAGAGCCATTACTATCGGTGGAGTGCATCACAAACAAGGCCCATCGAAACCGAATAATCCATGATGTATCCGTTTATGCGGGTGTAGGGATGCAGACCGTCAAAAGCTATCTCTGGCGCTATTGGGTGGCGCAGAGCCGCAATGCCCTGTTACCTTCCGAGCGCCAGCAGAAGGAGCCACCGCCGCTGACCGCTGACCAGAAAAACATACGCTGGGCGCTCAACCGTTTTTACTATTCCCCTCTGCAACACACCTTGAAAAATGCCTACACGTTGATGCTCAAAGAAAAATATACCGATGCCCACGGCACCCTACAGGAGCCGTACCCATCTTTTCACCAATTCCGCTACTTTTTCTACTCCACCCGTGACCCCGTGAACGAAGCTATCAGTCGCAAGGGGCTAAAGGCTTATCAGAGGAACCACAGAGCCTTTACCGGGAGCGTTAGGGAATACGCCGCTGAAATCGGCACTTTTATGACGGACGCAACGATAGCCGACATCTATATTGTCAGCCGATTTTCTCGCAAGGTGATAGGTCGCCCCATCATCTATACGATGGTGGATGCTCATACCAACATGATAACTGGCTTGTATGTGGGCTTGGAGGGCGGCAAACACGGCTTGCGGATGCTTTTGGCGAACACCATCATGCACAAGGCCGAGTATTGCCAGCAACACGGAATCGAAATAGACCCGGAGCAATGGCCCGCTCACCACCTACCCCGGCGCATCCTCACAGACCGGGGCAAAGAGTTTATCGGTGACGTGTTGGAAAACCTGTGTAGTGAATATGGGATAGAGATTGTAAACTTGCCTGCTTACCGGCCTGACCTCAAAGGCCCGGTGGAAAAGCTGTTTGACCTGTTGCAGACTTCCTACAAGCCGCACTTGAAGGGGAAAGGTGTTATTGAACCAGACTTCCAAGAGCGCGGCGGGCATGATTACCGCAAGGATAGCACTTTGGATTTGGAGCAGTTTACGGCAATCGTCATACGGTGCGTTCTTTATTACAATTCTGAACACATAATGCAGAACTACCCGCGCACGGAAAGCCAGATTGCGGCTGATGTGCCGCCTGTTGCTTCAAAACTGTGGTTGCATGGTATGGCCCAGCCGGAGGGAGCCTTGCCCACGGTGGATGCTGGACGCTTCACGTTGGCTTTGTTGCCTCGCATACAGGGCGGGTTTACCCAAAAGGGCCTTGAAGTGAACGGCATCCATTATAATAACAGCGCCTACAACAAGCGGTTTGTGACCGCAGGGATGAGGGGAAAAGAGAAGGTGACGGTGGCGTACAATCCTGATGATATAGGCACCGTGTGGCTGTATGAGAGCATGGTGTACACGCCGTTTGAAGTCGTTCAGAGCCAATACAGGGGCAAGACATTAGACGAACTGACCCAGCTACGGAAGGATGAAAAAAACTTGAAATCTCAATATCAACAACAGGAGTTGCAAGCGCGGGTGTCCTTGATTGCAGACATTGAGGATATTGCGGCACAGGCTACACCTGTAGAGCCGCAGACAGTCAAGACCATATCAACGGGCATCCGGGCGAACCGGGCCGCAGAACAGCGCCAAGAGCCGAGTGTGTTTGAGATTTTAAGGGGGAATGGAGCATGAAAGCAGTATATACGCCAAACCCGGCATACCCCGGCAACCCGTTCATAGAGGCCCTACCGCCTACGCTGGGCGGGCAGGCCCTTGTTGATGCTCTCGGTCACTTTCCGCCTTATGACGAATCCAGCCGCCAGTTACCAGCAGAAGTGCGCTTGCAGATGTTGGGGACGTTATATGAAGTATACCAGCCGCTTGAAATGACCGTACAGTTGTACTATCAAGTCTGCGCCGCCATGCAACACAGCTTTGCCCAAAAACTGACCGTGGCCGATGTTCAGCAGTATCACACCAATTATACAGACCTTCAAAACCGCCGCATCACTGCCGCGACAGGTGGTGGCAATAGCTTTTCCGTTATCGGCATTAGCGGGCTGGGAAAATCGCGGGCACTTCAACAGGTGCTTGGCCTGTTCCCACCTGTCATTGAGCACGAAGCCTACAACGGGCAACCGCTTGTGTGTAAGCAGATACCCTACATTGTTGTACAGACCCCCTCCGATGCTTCAATCAAAGCCCTTTGCCTTGACATTCTCTTACAGATAGATGGTGCCAGTGGTACAGCGCATCACCAGCGAGCCGTGACCAACAGGCTATCCGCTGATATGATGGTGAGCCAGATAAGCCAAATCAGCAAGAGTATCAACTTGGGCCTTTTGGTGGTGGACGAGATACAGAACATTGCCCACATACGCAACGGCGGTGGAATCCGGCTATTAAATTTTATTGTTCAGCTAATAAATTCCGCGCATTTGTCCGTCTGCATGGTTGGCACCCCGCAAGTGCTGGGCACCCTGCAAGCTGAATTTCGGAGTGCCCGCCGAGCCACCGGCCTTGTGTATGACCGGCTGGGGAACAATGACGAGTTTTCGCTTTTGTTAAAATCCTTATGGCGCTACCAGTACACCCGGAACTCTGCCGACCTCACCCCGGAGGTTGCGAACTGGATTTATCGCAAAACGCAGGGTGTGCCCGATATTATGGTGAAGCTGATTTACCATGCCCAGCAACGGGCCATCATGGACGGCACGGAAGCCGTAACAATAGACACGCTGGAACGGGCCTACAAAGGCAGTTTACAGATGGTTGACGGCTTTCTCGCTTCGCTGGACGATACCCCCAAGCGCCAGAGAACAGCACCAAAACCGGGTACGGGTGATTTGAATGTTAATACTCAAAGCTTGGAACCACACCAAACCACCGGCAGGGCCGACCTTCGGGCTATCGTCGTAGATGCCAAAAAGCAGGGTAAGCCAGTGGTGGATGCTCTCGCCGAATACGTTACGGAGGTTGCCATATTATGAGCCTGTCTTTTCTGCCTACACCTTACCCGGATGAACTGTGGTTTTCGGTGCTTTCCCGGTATCACCTTCGGAGCGGGAATTATTGTGCCACCCAAAGCGTCCGTGATTTGTTTGGCCGGTACAAGGGCAGGGTGTCACTGGAACTGGCAACCGAACTGGCGGTTGTCATGGGCAATCTGCATGCGCCTTATATGAAACCTGTAGATATACTGGTCCAGCACACACTACTACCCTACTACGCCCGGTTTTGGAGCGCCGAACGCAAGCAAAATGTTGTACATGAACTAACCCACGGTGGCGGCAGGGCCGTAATGCTGGTAGGCATGAACACCATAAGCGGTGAGCGGCACCCCTTTTTCCGCTACTGCCCGGAGTGCTATCATGATGACATTGCCCAGTATGGCGAACCCTACTGGCACCGGGCACACCAGCTTGTAGACCTTCGCATCTGCACAACGCACGGGTGCTGGCTGTGTGATACGGGTGTGCCGTTTACCGACTGCGAGGTGACTTTTCGCCCGGCCCTGCTGGGGATGGAACTGTCAGCCGTCCGGCAGGGAGAGGCGAGCCAGCAAGAGCGCGATTTATCGGCGCTGTATGGTGCCTGTTTGGCTTCGCCGCTGGACTTGAAAGCCGATGGCGGCATACACACCGCCGTGCTGGACGAGGGCTTAAAACGGCACGGTTGGCGACCAGTGACAGGACGATGGACGAAAACACGGGAAATGGCAGAGGCTATGCGGGTGTTCTATGATGATTTTGTGCCTGATGATGATGTGAGCCAGCTTCGCCTAACTGTAACTTTTGGTTACGCCAAGAACCCGGCCCCACGCTTCATCTTACAGGTAGCACATTTTATGGGTATCGGTTTTGAAAGTCTATTTTCAAAACCCAAGAAGGTTGACGGAATCGCAGAAATTCGCAAGGGGCTGGAAAAGGGAGAACCCCAAAAGGCTATTGCACGGAGGTTGGGCATCGACCCCGGAACGGTGCGTCGCTGGGGAAAGATTTATGGGTTGGTATCGTGATGGTTTCCAAAACAAAAAGGCTCTGCCGATGATGGCAGGGCCTTTTCTCTTTATACTGGCTGGTACATATTAGACCGGGTCTGTATGAGCTTTCACTATTGCGGCGATGACATTTTTCTCACTATCACTTTTGGCAATATCTAAATAGGCATCCTCGGTCATATCATAAAGTATCTTGAAGTATTGGGCAAAAGAGTCTTGAGCTTTTTTATGGAACCCGTGAATGCGTTGTGTTGCGTTTGCTGTGCCAACGACAACTTTGCTTACATCTACAATATTGGATGATTCATTGACATCATTTTTTTTAGGCAACAGAAGCGATATGCGGGTCGCTTCGTCCATCATGGTCAACATCTCAAAATAGTTGAAGAATAGGTTTTTTTTGCCAAATGGCGTGTCACCGATAGCCGTTGTCATTGTTTTAAGATATTTTTGAATGAGGTTAAAGAACTTATCACCATATAGGCCGTAGCGGGATAGGGTCGCATGTAGTTCACTTAAATCTTCACTCATACCCTCTAATCGCTCTTCATTTATGACATCCGTTCTTCCCAACAGATAATCTACACTGCACGAAAAGATGTCGGCTATTTGTGCGATTTTATCAATGGGAGGCATTATCCATTTTTTTTCATCCTCGCTGTTTTTGTCAAGCCGTTTTGGATTCTCCCAGTTTCTGACAGTTGCATCAGATTTATAACCAAGTTCCGTAGCTAAATCCTGTGAGGACATCGGAGGATTCCAAGAGTTTCGCAATGCACGTAACCGTTGCCCAAAAATGCTTATTTCGCCTAAATCTTGCTCTTTCATATTCGCACCTCCAAAACCAATCATATCACGCTCATATATTGTCGTCAACACGAAAGCGTCAATACATAAATATTGACGAATAAATTATATCGTCAATATTTGCTTGACATATTCAAAGAATCATGGTATAATCCACCTATCAGTTGACCCACCCGTCATTCACATAAAACCATTTCGGCCGACCAGAAAGGGCGTGATAACGAAAAAATAAAAGGAGGTTTATTATGTTTGTATACATCTTTCTTACGCTTAACAGAGGTGCTAACTATCTCGGTAGATACCGAGGACGGGCACCCCCGGATGATGTGAACGCCATCATCCCAAGCGATAAGAGGGATGTTTTTTACGTTTTTAGTCAAATATAAAATTAAATGGAGGATATAGAATGAACACGAAATTAAAAAAAATCGAAGAATACTACGAGAAAATCAACAGTGGGAAGTCCACGCCTGTCGCCCCTCGCAAGCTCAATGAGGACGATGCTCCCTTTTTTATGCTTACCTATATGGATTTGCAGATGCTGTATAACGCATCTGTTAGAAAGCTGGGAAAAAGGAAGGTCAAACAGAACATGTATTCCTTTGATGAGTTCGAGAAACACAATGCCGTTTGTAAAGATGCCGTTTGTAAAAAGGATGTTTTTTTCAGCATGGATAAAGAGTTTGGAAGTGTCGTGATGTCCATTCCAGTTGCTCACACTGGTAAAGTCCATATAAGGAATTTGAAAAAGGCTATCGAAGTGGAGTGCAACATACTCACCAGTGTGTACCACCACTTCATGAGTATCAGCAGAATAATGTTTAGAGACGGAATACTATTTGTTGAAGCGTATTTTTACAACCATGAGGACACTGGGAGGTATTTTCGGGGTCATACTTTGGATGAATACCGCACATTTGTAAAGCAGGATGAGAGCGCACTCAAAAGCACATATTACGAGGTGGAAATTTTGGGTGGATGCCGCACTGCTGGCTGGGCTTTCATGGGCCTTTTCACCAATAGCGACAATATCTTTCCAGAGGATGAAGACGTAGTCGAAGAAATGGCTTATATCATGGAAGGGTGTGAGGATTTCTCTTATTATGAAAATCTCATTTTCAGTACAGAATCCCCGATGCAGACAGACTACTATGGCAAAATCATGCTTGACGGAAAAAAAATGATTGACATGGTCGGTATTGTGAAAACAAAAGAAATGGCGGATATGTTACAGGAAACAGCGGCGGAAAAAAAGATGAATATAACCTTCTATACTTCTATTCCACCGCTGGAAAAACTTAAAAATCCAGGCTTCTTTGTTTTTTCTTTCGGAAAAAGCGAAGAGGCGTGGGGAAGAAGTATTGTCCAAAAAATAGAGAGCGCAATGCCATCTGCGAACGTTCGTTGGCAGAATGTTATCGAAGATGGAGAGAATTAACATATGCCTTTGTCTATTTCTAACGTCGTTTTTCTTACACCAACGCTCACTGATGCCATTGCGCTTGTCCGTTCGGGGTTTAAAGCCATTCACCGCATCCGTGGCGACGTTCAACCCTTTTTCCATGATATTGAGGTCAGCGAACGGGTGATTATTTTTCCCGCGCTGGGCGAGGAAGGGGAATCGTGGGCCGACGAGACCATTGTCCGGCTTCGTAAGCAGGGCATCCCTAATGAGCGCATCAAGACCATGCGGGTAACGGATTTCACGCTCTGTATCCCCAAAGATGAGGGCTTGGGTGTCGATTGCCTCATTTCCACCTTCTGTGGCACCGGCGAGAGCGACCTCATTGGCGACATCTATGCCGCCGCTGTAGGCGAATAACAGCCTCGGCAATGTACCAAACTTGGAAATTTTTTCCACACCAACCCGGACAAACCGGGGGTGTGTTTCAATAGATGAAACAAAAAATTATAAAGGAGGACATTATTTTGAAGATTACGACACAAAACGCGAAAGAACTTGACCAAAAGGCACTGCCGCCTCTGCTGTGGGTGGTTGAGGGACTTGTGCATCAAGGCTTGGGTATCATCAGTGCCGACCCGAAAGCTGGCAAAAGCATGATGATGATGGAAATGGGCATCTGTATCACCGAAGGTATCCCTTTTCTTGAACACTCGACCCACAAAGGCGACGTGCTTTATATGGCGCTGGAGGACGGCGAGAGGCGTTTGCAGGACAGGGTGCGTAAAATTTCTACCGCGCTGGGAGTGGCTCCGAATGAGCGTTTGCGAATGCGTACCGAGGCAAGTATTCTTGGGGCTGGGTTGGAAGCCGAGATTGACAACCACATGGCCGATTTTCCCGAAACCACTATTGTAATTATTGATGTTTTCCAACGCATTCGACCTGACCGCAACTACGGTAACAAGAATTTCTATGGGATGGATACAACCGAAATGGCGGCGCTTAAAGCAATCGCCGACAAGCACAATATTTGTGTTTTGCTTGTTCACCATAACAGGCAAGAGAAGAACCCGGAAAACCCTTTTGATAGCATCTTGGGCGGGCAGGGCATCTTTGGTGGCGTAGACTTCGCAATGGTACTTCAACGCCATTCTCGGGGCAATTCCGAGGACAGAATTGCAACCCTTTATTACACCTCCCGCGAAACCGAAGAAACGTCTTTTGTGGTCGAGTTTGACGGCGAGGATTGTATTTGGAAGTATCGCGGCTCACGGGAAGAACTGGAACGGCACCAGCGTGTGATGGCGTACAGCCAAGACCCGGTTGTAAGAACCATCCTTCACAGGCTGGCACAGGAGCCGAGCGGCTTTGAAACAAAACCGTCGGACTTTATGGCGGATGTGATGAACGTGACCGGGGAGATGCTGGTCAGCAATGAGGTTGGTAAGCGGTTTAAGAAATTCAGCGCCTTATTGCTGGAACGCGACCACGTTCGATGTGACCGCCCCACAAGCACGAAAGACAGGACGTATCGTTTCAGTCGCCTTGTTTCTCCTACTTCAACGCCTGTCGATGTAGACGATGAAGATGCCGAGCAAATCACGTTGAACGATTATTCGGGTGAGGCCAATTTTTCAGAGAACTCCAACGTTGACGAAAACGCTGGTGTCGCTGATACCTTGATACTTGATACCGAACCCCCCAATATACCGATTTCAAGCCGTTTTACGGGTATCAAGTCAAACACTACCACTTGATACTATTGATAATTTTTTTAAAAGAAGTATCAACGTATCAAGGTATCAAGGTATCAAGAGTATCGGGAAGGGCTACGGGTGAGGAATTTGTTTTTTGAACATCACCGTCCTTGACCTACCCGTAGAATTGAACAAACACGGCCCATTCCATTAGGAGCCACACGCATAAAGTCCTTTGCAGAAAGCCCTTGCAGAAAAGAAAGGAGCCGTTGAAATGTGCTACGCACACTCGGCACCAGCACCAAAGCCCAAATGAAAGGCGACCCCCATTGCAAACGGAGGTCGCCTTTTTTGTTGCGCTCGCCTACGCAATCTCGGTTTCAAACGCCGCTTTGATTTCATCAGCCATCATCCGAATGGCGCGATTCGTCGCATCCACATCATAGCCACGATTTTCAATGAGCGCCCATTTAGAAGAAACATGGTCAGCAACATCGTTCCAACCGTCGTACACGTTCGGCTCGTTCTCCAGCGCCTCAAACAAAGCCCGTGCGGCGCGAGTAACTTCGGCCTTACTGTGCGTGTCCGGCGTGTGAAAGCTTGCCACAACCCCACTGCAACGCGACATCGGAGGTGCCGTCGTGATACGCGGCAACATGCACACCAGTTCGTCCGTGCTCATATTCCTTATAAGCACATCCATTGCACTACCGAGCTTGATATTGGAGCCTGCATAGAGCCACGAATAAAACTCATCCCTCATCATTTTTCACCTCCCTCCTGTGATATTTCCGTCCACTCTTTATTGAAGAAGCACGTCACTGCCCAAAAATCAGCAGGCCCGCGCTGAACGAACATTTTTAAGTCAAACAGCTTGGGCGGCTCCGGCCCTTCAAAATCGCTGTTTGCGGCCAACTCACACACCGCCTGTTTGATGCTCTCCCGCAGGGGATAAATCCGCATGGTGGAGGTGTACGGCGTCTCAAGCTCAACAATGTAGGCCGGTTTCCGGCCTTGTACAGCACCGCCGCGAATCGCCACCCACTCACCCTCTTTTTTGGAAATTACCCGGTATCCACAATGCTGGTCACGGGGCCGCAAATCGCGGTCACGGTTGGCTCTGCCGGTGATGGTTGCCCTCATGGCGCTTACCTCGGCTTCAAGCCGTTTGATATACTCCTGTTCACCCACTGGCTTCACCTTCCTCACATCAAATAATTGCTGGCGATTACCGAGACTCGCGTGTGTCCCAGAGCCTCGCTGACCGCCTTCATTGCCGCACGGTCATAATGGATACCGGCCTTGTCTTTTCGACAATCGTATCGCTCGGAACGGTGGAGTGTACGCACATCACGCGCCAACTCCCTGTAGTAGCTGTTGGCGTACTCGGCGCGGTAGGCGTGAATGTCAGCGTGTGTATGGACGCGTGGGAAAACGCGATTTCCGGCGAACGTGCGGCGTATAACCTCAACCGCTTTCGCCGCCGTTTCACCTCTTATTGGTAACTCGCGTGGTCGTCCGCCCTTGGCGATACCGGGCGGGATTGACAGGCGAAACCCAGCCTGTGCATCCCCACGCAACCAATCGGGCCGCAAAGCCGACACCTCACAGCGTCGGAGGCCAGTTGCTTTGCACACGTCCACAAGGTCACGGTTTTTTTCCTCGCTGAAACGGTTGTCGCTGGGAACCTCGTTGCGGGAACGCTCAATATCAACCCTGCGTACCGGGTCAGTCGGCGCAAAATCGCTCTTGGAGCATTGGAACAACTTGGCGAGGCTCGCCGCCGCAGTTGCCTGACTGGCGGCCTTGTCGCCTCTATCTTTCATATGCTGGATATATGCGTCTACCCATTCGCGGGACTGTTCCAGCGTCTTCGTTTTCTTATTCTCATCCTGACCACGAACCCACTCGATGAAACGTCCAGCTTGGTGTTGGTAAGTGCGCATGGTTTTATATGTATAAATTTTGTCTTTGGTTACACCGGCTTTCTTGTCAGCATCACGGCTTCGTCCAAACGCTTTCATATTTTCAAGCGCCTGATTCGCCTCGAATTGTAAAGACCCTCGTTTTCTCATTTTTTATCACCCCCCGTGCAATAAAAAAACAGACCTAAAACCATCCCCGTTCAAAATTGGGTGGTATTGTCTGTGGTGGATTTTCGGTGTTTAGTTTTTTTGTTTTAAATAATTCCTTAAAGGCCTCTCGGCCAACAACGGGTTTTTACGTCTCGTTGCTGACGGCGCTTTCGCGCGAGGACTGCATGGGATAACCACGGCTCCACTTACACATTCTCTGCCAGAGGTTAAGGCCATTCACGGATTTTTCGCTGACCCTTCCCAGCTTGGTTGCAGTTTTGAATATGAAGATTCAATCCTGTGCAGTCCATACCCACCGTCACCAGATGGTTTTAATGCCACGGCGTGCCATCTGATGCTTTCAGCCCGGTAACGGGTGTTGTTTTGGCAATGTGGGTTTGTACATATTAATTATACCATATCTAAAAGAGGTGTGCAACAACTAATTTTCGTAGCAACGTTCGAAACTATACCATAAATTGCAAAGTATGTCAATTCGGATGGGTGATTGTATCACCCGGAGCCGACACCTGTGACGGCTTTTTTCGGACACGCCCAGTAACCATCTGCCCCGATATATACACCCAGCGACCCTTTAGACGCTTTACCCGGATATGATAAATCATAGTCCGGGTAAAGCGTTAAGGGCCAAAGGTCAAGAACAAGTGCGTTGTAGCCCTGCCTGCTGGCAGGGCATTTTGTGATACCGTTTCGGCTGACGGATATAATAACCCGCCGTCCTCTGCGGCGGTAAAGAGCCTTTCGCGGCATAAGGTAGGGCCTTATTCCACGGTGCTCTTGACCACCCCGGACAGCGGCTTTTTTGTTAATTACAGCCGGAAACGGTTTTTAAGCCCCAAGTTGGGGCCAACAAAAAATTATGGAGGTACGAAACATGAAAAAGACCGTTAAGACATCGAGGACAGCCGGGTATTTGGAAAAGATGTTTCGGGCGCTCAATGAAAAATACTTTGAAGGTCAGTTGGAAGAACCCATCATTACCATACAGAGCACACCCCGCGCCTATGGTCATGTGACGGTGGGTAAAAGCTGGCGAAAAGGCCAAGAGAGCCGCCACGAATTGAACATTGGGGCCGGGACGCTGGACAGGCCCATTGAGGAAGTCACGGCCACCCTTTTACATGAGTGTGTACACCTTTTTTGTCTGGCTAACGATATTAAAGATGTTTCGCGCGCGGGGCAGTATCATAACAAACGCTTCAAGGTCGAGGCCGAAAAGCGCGACCTCTCCATCAGCTACGACAAGCGGATTGGCTGGAGCATTACGGAGCCGACAGAGGGATTGCTTGATTTTATCATCGAACAGGCTTGGACTGACATCGACATGGCACGTCGTGAATGGTCTTTTGTGCCTCGCGGTGGAGCCGGAGCCGGGAGCGCCGGAACTGGAACACTGCCGCCAACAGGTAGAACCACCAGCAACAGCCGGAAGTATGTTTGCCCATGTTGCGGTACATCGGTGCGAGCAACAAAGATGGTCAACATCATGTGCGGGGATTGCAACGAGCAAATGGTTTGGCAACAAAAATAGGGGCCGCAAGGCCCCAGGTATCTTGAATATTAACAAACAAAACCTTTTGTACAGAACTCCGTGCAAACAACGTGTAAAAGAAAAAGGAGGTGGTGATTATGCTTGTATTATCGTAATATTTCGGCTTTGTGCTTTTGTACACAGCTTTGCACAGTGTTTGTACACAAAGCAAAACCCCGCCAGTTTGGCAGGGCCGTCACTTGATTTCCTGTTCCAGTTGTGCAAAATCGTCTGCACTGAAGAAGTCGGGCACTGACAGCTTCATTGCATCCAGTAGCTTTTTGATGGTGACAATGTTGGTTGCTCTGCTCTTGCCGTCCAGTATACTTTTTACCGTACTGTATGGCACCCCGGCGTCGTATGCCAGCCTGTATGCGGTGATTTTACGGGCTTTCATCTGCACTTTAAGCTGACGCACAAATGCCTGCTGGATTCCTTTTGCCATCGTGATTACCTCATTTTCAAGAGATAATCATATTGTAAGGGTTGACGTCCGTTTTATAGGACGATAAAATGTTATAACGGTGTTGACGGAATGGCAAATTATGCTATAATGTGTAGATTTGTCCAGCCGTCAAAAACCGGGAGGGACACACAAAAAGACTTTTTTCACCCGGAATAAAACCACCCCTGCCCTCTGCGATACCGTTATGCAGAGACACAAGGGGGTGGGCATCATAGAACAAATAAGAGACGGCCCGGACTTGTCCGAACTGGACGCCTTAATCATGGCGGCGCTACAAGAGGACGCCGAAGCGCACAGAAACCCGGAAGCCGAACGAAATACCCTGCTGGCCCTGTTCGACCTGTGGCCCCGCCCACCGTGAACGCCAGCAACCAACTTCATTATATATATAAGGGGAAACATCATGGAAAAAACAGAACTGCGGCAACTGGTGATAAAGGCCAAGCAGGGCGACCAAGAGGCCTTTGCGGCACTTTATGCAGAAAGTTTCAACAACGCATACTACACTGCCCGCAAAATCTTGAGGAATGAAGATAGCGCCCAAGAGGTGACACAGGATGTGTTCCTTATTGCCTACCGCGACCTTGGTAAGTTGGAAACTCCCGAATCTTTTTTCAAATGGGTTCAGCAGATTACAGCGTTCCAGTGTACCAATAGAATGAAAAAGAAAACCGAAGTGCTTTTTGCGCCGGTGGGTGATGATGCCGACAGCACCTTGCCCGACGTGGAAGACGACAACGGCGACCAGCCTGACGCCGTGCTGGAACGGGAGGACATTAAACAGCTAATTTTGCGGATTGTGGATAGCCTGCCCGACCAGCAACGGGCAGTGGTTTTGATGTATTACTATCAAGAACTCACCATCCAACAGATAAGCGAGGTAACAGGCACCAACGAGAATACTATCAAATCCCAACTGAACTATGCCCGAAAAAAGATTAAGGCCGGAGTGGAAAAAGAGGAAGAAAAATCCGGCGTCCGTCTGCACAGCATTTCCGCCATTGCTCTGTTTGGCATTTTTGCAAAAGATGCTTTGGCAACTGCGCCGAGCCTCACCACCCAAAGCGCCATTTTGCAGAGCATCACGCAGGCGGCGGCAGGCACCATTGCGGCCACGACTGGCACTGCGGCGGCGGGTACAGGAACGGCAACAGCAACCGGCATGACCTTGACCGCAAAAATCGCCATTGGGGTTGCGTCCGCTGTTTTGGCTGGCGGCATCGGAACCGGGATTTTCCTTGCAACCCGGCCCAGCGAGGAACCAGCACCGCCGCCGTCCTCCATCGTGCAGAGCATCCCAGCCCCGGCTTCATCCAGTGTGAGCCAGCCACCCCAGCGTGACCCACGTTTGAGCGAGAGGCCCGCGCTGGACTTCACCATGACGCTACCCCATGAGGCAGAGGCCGGGTTTGATGATTTGGCCCTGCTGGAACAGATAGCCGGAGCGCCGGAATACACTGTGCCGCTGTTACCGAATGTTGATGAACCCGCCTACATTGGCTGGCAGTGGGAAACGTTTAATTATGGTGTCACTTTTTACTCCAATCCCCACACGGGCGAGGATTCGCCGGAAGCATCCGAACTGGACTACACCAGAGCCTACGGCCCGGAAGATGAATACCGCTGGCTGACCATTTACAGTGATAGGTACAGCGTTTTTGGAATCGACCTCGGCATGAATTATGAACAGATGAAAGCGGCAATGGAAGCCACGTTTGAGAGCGGAGTTTTCGACCTGTCACGTAGCGGCATCTATGATGATGAACCCGATGTCTATCTGTCCTACGAACTGTATTTCCCCGGCCAAGATGAAATGCTGGAATTATATATCGAGTTTGGAACTGACAACATCCACGGCAAACCCGCCATCGTTGCACGGCGCAATTACGAGCCTTTTTTAGAGGCCCGGCGCAACGGGTAAGATTTGAAAAGAGGAATTTTTGATATGAAGAAAACAACAGCACTTTTTATCACGTTACTTTTGGCGATTGGGATGCTTACCGCGTGTAGTCCATCCGTAACCGTTACCGGCATAGAAGCAGACGAGCAGAATATCACCCTTGCACCCGGCGAGAGCGCCCAGCTTGGGTACATCATCAGCGCCAACGTGGGCGATACGCCCATCACCGTTGCGTATGGGCCGGGAGGCATTGACCCTGTGCCCAGCGAAGAGGCTGACGAAAAAGCCGTAGAGAAGCTACCCGCCGTGGTATGGAGTTCCGACAACACCGGCATTGCCACTGTGGACGCTGGCACCGGCCTAATAACCGCTGTAGCCCCCGGCGAGTGCGTCATTACGCTGACCATTGGCGAGGACGAGAATCCCTTGACAGCGACGCTTGCGCTGACCGTTGCACAGCTTGTGGAGAGCATCACCACAGAGAACGAAATCACCCTTGCTGTGGGCGAGAGCCAAATACTGGCGGCTTCCTTGGCCCCGGCTGGCGCCACAGACCCCAGCTTAACCTATGCCAGTAGTAACCCGGACATTGTGACGGTAAGCGCCACCGGCGAAATTACCGGGCTGGCCGATGGGGAAACGAGCATCACCATCACCGCCGAGGACAAGTACAATGGCGGCGAGAAGATAACTGCCACCGTGCGCATCGTTGTGCAAACCCCACCCGAAAGCATCATGCTCACGCAGGCCGAGGCATGGTTGACAACGGGCGGCACCTTTCAGCTTGTGGCAGAAGTTGGCCCGGAGAATATAACCGCACCTTATGAAATCGTATGGACTGTAAGCGACGAAGCCGTTTGCACCATCACCCCCAGCGAGGACGCCCACAGCGTAACCGTAAAGGCGGTGGCACCGGGGAACTGCACCGTAACGGTGGCCGTAAACGGCACCGAGATAACCGCCGTTTGCACCGTGGGCGTGTCTGCACCCCGACCTGCAAGCGGCACAGGGAATGGCGGCACCGCACCGGCCCCGGCTGGTGGAGGCGACCCCTCCCCAAGTGCCGACCCCGCCCCATCGGGCGGCGGTGGCGAGAGCGGAGAACCCATCCATGGTCAAGGCGACAAGGGAGCGGTCGAGGATGACGGGTCTGTCACCGATGGGCTCGAAGGGCTTATGTGAGCGGGAGAAAATAATTTTATATAAATATAAAACCTACCCGCCCACCCAATATACCGTCTATCAGATGGCAACAAAACCATACTGATTTTAACAGGAGGAACGAACGAATGAAAAAGACAACCGCAATGCTATGCGTGGCGCTGATTCTGGTGGGAATGCTGGCGGGCTGTGCTGGCACCAAAATTGAAATGACCGGCCTTGCATTAGCCGACACCAACTTTACGCTCATGGTGGGCGAAACCTCACAAACCGGCTACACTGTTACTGCGGCAGTTGACGAAAACGCAGTGAACGTAGCTTTTGCTGGCGGCGTGGAGGTCACACCCGGCGAGGGCGCAGACGAAAAAGTGCTTGAAGAAATCGCCAAACTCGCACCCGTATGGACTTCCGACAAGCCCGACGTGGCGAAGGTTGACCCGGCGAACGGCCAGATTGAGGCTTTGAAGCCCGGCGAGTGTGTTATCACGCTGACGCTTGGCGAGGGCGAGAATCCCTTGACGGCGACGCTTGCGCTGACCGTTGTGAACGTGGTGAGCGAAGTGAAGCTGGACGAGGAAACCATTACCCTGAAACTGGGCGAGACCCATGAAATCGGCTTTAAGGTTGCTCCTGCCGACGCGAAGCACGAAGACGCGACGTATGCCTCGGACAACGAGGAAGTGGCTACCGTGGACGCCGACGGCGTTGTGACTGCGATTGGCAACGGCGGTGCGAAAATCACCGTGACCGTGGTGGACAGCTTTACCCAGAAGGAACACAAGGCGACCTTTGACGTGGCCGTGGAGACTTGGCCGAACGCCATTGAGTTCACCAACAGCGAGGGCGTATTGACCAAGGGTCAGGCGTACAACATTGAGTACAGGGTGAATCCCGAAGACATCAACGTGGACTACAGCATCGTGTGGGCTTCCAGCGACGAGAGCGTGGCGACCGTGAACGAAGAAGGCCGCATGAGCGCCGTGAAGGCTGGTACTGCGACTATCACTGCGACGGTGGTGGATGCCGAGGGCAACCCCATTGAGCGTGTATTGACCGAGGAAGAAGCGGGCGAAAGCGACGTGTACAGTGAAGCTGTGTCCGCAAGCTATACTCTGACTGTGAAGAACCCTGCGCCTACGGGCGGCGGCAATGGCAGTGGCGGCACCGGAGGTGCTGGTGGTGCAGGCGGCGGCGCTGGTGGCGGTGGTGGTACTGGCGGAGGCGGCGGCACCGGTGGTACTGGCGGTGGCGGCGGTGGTGACACTGGCGGCGGTGGAGAAACTCCTCCCCCGGCCCAGGGCGGTGACGTAGGCTCGGCTATCGCGGCTGGCTATTCTTACGCCGCTTCCAAAGGTTGCACAAGTGGCACTGGCGGCGGCTCCTACCGTGCGCCCATCAGCACCAGCATTAGCACCGAAGCGATGACTGCGGCTATTTGCTCGGATATTGACTTCTGGGTACACATGGGTGGCGGATACCCGCCCCCGATAACCATACACTCTGACGGAACCTACATTTACGTGATGAACGGATAAGCGCCTATTGATTTGATTGACGGGGCCCTTCGGGGCCCTGTTCTTATGAGAAGCATCGGAAGGGGCGGTTTTGCCACCGCTCTTTTCTCTTGTCTAAAATCACCAATTTGGACGTTTATTGTGGCTATCGCATGTTTAATGTACACAAAAAATAGCACAAAAAAATATTTTGTTGCCGTTTATGTCAATTTCGTGTAGAATTATAGCATGGGTTACAAGGAACGTCTGTACCCTAAATAAAATACGAAAACGCTTGGTCGGCGTTTTTAGTTTGCCCTAACGGGCCACAAAGGAGGATAGGGGTGTTTCGATAACGTTTTGGTTTCGCTGGTTGCTCTTTGCAGAAACCGAAGCGAGGGGATTGCGAAAGTTCTACAATTCGCACTGCGGTTTTGCAGGCCGCAAATAACAGACAAGGAGAATATAATGACGAAAACGAAAAACAAGGTTGGAAAACCTGTTTGAGAATACGCCGCATTGAAGCCGCCGAATGGGCGGATTTTTTTTGCCCATTTCCGGGCCGCTGTTGATGTTAATACTTCAAAAAATGCGGGTGAGCGAATAATCTTGACAAGCCCACCGGCCCTTGCTATGATGAATGCGAGGCCAGTGTTACCATAAAAACATGCACTGAAAAATTAGCAAAGTTCTAACGCTAAATTACCAAAACACACTGACCTCAACCGGGCCGTAACTGGCCCCGGTGGGGTCTTTTTTTATTGCCAGAAAGGCCCTCGCTCCGCTCCCTTCGGTCACTCCGCTCGGCCCTGCGGGGCCACGAAAACTACTGCAAAAATAGAATAAAATTATTGATGAATCGGGAATAACACCGCTTCTGGCCGAAGTCCGTTTCTCATTCCGCAGTAGTTCCTCCCGTCCAACTTCCAACTTGCCTACGATGTGGAAATCGCCACCGTGGCGCAGGGAAATAGAGAAAAAATAGAGTGAAGCATTTTGATAATCGGACGTCGCACTTTTGATAATTTTCGGTTGTACTTCCATACTTTTTTCTGAAAAACAGAACAACAAGACCCTGTGCTTCGGCACAGGGTCTTTGCTTTGTGATACGGTGCGTGAATGCCAGAGTAACTATACCATCAGGTTGGATTTCCGCATCGCCAGCACGATGGACGGAATCAGGATGAGCTGCACCAGCATGCCGGGCCAGGCCTTGGTAAAGACGGCTGCCCAGAAGATGCCCCAGCCGAACTCGATGCCGAGGGCGCCGTAGATGCAGAATGCGGCAACGCCCCACACTGCGCGGCCAATCAGCATGGCGGCGATGAGGGAGACATAGACATAGGCCGGCTTCTTGGGCAGCGCCCGGTACAGCAGGGCCGTGGCCACGCCGTAGGCGGCCAGTTCAAAGGCCATGATGAGGGCGGTGGGTACCATGGGCGGCATGGCAAACAGCAGGCTGCGCAGCAGCGGGGCCGCAAAGCCCACAGCCAGCCCATACTGCCAGCCGCAGATGAAGCCGCACAGCAGGATTGGCAGGTGCATCGGGGCCAGCATGCTGCCAAAGGTGGGTATCTGCCCGGTGAGGAAGGGCAGCAGCAGGCACAGTGCCAGGCAGACAGCCGAGGCGGTGAGGTTTCTTATGAGGGAGCGGGTTTTTGTTGCGGTCATGATGATTCCTCCTTGGTTCTGAAAAGAAAATGCCACCAAAGCAGTCCGTCCGTTTTCTGCGGAAAACGGGCCTGCCTTCGTGGCACTATAGTCAGTCTTTGGTGGGGTGGATCGGGATTGTGAACCGGCGGGCTGGACCCGCGCGGCGCCGCTTCGGCAGCGCCGGTTTTGCTTTGGATCAGGTTCCGTTTTGTCGCTCGGCCTCGAGGGCCAGCAGACGGTTGGCCGCATGCTGCACCAGCTCCGCCATCGTCAACTCCGGCGCGCCGGCCACGTAGTGATTGCAGCGGTTCAGCGGCAGCAGTATCTTGGCGGCGGTGCTCTGCCCGATGGCCACGGCCATGGCGGGGGTCACCTCGCCGTGCAGCGCGTCAGCCGCAATAATGGCCAACGGGCCGAGGATGTAGCTTGCGTCCCGGCAGGCCACCAGAATTGGGTTTTCCCCGGTGGCGCCGGCCGTGGCGCCGGCCTTCATCATGGCGGCGGTGGCGGTGCTGTTGGTGCCAATGGCGAGTATCTCGGCTGTGGGCAGCACGGCCCGCAGCTTTTCCACCAGCGTTGCGCCAATGCGGCCGCCCTGGCCGTCAATCACAACGATCTTCATCCGCTTAGGCCTTGGCGACTTTCTTTTCGTCGGCCAAAGCGCGCTCCAGCAAGATGGCGGCGAAGTCCAGCGCGTTGTACAGGCCGTTCTTCACGCTCTGCTTGGCAATGCGGTCCTTCGGGGCCAGGGTGGTGTCGGTGCTCAGCAGCATCACCATCACCTTGTCGGGCAGCTCGTCGCCATTCTCCTGCTTGGTGGACAAAATCTGCATGAACACCACCCAGGGGTCGGAAAAATCACCGTAGTACATTTCATTTTTTGAACGTACCAGCGGTTTGCCCTTGTATTTCAATTTCGGCTCAAATGCCATGTGGGGGAATACTCCTTTCGAACAAAACACACTCAAACATGCCTGCCGGGCAGGCACCAATCTATGATACCGCAAAACGGCCGGGATTGCAACTCTATTTCCTTCGCCCCCGGGTGGACAGCCACCGCGCCAGCACGGTGATGAGCACCGCGAAGCCGACGATGAAGATCAGGTTGAAGCTGTCCAGCTGGCCGTCGCCGGTGGTGGGCATGCTGCCGTCGCTGCCGGGCAGCGGCCGGTTTTGGAGGATGGCCACCAGCAAATCGTCAGGCATCGTCATCGCCCCGGTTCTCGTCGTCGTTTCCGCTATCCTCGGAGGTTTCCTCGGCCGCGCCGGTGGATGCCACCTCGCCGCTGTCCGCCTCGTCCCTGGATGCATCGGTGTCGGTGCCATCTGCCTCGGCCGCGGGGGTGTCCGCGTGGGGCTCCCCCTCAGGCGTCGGGGTCTTTTCACTGTCCTCGGCGGCGGGTTCTTCGGTCTGGTCTTTGGCCGCCGCCAGCACCTTGCGGGCCAGCTCACGGCGCTCCTCGGCGGTGGGGGCCTTCTCGTCCGCCGGCCAGCTGATGACCACCGTGGTGGGGCCATCGGCTGTTTCGAGGCGCACCTTGGCGGTGTGGGGTGGAATGACCGGCACCTCCAGCGGCTGGCCCCGGTGCCGGTGGCGCAGCACGGCCCAGACAGCCAGAGCAGCCGCTGCCGAGACGATCGCCAGCACCTGGGATACCCTGAAGCTGCCGACCATCAGCGGGTCGGTGCGCAGGCCCTCGATTACCGAGCGGGCCGCCCCGTACCAGAAGACATACATCAGGAAGATTTCACCGTTGAATTTACGGTGCTTGTGGTAGACCAGCAGCAGGATGTAGCCCAGCAGGCACCACAGGCTCTCGTACAAAAAGGTGGGGTGCACCGGCATCGTGGGGTCCACGTAGATGCCCTTCGCAATCAGGTCAGCCTCGTTGTACTGCAGGTAGGCGGTGGTGGCGGGGCTTATCATGCCGAAGACGCTGGTGGTGTTGCTGCCGAAGGCCTCCTGGTTGGTGAAGTTGCCCCAGCGGCCCAGGGCCTGGCCGATCAAAAAGCCGATGCCCACCAGGTCCAGCATCGGGGCCAGCGGCACCTTGCGCCACTTGCAGCCGATGACAGCCCCAACCACCGCCCCGATGATGCCGCCGTAGATGGCGATGCCGCCGCTGCGCAGATCAATCAGCTCGAAGAAGCTGCGGTACTGGGTGTCCACAAAGAGCACGTAATACAGCCGTCCGCAGACGATGGCCAGCACGAAGCCGATCATGATGACGTCGATCATCCGGTCCACATCGACGCCGAAGCGGGGGGCCAGCCGGAAAGCGGTAACCAGGGCAATCAGCATGCCGAGGCCGATGAGCACGCCGTACCAGTAGATGGCGATGTCGCCGATATAAAAGGCCACGCGGCTAACCTTGAACTCGAGGCCAAGGCCCGGGAATTCAACCAGATTGGTCAATGGAAAACCTCCATTTCAAAGGATGCAAAAGTTTCAGTGCTGCCGGTCTTATATGTGGGAAGTGGCGGGGTTCATTCACTGACGGGATTCACCAGATGGAAGGCGCTGCGGTCCTCCTGCAGCATGGTGTGCAGGGCCTCCTCCACATCCGCCAGGGTGACGGCGGCGATTACCGCCAGCTCCTCGGCCGGGGTGCGCCCGCGGAAATAGCTGCTGCTGAGCACCGAGGCCACCCGTTCCACGCTCTCGAGGTCGGCAATGGCCTCGCCGTACATCATCCGTTTGCAGATATCGAACTGCCCGGCGTCCATTCCCTCGGCACGTTGGCGGGCGATCTCGGCAAAAATGGCCTCACGCACCGCCTCAGGCTGTCGGCTCTCACCGCTGAAAATGAACTGGAGGCAGCCGTCGTAGCAGCCAAATTCGCCGCCGAAGCCGGGCTGCACCAGGCCCTCGTCGTACAGGCGGCGGTAGAGGGTGCTGGTGTCGCCGCAGAGCATCTCGCACAGCAGGTCGCACACCACCTCGGTTTTGGTGGTGCTGCCCTGCACCGGGGCCTCCTTGAAGCCCAGGCAGAACAGCGGCATCGCCACTGGCATCTCGATGGCCACCCGGGGGGTGGCAACGGTGTCCGGCTCGGCCGGGAACACCCGCTTGGTGGCCGGGGCTCTTTCGGCAGGCAGACCGGCGCGCTCCACCGCGGCCAGCAGCTGCTTCATCGTCAGGTTGCCGGCAGCGGCCAGCACCATGTTGCCGGGGTTGTAGAAGGCGTCGGCACAGGCGTAGAGAATCTCGGGGGTGATCTCGGCAATCGAGGCCACCGTGCCGGCGATGTCGTCCCGCACCGGGTGGTTGTGATACAGACACTCCATCATCCCGAACAGGCTGCGGGCATCGGGGTTGTCCTCGTACATCCCAATCTCCTGGCCGATGATGCCCTGCTCCTTCTGCACCGTGGCTTTGGTGAAGTGGGGATGGCCCACAAAGCTGAGCAGGATGTCCAGATTGCGCTCGAGCTGGTCGGTGGCCGTGAAGATGTAGCTGGTGCGGTCGAAGCCGGTGTAGGCGTTGGAGGAGGCGCCGGTCTCGCCAAACAGGGTGAAGGCGTCCACCCCGTCGGCGTTTTCGAACATCTTGTGCTCCATGAAGTGGGCCGTGCCGGCCGGCAGAACCACGCTCTTGCCGCCCTGCTCGAAGGCCCGGTTGATCGAGCCGAAATGGGTGCCGTAGATGGTGTGCACCGCGCCGTACTCCGGCATCGGCAAAAGGCGGATAACGAGGCCGTTGGGCAGCTCCACCTGCTCGAAGCGCAGGGCCTTTTCGGCGGCCGGGGGCAGCTGGTATTTATGCATCCGAGGCACCTCCCTTGCCGGTGATCACGTACTCCACGGCCGGGGTGAGGCCGGCCATCAAAGCCTGAACCTCGCCCGGGGTGACTTTTCCCACCGCCTCGGCCATTTCATCCAGGCTGCGGCCGGTGCCCTTGATCTGCTCGGTGAAGGCCCAGTTCATCAGGGCGTCGGGGCTGTCCTTCGCGGAGGAGAAGGCGCTTTTCAGGTAGCGGATGGCAGTGTCCAGCTCGTCTTGGGGCACCGGGGTCTGCTGCAATTTTTCAAGCTCGGCGAGGATGGCGTCCCGGGCGTGTTCCGCCTTGTCGTGGTCCACGCCGGAGTCGATGGTCAGCGTGCCGCCAAAGTAGCCGAAGGCGGTGGCGCAGTAGTAGCACAGGCCCTGCTGCTCCCGCACGCTTACGAACAGCCGGCTGGTGGGCAGCCCACCGTAGAGGGCGCTGGCCACCCGGCCCACCGCGTCGGCGGTGCCATCGGAGGATTTGCCGCTGGCGCACAGGATGCACAGCTTGCCCTGCACGGTGTCCATCCCCTCGCTGAAATGCTCAAAGCTGGGCGGCACCGGCACTGCCTCGGTGGGCGGCAGGGCCACCGGCGCCCGGCCCGGGCGGACAAGGCTTTCGGCGACGCGCCGCGCGGCGGCCTCGGCGTCCATGCCGCAGGCCAGCACCTCCACCTGGGCGGTGTTCAGCAGGTTGGTGTACTCGGCGTAGAGGTTTTCCGGGGTGATGCCCGGCAGGTCCTCGAGGTAGCCGGGGGACTCGATGCCCAAGGGGGAGTCGGCATAGAGCTTGCGCCGGGCCTGGCGCATGCAGTAGCTGCGCTTGTCGTTGAGCTCGCTTTTCAGGAACTCGGCCTGCTTCTCCTTCTCGATGGCAAGGTCCTCGTCCTCGAAAAAGCCCTGGTCCGAGAGCTTGGGGTGGAACAACAGGTTGCACAGCAGGTCGAGATACTGGCCGGCCAGGTCCTCCCCGGCCATGGCGTACTCGCTTTTCAGCCCGCCCACCGAGAGGCTGACAATCCGGCTGGCGCCGGCGGTGTAGCTCTCGCTGCCAAGCTCGGCCCCGTACAGGGAAAATAGCAGGCGCGACAGGGCTGTGGGGTCCGGCACGGCGTCGCATCGGCGGTCCAGCACATGGGGCAGCAGGGCCAGGGCGGTGGCGTTCTCCCGCCGGCCCGGCACCACCAGGTGAACCGCCAGTTTACAGCGCTTGAATTTCTCGCCCGGCACCTGGGTGTAAAAGACGCCCGGGGCGATTTGGGTTCTCTTCATTCAATTTCCTTTTCTGCTTACGGGCGCGTCTTTTGGGCGCGCTAAAATGGGTGTTTGAAGACAATGAAACATATGCCGGCAAAACCGTGCCAGCATTCTGCCATTGTACCCTGTTTTAGCAAAAAAAGCAAAGGCAGGGCTTTGTCAAAACAGGGCGGAAAATGCCACCACAAAGCCCGCCGGGCCGCCGGTGAACACCGGCGGGCCGCAGCGGGCGGAAGGGGCTGTTCAGGAAAGTGGAAAGCCGGGCTCAGCCAGGGGTGTCAGAGCCGGTGTCTGAACTGGACTCGGACAGGCTGGTGGGGGTGGAGGAGCTGCCGTCCGGTTCGGAGACGGAGCTGCTGTCAGGCTGGAAGGCCAGGTATTCCTCAAGGCAGGTGCCCTGGGTCTTCATGATCTTGGCCTCTTCGATGCCCACATAGCGCCAGTGGTAGGGCTGGTTCTTGATGCCGGTGATGTTTTCCTTCTCCTGGGGGTAGCGCAGCACAAAACCGTACTCGTGGGCGTGCTCGCTCAGCCAGGCATACTCAGGGGTGCCGGCGAAGGCCTCGCCCGGCTCGTTGACACTGCCGGTGACAAAATCCACCGCAAGGCCGGTCTGGTGATCAGAGTAGCCGGCGGGCGGGTCGATCTGGCGGGCCAGGATATCGGCCTCGGCGTCGCTGGAGTTCTGTCCCTTGAAGTAGGTGACCAGATAGTTGTAGCGCTCGTTTTGGTTGCTGGCGCCGCGGTAGCCGCTGATGATTTTAAGCGTGTGGCCCTCCACGGTGTTGCAGGCGTCGATCATGCCCTGCAGGGATTCCATGATGCGGGCGTCAAAGTAATAGGGGATGGGGCCGTAGGCAATGGTACCCATCTGGTCGGTGGTCAGCTCAAACCCGTCGGGCAGGGCACGCTGGCCGTTTACCAGAATCAGGTTCCACAGGGTGGGGTCGGGCGCGATGGTCCAGCTGTAGCCCGGGCCGCTCAACACCTCGGACGACACCGAGATGCTGGTGGTGTCAGAGCTGCTGCTCTTGACCTTATCCTTGCCCTCGCCACCGAAGATGGCGCGGAAAATGGCGATGATGCACACCACCAGCAGCACAGCGGCCAGCACAAAGGCGGCAATCAGCAGCAGGCGCTGCATCTGGCGTTTTTTACGGCGCTTGGCCTTGGCCTCCATCCGGCGGCGGTATTCGTCCCCCGATTCCGGGGTGCCATAACCACCGGCAGGGCGGCCCGGTGGCGCATTACGGGGGCGGCGCGGATCGTTTGGCACTACACTCACCTCTTTGCACGCAGGGTTGTTTTTACTCCATTCCAATCCATCAAACCACATTATACACGATATTGCCCCCCGGGACAATACAATATATGGGATTTTGACAAAAATAAATACGCCGGGCTTCCGGCGTATTTAAAAGGTGATGGTTTTTCACAAGGCTCAGTGACCGTTCATCTCCTCGTAGGCGGCGTGAACCACCTGCACGGCGCGGTCGGCCTCATCCTTCTTCACAATCACACTGATTTTGATCTCACTGGTGGCCACCATCTGGATGTTGATGTTGGCCTCGTACAGCGCTTCGAACATCCGGCTGGCCACCCCCGAGTGGCTCTGCATGCCGGCGCCCACCACGCTCACCTTGGCCACATCAGTGCTGTACTCCACCTCGCGGCCCCCAAAGCGGGACAGGTTCTCCCGCAGCAGGGTGCAAACCTCCTCGGCCCGGGCGGCCGGCACCGTGAAGATAATGTCCTTGTTGCCCCCGCGGCCGGTGGCCTGGAGGATGATGTCCACGTTCACCTTGGCCTGGGCCACCAGGCTGAAAACCTTGAAGCTGATGCCCGGCACGTCCGGCACATCCAGTATGGTGATGACCGCCACCTTCTCGTCCTTGGTGACGCCCTTGATCAGCATGCCTTCTTTCATGTCCACTACCTCCCTCACAATGGTTCCTTTCACCGGGTCCAGGCTGCTGAGTACCTCAAGCTCCACCCCGTATTTTTTTGCCAGCTCCACACTGCGGTTTTGCAGCACCTGGGCGCCCAGTGTTGCCAGCTCCAGCATCTCGTCGAAGGAGATGATGTCCAGCTTTTGGGCGTTTGCCACGATGCGTGGGTCGGCGGTGTAGATGCCGTCCACATCGGTGTAGATCTGGCACTTGTCGGCGTTCAGCGCGGCGGCGATGGCCACGGCCGAGGTGTCGGACCCGCCGCGCCCCAGGGTGGTGATATCGTCGTTGACGTTGATGCCCTGGAAGCCCGCCACAATGACGATGCGTCGCTTGTCCAGCTCGCTTTGCAGGCGCTCGGTGTTCAGGTTTTTGATGCGGGCGCGGCCGTAGCTGCGGTTGGTCTCGAAGCCCGCCTGCCAGCCGGTGAGGCTGATGGCAGGGTAGCCCATCTCACCCAGTGCCATCGAAAGCAGCGCCATGCTGATCTGCTCCCCGGTGGAGAGCAGCACGTCCAGCTCCCGGGCGTTGGGATGCTGCGTAATCTGGGCGGCTTTTTCCAGCAGGTCATCGGTGGTGTCGCCCTGGGCGCTCACCACCACGGCCACGTCGTTGCCGTCCGCGTAGGTTTTGCCCACGATGCGCGCCACGTTCATGATGCGCTCATAGTCGCGCACCGACGAGCCGCCAAATTTTTGTACGATCAATGCCATCTTTCCATGTTCCCCCTCAGTTGCGTTGGATATGGGTCTGTGTCAGGTATTTATCGGGACCGTCAGCCAAGGTTCATCCACGCGGATGCGTTGTATATCCAGAACACTGGCTGACCGCCTCGATGCGCCTACTGGTTCATCAGCTTCAGCGCGATGCCCACCTCACAGCCCGCCTCGGCCAGCTGCTTGCAGGTGGCGTCCAGCTCGGCGGCACCCATGGCGGGCAGCACCACCGCGCTTGCGCCGGCCACCGGGCGCGCGCCGGGCAGGTCTTTCAGCTGTGCCAGCCCGGCCGGATGGGCGCAGCGCAGATACACCTCGCAGGGGCCGTAGCCCGGGTACTGTCCTTCGATGGGTGCAGAGGCCTCCCAGAACAGGGTGCCGTTGTGCACCCCGACGCCCGCTTTCAGCGCCTCGATCACGTCGCCCACCACAGCGCTGGCGGTGGGCAGCTTGCCGGCGCCCTGGCCGTAGAACATCACCTCGCCCACCATGTCGCCCTCGATCACCGCCGCGTTGAACACGTCCTCCACGCCGGCCAGCTGATGGCTTTTCGGCACCAGCATCGGCTCCACCCCGATGGTGAGGCCGCCCTTTTCGTCCCGGCCGGCGTAGGCGATCAGCTTCACGGCCCGATCGAGGCTTTTGGCCGCGGCCATGTCGGCCGGGGTCACCTGGCGGATGCCCCGGGTGGCGATGTTCTGCGGGTGGATGTGCGCGCCGGTGGCGATGGCCCCCAGAATGGCGATTTTGCGGCCGGCGTCGATGCCGTCCACGTCGTAGGACGGGTCGATGGTCTCGGCGTAGCCCAGATCCTGGGCCTCCTTCAGGGCGGCGTCGAAGGTGAGGCCGGCCTGCTCCATCCGGGTGAGCATGAAGTTGGTGGTGCCGTTGATGATGCCCAGCACGTTCACAACATTGTTGGCCGCGAGGCACTGGAACATCGGGGTGATGATCGGGGTGCCGCCGCCCACACTGGCCTCGAACAGGAAGGCCGCGTTGTTGGCTTTTGCCAGGGCCAGCAGTTCGGCCCCGTGGGTTGCAACCAGTTCCTTGTTGCTGGTGGCCACATGCCGCCCGGCCGAGAGGGCGCGCTTCACATAGTCGTAGGCGATGGTGGCCCCGCCGATGGTTTCCACCACCACCTGCACCGAGTCATCGGCCAAAATTGGGTCGATGCTCTGCACAAAAAGCTGTGCGTCCGGGTGGGACGAGAAGTCCCGGATGTCGCAGATATAGGCCACGTCCAGCGGCTCTCCCAGCCGCTTTTCGATGATGTCATGGTTGCGCTTGCACACCTCGTAGACGCCCCCGCCCACGATGCCGAACCCAAGAATTACCAGTTTTGCCATTTCCTTTATTTCCCCCATTTTTGTTTTATCAAGTTTGCTCTTAGCGAAGGTGGCCGCCCGGTGTTCAGGAGCGCGGCTAGGGCTAAGGATATGCGAAGCATCCGCACGGATGAACACCGGGTGGCTGCCTTCGCGGCCATAGCTTCGCGGCTAAAGCTTCGTGCTTTGTCGCACCTCCACCACGGTGCGCTGCTTGGCGAGCTTGTCGCAAAGCTCCTCCAGGCTGATGCGCATTCCCTCGGTGCGGATGGTGACTGCCACGTTGGCGGCGCCGTTTTCCGGCATGCTCTGGTTGATGGTGACCACGTTGCCTCCCACCTTGGAGATGCTGGCCAGCAGCTCCTGCAAGGCGCCGGTTTCGTCCAGCAGGGTTGCCGTGATGGTGACGGCCTCGCGTTCGTTGTCCGCATGGAACACACTGTCCTTGTACTTGTAATAGGCGCTGCGGCTTACGTCGGCCATTTTTGTGGCCCGGCTCACGTTCTTGGCCTCGCCACTGGCCAGCAGCTCCTTGGCGCGGAGCACCCGCAGGAAAACCTCGGGCAGCACCTTAATGTCCACCAGCAAATATTTGCGCTTTTCCACCTGTGCCTCCCCCAGATACAAATGTGTGCAATACATGTACCATATCACAAGGGGAAGACAAATGCAAGCCACTGGCGGGCAGTTTGTGGAAATATCCCAAAATGTGTTCAGGTTGACATTTGTTTCTACATGATGTAGAATGACCTCGTCCTGAGGAAAAACTGCACCGCCAGGCTGAACGGTCGGGCGGGGGAAGGGGCGATGATTATGCCCGAGAACAGACTGTCCGAGTCGGAGCTATACATCATGCGGGCCTTTTGGGCACACGGCGGGATGGGCACCGACGAGCTGGGGGCGCTGGTGGCGACCCGCGGGTGGAAACCCACCACGCTGCTCACTTTTTTGAGCCGCCTTGCGGCCAAGGGGATGCTGGCGGTGGAAAAGCGGGGCAAGAGTAACTGGTATAGCCCCCTTGTGAGCAGGGAAGAATATGGCCGCGGCGAGGGACGGGCCTTTTTGGATGAGCTTTATGGCGGCAGCGCGCGGGATTTTTTGGCGGCGATGGTGGAGGGCCGCGCCCTGAGCGCCGATGAGGTGGCCGAGCTGCGGGCGTGGCTGAACGCCCGGGAGGTGAACACCGATGACTGAGCTGCTGTTGCGCCTGGTGCTGCCTGTCTCCCTGGCAGGTACACTATTTTATGGACTGACCTGGCTGTGCCGGCCGCTGTTTGCGCGGCTGCGGGCGGGCCAGCGCCGGGCCATGCTGCTGGTGGCAGGGCTTGTCTTCCTGCTGCCGCTAACCCTGCTGCCCCTGCCGGGGGCGGCAGGGATGGCCTCCGGTGCCCTGCCCGCCGAGGGTTTGCGGGCAACAGGACCGGTGGCCCCGGTGGTTCAGGCCGGCCATGCGCTGGCCGAAGTGCTGGCGCCTGTGGCAGTGAACGCGCCTGCCCTCGCCGGGGATGCGGCGTCCCAGGCTGGGCCGGCGGCAAGCCCGGCACAGGCGGCCGGGGTGGTCTATCTGGCCGGAGCGGCCCTTAGCCTGCTGGTGATGGCTGCCCGCTATGCCCGCCTGATGGCCGGGCTGAAAGGAAGCGCCCGGCCGGTCCTCCCGGCAGATCGCAGCGCCATTGTCTATCGGGAACTTTGCGCCGAAATGGGCCTGCGGCGCGCTCCGGTGCTCTGCCTCAGCGACAGGGTGAGCGCCCCGGTGCTGGCCGGAGTGTTCCGGCCGCGCATCCTGCTGCCCGAAGCATCGATGCGGGACGGCGACCTGACCTTCGCGTTGCGCCACGAATTGACCCACTTCCGCCGGGGCGATCTGCCCTTCAAGCTGCTGATGCTGCTGCCCTGCGCGGTGCACTGGTTCAACCCGGTGTGTGTGCTGCTGCGCCGGGAGTTTGACCAGACCTGCGAGGAGAGCTGCGACGAGAGCCTGGCGCGGGATTTTGACCCAGAGAACCGCCGTGCCTACGCCGAGTCCTTGCTGGCCTTTGCAGGCCCGGCGCCGAACGTGATGGTGTCCGGTTTTGCCACCCCGGCAAAAAAGCTGAAAAAGCGCCTCGGCGCCCTGATGCGCCCGGTGCGGCCCAGCAAACGGCTGTGTGCCGCCTGCCTGCTGCTGCTTTGCGGGCTGCTTGCAGCCGGCACGCTGGCCGGCTGCGCCCTGAGCAGCGGGGCGGCCAGCTACACCGAGCAGCAGGTGTCTGCCCCGGCGCCGTCCGAGATTTCGATGCCGCCCGGGGATTCGGCGCCGACGGACCCCGCCGACAGCCTCAGCCTGCCCGAGCCGGCTGGCGAACCGGAGCACACGCCTGCCGGCGATAATGGGGATGATGGGGACGCGGTCTATGTGGTGGAGTGGGGCGATAAGCTCATTGAGATGGATGAAAATGGCGCCCTGATGCAAAATCCAGTGCCCGAGGCCACCCATGTGGCCCGGCTGTACAGCGACGACGGCCACAGGGGCATCGATTTCAATGGCCCCGAGGGCATTGGGGTGCTCGCCGCCGAAAACGGCACCGTCATCGAGGCGGGCTGGCACTTCAGCTATGGCAACTATGTGCGCCTTGACCACGGCGCCGGCCTGGAGACGCTCTATGCCCACTGCGAAACCCTGACGGTGGAGGCGGGGGAGACGGTGCTCACCGGCCAGCAGATTGCCACCGTGGGCAGCACCGGCAACTCCACCGGCATCCACTGCCACTTCGAGGTGCTGGTGGACGGCGAACAGCAAGACCCTGCCGGCTATGTGGCGGTGCTGTGCCCCTACCCCGGGGAGAACGGCAAGATGACCAGGGACATGCGCGGGTAAGACGCGGGTAAGATAAAGACAATATGCAAAGGCCCGGCCAATTCGGCCGGGCCTTTCGAATGCGGTTGTTTGCCGGCAGCAATCACTGCGGCGTGCCGCCGGTTGGCGGCGCAGGCTTGTGCTTCACAAAGGTGCCTGCGTCCAGCTCGTCAAAGGCGTGCTTCAGCTCCTCGCGGGTGTTCATCACAATCGGGCCGCCCCAGGCCACCGGCTCGCCCAACGGCCTGCCGGACAGGAAGATGAACCGGGCCTCGGCGTCCGCCGGGGCGCCCACGGTGACGGCGTCCCCCGCGCCGAAATTGACAGCGGTTTTCTCCGCTATCTGCTGGCCGCCGATGACCGCGTCCCCCTCGATCAAAAAGACGCTGACGTTTTCGTCCGCCGGGGTGGGAATCGTGACGGACCGGCCGGGCTTCACCGTCACATCGTAGATGCTGGCGGGCAGATGGCGGGGCTGCACCCCGCGGGTGCCGCCGTATTCCCCCGAGATCACCCGCACGGCGGCGTTCTCGTCCTCGGTCTCGCCAATCATCCCGCCGGCGATGTCAAAATACTGTGGGTCGGCCATCTTCTCGGCGGCGGGCAGGTTCAGCCACAGCTGCAGGCCCAGCATCCGCTTTGAGGGCTGGGGCATCTCCTGGTGCATGATGCCGCTGCCGGCGGTCATCCACTGGGCCTGGCCCGGGCCGATGCGCCCGGCGTTGCCCAGGCTGTCCTCGTGGTCAATCTGCCCGCCGATCAGGTAGGTGATGGTCTCGATGCCCCGGTGCGGGTGCATCGGGAAGCCCGCGGTGTAGTCGTCGGGGTTTGTGCTGTCAAAGGAGTCCAGCATCAGAAACGGGTCGAAGTCGGCGATGGTGTCGCGGCCCAGCACCCGCACCAGATGTACCCCCGCGCCGTCCACAGCCCTTTGGCCGCGCACGGTTTTTCTGATTGCGCGTTCTTTCATTGCTTTAATCCTCCGGTTGAGTGGTGGCTCACAGCGTTTTTTTCAGCCCCCGGGCCAGCCCCAGCAGCACCTCGGCCTTGTTGAGCGCCGGGTTCTGGATTACGGCGGCCAGCAGCGCGTCCAGCACCTTGCCGCAGTGGCGGCCCTGGATGCCCTCGGCGGCCAGCATGTCGCCGTTCACGGCCAGGTCTTCCCGGCGGTAGGGCTCGTGCCGGGCGCACACCGAGGCAAAAAGGGCCGGCTCGGCCGCGAAGGCCGGGGAGACCGCGGCGAAGGTGGCGGCGATGGGGGCGTAGTCCAGCTTGGAGCCCGCCAGCTTTTGCTTGAGGCTGGTGTTGTCGAGGGCCGGGCCCTGCCGGTAGAGCCGGGTGCAGTTTTCAAGGTCGGCCTGGAAGCGGCGGGAAAAGCCAAAGGCCCGGCACACATTTTCGATGTCGGCGCCGCACAGGGCAATCAGTCCCCACCAGCGGCACAGCGGCAGGGACGGCACCTCCCGCAGGGCGTTCAGCGCGGGGGCAAAGTCGAAGCCGTAGCCGTGCAGCCCGCCCTTCACAATCACCCCGCTCAGCACCTGGGGTCCGTCGCTGAACAGGATGTTCCGCACCTCGGCGGCCACCCGATCCTTCGGCAGGGTGGCAATCAGCTCCATCGCCTCGCCGGCGGCGCAGAAGGTCTCCCACTCGGCCGTGAAGCCCAGCTGGGCGGCCAGCCGGAACAGCCGCAGCACCCGCAGCGGGTCCTCGTTGAATCGGTCGGCCGGGTTGCCCACGCAGCGCAGCAGCCGGAGCCTCAGGTCCCGCTGGCCGCCGAAGGGGTCGAACAGCACCTGCCCGTCCCAGGCCATCGCGTTCACCGTGAAGTCCCGGCGGGCAAGGTCGGCCAAAATGTCCGGCACAAACTCCACCACATCCGGGTGGCGCCTGTCGCTGTAGCCGCTCTCGGTGCGGCAGGGGGTGATCTCGTAGGTCCAGTCGCTGTAGGGCTTGAGGCAGGAATCCACAAAGTGGGCCTGCACCGTGCCGCAGCCCCCGCCAATCAGGCGTGCCCCGGGCAGCAGGGCCAGCAGCTTTTGCGGGGAGAGGGTGGTGGCGAAGTCCCAGTCCTTCGGGGTGCCGCCGAGCGCAAGGTCGCGCAGCGCGCCGCCCACCAGGTAGGCACGGCCCCCGGCTGCGTGGATGGTCTGTATCACTCTGGCCGCCTGGCCAGGCATTTTTGCCAGCATTGCAACGCCTCCTCGTGATCCGATTGGCGATCCGGCACTTTTATGATATGATACGGTAAGGGTTCAGTTAGGAAAAATGCAGAATTTGAGCGCTTTTTTGACTGCCTAATTGTAACATATCCCAAGGCCTAACAATAGAAATAATTGTAAACATTTGCGCAGGGGCGCAGGCGGAGGTGGCAGAAATGCCGGTGGATTTGAACAAAATACTGGAGCAGAGCAGGAAAATCCACTTTGTGGGGGTGGGCGGCAGCGGCATGTACCCGCTGGTGCAGATTTTGTTGGCCGCTGGACACACAATCTCGGGCAGCGACGTGAACGAGGGAGAGATACTGGACTACGAGCGCCGGCAGGGCGTGCGGGTGATGATGGGCCAGGTGGCCGAAAACGTGCACGGCGGCGAGCTGGTGGTCTATTCGGCGGCCATCCGGGCCGACAACCCCGAGCGCCTGGAGGCCGAGCGTCTGGGCATTCCCTGCGTGGAGCGCAGCGTGATGCTGGGCTATGTGGCCTCGCTGTACCGGCGGCCGCTCTGCATCGCCGGCACCCACGGCAAAACCACGGCCACCGGCATGGCGGTGCAGATTCTCGAGATGGGCGGCCACGCCCCGGGCGCGGTGATTGGCGGGCGGCTGCCGCTGATCGGCGGCTACGGCCAGGCGGGGCAGGGGAACGACGCCATGGTCGTCGAGGCCTGCGAGTACCACAACACCTTCCTGGAGCTTGCGTCCGAGTGCGCGGTGCTGCTGAACGTGGACGACGATCACCTGGAATTCTTCGGCAGCATGGAGAATTTGAAGGAGGCCTTTCGCAGCTTCTGCCGCCTGGCCACCGGAGCCGTGCTGTACAACGGGGACGACGCAAACACCCGCGAGGTGGTGGCCCCGCTGCTGCAAAGCGGGGTGAACAGCGCGGGGGAGAAGCTTTCCTTCTTCTCCTTTGGCCTTGAGGAAGGGGCGGACTTTGGGGCCATCAACCTGCGGGAGCACCGGCCCGGCTACTGGGCCTTCACGCTGATGGCCGGCGGCGAGGCCCACGGGGAGATCGCCCTCGGCGCCCCGGGCAAGCACAACGTCTACAACGCGCTGGCCGCGGCGGCCGGCGCCATGCGGCTGGGCGCCTCCTTCGAGGATATCGAGCGGGGGCTTGCCGCCTTCAGCGGCACCGGGCGCCGCTTCGAGGTGCTGGGGCAGGTGAACGGGGTCACCATTGCCGACGACTACGCCCACCACCCGGCGGAGGTGAAGGCGGTGCTCACGGCGGCCAAGGCCATGGAATACGGCCGGGTGTGGGCGGTGCACCAGCCCTACACCTACAGCCGCACCCAAAGCCTGCTGGAGGATTTTGCCGCCGTGCTGCCCATTGCCGACAGGGTGGTGCTCACCGCCATCATGGGCGGGCGGGAGCGCAAGGAGGACTACAACGTCACCACCCGGGACCTTGCGGACAAGATCCCGGGCAGCGTGTGGTTCGAAACTCAGCGCGAGGCGGCCGACTATGTGCTGCAAAACGCCCGGCCCGGCGATCTTGTGCTCACCCTGGGCTGCGGCGACATCTACAAATGCGCCCACATGATGCTCGGCGACAGCACCTGGGGTTGAATTTGGCACAAAACCTGTAACAAAACGGCAGACAGGGCCGTTTTATAAATAGAGGAAAGGCAGCCGGAGAGTGTCGTTTTCCGTATCAGAACCGTGAAGAAGGAGCGACGACATGATGAAAAAGCTGCGATTAATCAGTTGTATTCTGGGGCTGGCGCTGTGCGCCGGCCTGTTTGCCGCCTGCACCCAAAGCGACGAGGCCGACAGCGACTTGTCAGAAAGCAACAACGCCTTCGTGCAGGCAATGGAAGACCGGTTCGGCTCTGCCCCCCAGCCCGACCAGGGCGCGGAGAGCGAACCGGAGCCCGAGGGCGACCCGGTCACCCAAGAGCAGGCCGAACAGGCGCTGCGGGCCTATTACCCCGAGGGGGTGGAGCTTGCCTTTAGCGGTGAGCGCAGCCTGCACGGCAAGCCCGCTTACGTCTTTGAGGTGACAAACCCCGAGGGGGAGCTGGTGTCCCGCGCGGCGATGACGGCGGCCACCGGCGAGGCGTGGTTCTATGATATGACGTATGACATCGGGCTGGACGAGGATTGGCGCGACGCGGCGTTCTACAGCCTGGATGAGTGGACAGGTGAACCGGAGGACTCCGCCACATATATATCCCATTATGAATACCTCCCGCCGGACGGTGAGGGCGGCCAGCGGGGCGTCAGCCTGAACAACCTCCCGGGCCTGCCGGAGTTCCCGGCCCCCAACTGGATCACCGCTTTCCACAACCCGGAAGCCCAGGAGCTGAACATCGTCCTTTCCAAAATTACAGGGTCGGTCACCGGTGCCCCCGACGGGCCTGCTGTAAGCATCACTGCCAGCCTGGTAAGCGGCCAGCCGGTGCCGGTGAGCCATGAATCCACGCCTGCACCGGCCTATTCCAACCCCCGGCAGGTGCTGGGCAGCGGGGAACTGCTTGCCCTCGACGAGGCCCGGATGGCGGATTTGGCCCGGTACCTCTATGAAATTATTAAGGCCTGTGAGGCCGAGTATCCCGACGCCACAGGCAACGTTGAGTTTGAATCGCTGGAGGGCCTGGTATAGCCGGCCAGTTCAGCCCTTCTCCAGCACCGCGAAGGCCACCGCCATCCCGCCCTCGTGGGTGAGGGAGAGGTGGGCCGCAAGGCCGTTTTCCTCGCAAAAGGCCAGCGCCGCGCCTGAAAGCTGGTAGTAAGGCGCGCCGCTCTCCCTGCGCAGGGCGGCAATCTCCGAAAGGGCAAAGCCCCCAAGGCCCACCCCGCAGGCCTTCAAAAAGGCCTCCTTGGCGGCAAAATTGGCGGCGGCGGTCTCATCGCGCTTTGCCTCGGCGCCGATCTGCTCAAACAGCGCCCGTTCTGCCTCGCTGAACACCCGCTCCGCAAAGCGGGGCTTTTCCATGCTTTTGGCGATGCGCGCCACCTGCACGCAGTCCACGCCCACTCCGTAGATCATCGGCCACCTCCGCATTCTTTTCGTCCCTATGATACCATAATAAACCGCCGCGCAACAGCCATGCCCCTTGCAATGACTGATTTCTCGTGCTAGAATATGTGGAAACGCGATGACGGAGAAAAGTAACCGCCTGCCACTGCAACAAGAGAAAAAGGCCCCGGCTGAAAGCCTTTGGCGGCGCAGGCGCGCGAAGTTCCCTCCCGAGCGGTCCGGCTGAACCATGCGGGCACACCCTGTGCAAACCGCGGCACTAGGCTGGAACGGGCTTTCCCGTTACAGATGGCAAGCGCCCGCGCGCGAACGCGGGAATTTGGGTGGTACCGCGGAGCAACGCTTCGTCCCATTGTGGGGCGGGGCTTATTTTTTTCTAACTATCTGGTTGGCGTAGAAGAAATATCGGTGATGCAGCGCCCTACAGTGATAAAGGCCTGCGCGGCGGATGTTTTGGAGCGAGCCTAGGGCTAAGGATATGCGAAGCATGCGAGTAGAGAAATATCCGCCGTGCGGGCCTTCGCGCTTTAGGCCTGCACTGGATAGTCGGAATTTTTGGCAAACCCCACTCTTTTAACGCTAAAACGCAAAATACAAGCAGAATAGAGGACGTGAGAGCATGAAAAATGCACTGGAATCCATCCGCGCAGAGGCCGGCCGGCTGATCGGCGCGGTGCAGGACGCCCAGGCCCTGGACGCCCTGCGGGTCCGCTTTTTTGGAAAAAAGGGCGAACTGACCGCCATTTTGAAGCAGATGGGCGGCCTGTCCGCCGAGGAGCGCCCGGTGATTGGGGCGCTGGCCAACGAGGTGCGGGAGGAAATTGACGCCACGGTGCGCGGCGCCGCAAAGCGGCTGGCAAACGCCGAGCGCGCCGCCAGGCTGGCCGGGGAGACCATCGACGTCACCCTGCCCGGCACCCGGCAGGACCTGGGTGGCCGCCACCCGCTGGACATCGTGCTGGGGGAGCTTAAGGACATCTTCCTCGGCATGGGCTTCGACGTGGTGCAGGGCCCGGAGATCGAGTACGACAAGTACAACTTCGAGATGCTGAACATGCCCAAGAGCCACCCCAGCCGAGACACCCAGGATACCTTCTATATCACCGAGAACATCCTGCTGCGCACCCAAACCAGCCCGATGCAGATTCGCACCATGCTGGCCGAAAAGCCGCCCATCCGCATCATCTGCCCGGGCCGGGTGTACCGCAGCGACGCCGCCGACGCCACCCACAGCCCGGTGTTCAACCAGATCGAGGGCCTGGCGGTGGATAAAGGCATCACGTTTACCGATTTGAAGGGCACCCTCGACCTGTTCTTCAAGCAGCTCTACGGCCCCGAAACCCGCACCCGCTTCCGCCCCCACCACTTTGCCTACACCGAGCCCTCGGCCGAGGTGGACATGAGCTGCTTCAAGTGCGGCGGCAAGGGCTGCCCGATGTGCAAGGGCGAAGGCTGGATCGAGATGCTGGGCTGCGGCATGGTGCACCCCAAGGTGCTGGAAAACTGCGGCATCGATTCCACAGTCTATTCGGGCTTTGCCTTCGGCGTTGGGCTGGAGCGCATCACCCTGATGCGCTATGGCATCGACGACATGCGCCTGCTGTTCGAAAATGACCTGCGATTCCTGAAACAATTCAAAGGAGCGTGAAGAAACCATGAAATTACCGATGGAATGGGCGAAAAGCTTTGCGCCCTTTGAGGCGACCCCGGCTGAGTTTGCCGAGAAAATGACGATGACCGGCTCGAAGGTGGAGACCTTCGAGCGGGAGGCCGACGCGATGAGCAACGTGGTGGTGGGCCGGGTGGCGGCCACCCAGCCCCACCCGGACTCCGACCACCTGCATGTGATCCAGGTGGACACCGGTGCCGGCGAGCCGATCCAGATTGTGACCGGGGCGGCCAACCTGAAGCCCGGCGATTACGCCCCGGTGGCCCTGCACCGGAGCAAGCTGCCCAACGGCGCCGAAATACGCAAAGGCAAGCTGCGGGGGCTGGAGAGCAACGGCATGCTGTGCAGCCTGCCCGAGCTTTGCCTGACCACCCACGACTTCCCCGGCAGCAGCGAGGAGGAGATTCTCGTGCTGGAGGAGCCGGCCGAGCCGGGCAGCGACGCCGCCGTGGCCCTTGGGATGGACGACGTCACCTTTGATTTCGAGATTACCCCCAACCGGCCCGACTGCCTGAGCGTGCGGGGCCTCGCGCGGGAGGCCGCCGCCACCTTCAGGGTGCCCTTCAAGGATCACACCCCGCCCGAGCCGCAGGGCAAGGGGGATGTCTCCACCCTGCTTTCGGCGGTGGTGCAGGCCGAGACCTGCAACCGCTATTCCGCCGCCATGGTGGAGAACGTGCGCATCAAACCCAGCCCCCGCTGGCTGCGGCAGCGGCTGCGCCACGCCGGGGTGCGGCCCATCAACAACATCGTGGACATCACAAACTACGTGATGCTGGAGTACGGCCAGCCGATGCACGCCTTCGATTACGCCTATGTGAACGGCGGCAAAATCACCGTGCGGATGGCGAAGGAAGGCGAGAAGATTGTCACGCTGGACGGCATCGAGCGGGCCCTTGACCCCGGCATGATGGTGATTGCCGACGAGAAAGGCCCGATTGCCGTGGCTGGCGTGATGGGCGGGGAGTACTCTGGCGTGTATGACACCACCGAGAAGGTGGTGTTCGAGAGCGCCGCCTTCGACGGCCCCAGCGTGCGGGCCACCTCCCGCCGTCTTGGCCTGCGCACCGAGAGCAGCGGCCGCTTCGAGAAGGGCCTTGACCCGAACACCGCCGGGCCGGCCCTGCGCCGCGCCCTGGAGCTGGTGGTGGAACTGGACGCCGGCGACATTGTGGGCGGCATTCTGGATGACTACCCCCGCCCGCGCGCCCAGCGCACCATGCCGCTGAATGTGGCGGCCGTGAACGCGCTGCTGGGCATCGATGTGTCCGAAAAAGAGGTGATCGACATCCTCACCCCGCTGGACCTCAAGGTGGAAAACGGCGTCATCACCATTCCCACCGCCCGGGCCGACGTCTCCCGCGACTGCGACATCGCCGAGGAGGTGGTGCGCTTCGTGGGCTACAACACCATTCCGGCCACCATCCTGAGCGGGGTGGCCAAGGCCCGGCCCACGGCCCGCCAGCTGTTCGAGGAGAAGTGCATGCGGGTGCTGGTGGGCTGCGGCCTGTGGCAGTGCCAGACCTACAGCTTCTACAGCCCGGCCGGGTTCGACAAAATCAACCTGCCCGAAAACGACCCGCTGCGGGACGCGGTGAAGATCATGAACCCCTTCGGGGAGGAGACCTCGATCATGCGCACCACCGCCCTGCCCAGCATCTTCGAGGTGGCCGCCCGCAACTGGGCCGCCCGGGCCGAGAGCTGCGCGGTATTCGAGCAGGCCACCGAGTACACCCCCACCCCGGGGGAGGAGGACCTGCCCATCGAGCGGCAGAAGCTGGTACTGGCCGCCTACGGCCCAAGCTGGGACTACGCCGCCCTGAAAGGGGTGGCCGAGGCGCTGCTGGAGGTCGCGGGCATCACCCGCTGGGAGGTGCGCCGCAACGATGCGGGCACCACCTTCCACCCGGGCCGCTGCGGTGACATCTGGGTGCAGGTGCCTGTGGAAAACGCCCCGCCCGAGCTGGTTAAGCTGGGCACCCTGGGCGAGGTACACCCGGCCGTGACCGAAAGCTACGACATCAAGCCGCGCCTCGTGGCGGCTGACCTCTCCCTCGACCTGCTGTTCGAGGCCAGCGGCGCCACCCCGCAGTTCAGGCAGTTGCCCAAGTTCCCGGCCATCACCCGGGACCTGGCCCTGGTGGCAGGCGAAGACATGCCCGCCGCCGAGATTGCGGGGGCCATTACCTCGGCTGCCGGCAAGCGGCTTGAAAGCCTGACCCTGTTTGACGTGTACACCGGCGAGAAGATTGGCCCCGGCAAAAAGAGCCTGGCCTACAGCCTGGTGCTGCGCGACGCGGCCGCCACCCTCACCGACGCCGACGCCGATGAGATCATCGGCAAGGTGCTGGCAAAGCTCGGCGGCATGGGCGTGGCGCTGCGGCAGTAGGAAGGCGGAGGCCGGTCGCGGCGGGTTAAGGCACCGCCGCCCCAAACATCAACTTTCTGTAAACCTTCTGTCATCTCTATTGCGTTTTGACAGTCTTACCGCTATAATGTAACCAGCGGACCATGTATTCAAGTTCCTCGATATAACGGCAACAGGAGGGGTTTTATGAGCGACTCCACAACCACCATCTTTTCAGTGCACGACGACCAGGACGCCGAGATTCGCAAGATCCTTACCGAGGTTTACGCCGCGCTGAAACAGAAAGGCTATAACCCCATCAACCAGATAGTGGGCTACATCCTCAGCGAAGACCCCACCTACATCACCACCTTCGGCGGTGCGCGCACCAAAATTTGCAAGGTGGACCGGGATGACATCCTGCAGGCTCTGGTGAAGAGTTACCTGGGGGAATAGGCGATATAGCCCGATGGGTATTATTTGGCCAATGCCGGGCCCCGCGCGGGCCCGGTTTTCCTGTGAGAATTCCGTTGACATCCGCCCCGCCCCTGTGATATAGTAATAGGGCCGCTTGTAACGGGTTTTGAAGTGTTGCGCCTGCGTTTGGCAGTGTGCAGCCGCCCCTGGCAGCGAGTCTATAAGTAAATGAGGAATGGCCATGTACGCAGTGATCAAGACCGGCGGTAAGCAGTACCGCGTGGAAAAAGGCGATGAGATCTTCATCGAGAAGCTCGAGGCCGAGGCGGGCGACACCGTCGAGTTCGAGGATGTTCTGGCCGTGGGCGAAGACGGCAAAGTTACCGTTGGCACCCCGAACGTGGCCGGCGCCAAAGTGAGCGGCACCGTGCTGAAAAGCGGCCGCGGCAAAAAGCTGAACATCATCACCTACAAGCCCAAAAAGGGCAGCGTGCGCCGCATTGGCCACCGTCAGCCCTACACCAAGGTGGAGATCACCGCCATCAACGCGAAATAATTTCCGGGAGGAGTAAACTACCATGGCACATAAAAAAGGCGTAGGTTCAACCAAGAACGGCCGCGACTCCGAGAGCAAGCGGCTGGGCGCGAAGCGCGCAGACGGGCAGTTTGTGCTGGCCGGCAACATTCTGGTGCGGCAGCGCGGCACCCACATCCATCCCGGCGAGAACGTTGGCAAAGGCAAGGACGACACCCTCTTTGCCCTGGTGGACGGCCGCGTGAGCTTCGAGCGCTGGGGCCGGGACCGCAAAAAGGTTTCTATCAAGCAGTAAATTTTTAGCTTAACAGAACCACTGCCGGGCCGCTGGTCCGGCAGTTTTTGGTTTGGGAACACAAAAAACTACCAAAAGGAGGCCCGCAATGGCCAGTTTTGTAGATGTGGCGAAGATTCGCATCGAGGCCGGCAAGGGGGGCAACGGCTGTGTGTCCTTCCACCGGGAGAAATATGTGGCCAACGGCGGGCCGGACGGCGGCGACGGCGGCCGCGGCGGCGATGTGGTGCTGGTGGCTGACGACAATCTGTCCACTTTGATGGACTTCCGCTACAAGCGCAAGTACGCCGCCCAGAACGGCGAGGACGGCCGTGGCAAGAAGCAGTATGGCAAGGCCGCGCCGGACCTGGTGCTCAAGGTGCCCCGGGGCACCCTGGTGCTGGATGACGCCACCGGCCTTTTGCGGGCCGACGTCTCGGGCGACGAGCCGGTGGTGATTGCGAAGGGCGGCCGGGGCGGCTGGGGCAACAGCCACTTTGCCACCCCCCAGCGGCAGGCCCCGCGCTTTGCCAAGCCCGGCCTGCCCGGAGATGCCTTCGACGCCCGGCTGGAGCTTAAGCTGATAGCCGACGTGGGGCTAATCGGCTTCCCCAACGTGGGCAAAAGCACGCTGATCAGTGTGATCAGCGCGGCCCGGCCCAAGGTGGCGAACTATCCCTTCACCACGCTGGTGCCCCAGCTTGGGGTGGTGCGGGTGGCCGAGGAGGAGAGCTTTGTGGCTGCCGACATCCCGGGCCTGATCGAGGGGGCTGCCGGCGGGGCGGGCCTTGGGCACGACTTCCTGCGCCATGTGGAGCGCTGCCGCCTGCTGCTGCATCTTGTGGACGTTTCGGGCAGCGAAGGGCGGGACCCGGTGGCAGACTTTGAGAAGATCAACGCCGAGCTGGCGGCTTTCAGCCCCGAGCTGGCCGGCCGGCCCCAGATTGTGCTGGGCAACAAGTGCGACATCGCCACCGAGGAACAGGTGGCCGCGTTTAGGGATTTCATCGAGGAAAAGGGCCTGATTTTCCGCACCATCAGCGCGGCGGCCCACACCGGCACCGACGAGCTGCCCCGCCTGGTTTACACCGAGCTGAAAAAGCTGCCGCCGGTGGAGCGCTTTGTGCCGGATTACATCCCGTCCCTGCAGCCGGCGGGTGAGGGCCGCGCCTTCATTGCCACCAAGCTGGATGACCACCTGTTCGAGGTGGAGGCCCCCTGGCTGGAGCGGATTCTGGCCGGCAGCAACGTGGACGACTGGGAGAGCCTGCAATACTTCCAGCGCCAGCTGGATAGCGTCGGCGTGCTGGCGAAGCTGATTGAGCTTGGGGTGGAGGAGGACGACACCATCAAGATCGGCGACTACGAATTTGACTATGTCTTTTGAGGGAACCCTATGCTGACATTCCCTGAATCGGAGATTGATCTGCGGGAGCGCAGCCCCCTGGCGCTGGCCTTTGTGGGCGACGGTGTGATTGAGCTTTTGGTGCGCGCCCGCCTGGTGGCCGAAAGCCGGATGCCCGCCGGGGCGCTGCACCGCAGCGCGGTGGAGATGGTGAGCGCCAGGGGCCAGTTTGCGGCCCTGCACCTGCTGGAGCCGATGCTCACCGAGCAGGAGGCCGACATTGTGCGCCGGGGCCGCAACGCAAGCAAGGCCACGGTGAGCAAGAATGCCTCCGCCGAGGAGTACCGGGCCTCCACCGGCCTTGAGGCGCTGTTTGGCTGGCTCTACCTGCAAAACCGGCTGGAGCGGGTGGAGGAGCTTTTCGAGCCGATCTGGCAGCGGCATCTTGAGATGAAATAAAAGTGGCCGCTGCATAGTTTAATGAAGAGTGAAGAAAAGGCAGCGGCGCCATGGGCCGGGGCATTCTGGAGCGAGCCTAGGGCTAAGGATATGCGAAGCATGCGAGTGGAGGAATGCCACGGCACATGGCGCCGCGGACGAGACGCACTTTGCTTGCGGTTTCGCTTACTATTCAGATAAGAAACGTCAGTAAGGTTTCGATGTAAATCAATTCCAGCGGAAAGGGCGGCGGCACTTGCAGAAAACGGCAGCATCCAAAGCAAACCGTGTTGTACCCGTCCTCGCCATCGTTGTGGCGGCGGGCGTTTTTGCGTTGTACACTGTGGCGGTGGGGCTCTCGGGCGGCAGTGTGGCCGGGGTGTTCCTCTACCCGCTGGGCTTCGGAGTGCTTGTGGTGCTGCCCGGCCTGTGGCTGTCCGCCCTTGCCCTGCCGAAGGCAGCGCTTGCGGTGCGCCTGGTGGCCGCTGTGCCGCTGGGCGGCCTTTTACTGATGCTGGTGTTCACCACCCTGGGCAGCTTTGCCCCGGTGTGGCTCTGCGGCCTGCCCAGCGCCCTGCTCGGGCTGGGGTGGGCCTTTCTGCGGCTGAGGGATCAGCGCTCGGCACGGATGGTGGACGGCGTGGGTGCCGAGCGCCTCCCCGCAAAACCCCGGCTGGGTGGCTTATCAAATGGCGCCTGGCTGCTGGTGATGCTGCTGGCCGCGGCCCTGTTTTTGTACATCTTTTCCGGGGTGTTCACCTATGCGCGGCCCGCAAACGGCGGCAACCGGGTGTACAGCCAGGACCTGCTGTGGAGCGTGGGCAACGCGGCCTCGGCCCAGTTTGGCAGCCCGGTGCGGGACATCCGGACGGCCGGGGGCATCCTGCACTACCACTATTTCAGCGACGTGCTGGGCGGCCTTGTGGGGCTGCTCTGCGGCCAGAACGCCTGGGATTCCATCTGCTACTACGGCTGGCCCATCTGGTGCGCCCTGCTCTGCGCGGCCCTCTACTTGCTGGCAAAGGGCTTTGGCACCGGGCCCTACGCCGCGCTGATCGTCCCGGCCGGGGTGCTGTTTGGCCACACCAGCTGGAACGCCGGTTACAGCCATGTGTTCACCAACATGAATGGTGTGATGCAGAGCAACTTCTTCTTTGCCGCCGCCCTGCTGGTTTTGCAGCAATGCGAGGCCGGGGGCTTCAAGAGCAAGCGGGCGCTGGCCGCCCTGCTGGGCACGCTGACGGCCTTGATCTGGGGCAAGAGCACGGTGGGGGTGCTGCTGGTGTGCGCCCTGCTGGCCGCCTTTCTCGTGGATTTCCTGCTGCGGAAAAAGCCAAACCTGTGGCTGCTCTCTGCCGCCGGCGGCGGCGCGGCCATCTTCGGCCTGCTGTGGTTTTTGATCTACCGGCAGGCCATCAACAACCTGCTGTTCCAGCCCAGTCTTGCCATGCTGGTGGACGCCCTCAAAATCCTGTGGGAGCGCTGCCTGCCGGCCCTGGTGCTCTACCTGATCTCCCTGGTCTACAGCCTTGTCGAGTTCAAAAAGCTTGGTGTCACGGCGCTTGTGGTGAACGCCATTGTGCCGGGGGGCATCGCGGCCTACGCGCTGTTCAATCACTACTCCTTCTCCCAGAGCTACTTTTTGCTGGCCGCGGTGTTCTGTATGTGGATCTGCGCCGGGCGGGTGGCCTCACGGTTTTTCGACGGGATTGTGTCAAAAAAGACGGAACGCCCGATGGCCGGGCGAACCGCCGGGGTGGCGGTGCTGCTGCTGTGCGCCCTCGGCTTTGCCAGCACGGTCTACTACGCCGCGCCCAGCCTGCGGGTGGGAGTGCAGAGCGCCCTGCGCTGCCTGCACCTGCGGCCCGACATGCCCCTGGCGGCTGAGACCATCACCCGGGACGACTACGCCGCCGCCCGCTGGCTGGCGGACAACATGGCCAGGGACGAGGTGTTCGCCACCAACCGCAACGCCAAGGTTCCCGAGGCCGCCGAGGGCGTTTTCCACTACTACACGGCCGAGAGCCAGCGCCAGGCCTTTGTGGAGAGCTGGCGCTACGCCATGGATTACAGCCTTGACTACCACCTGCTGCGCCACAACCTGGAGCAGGTGAGCGACGGTATCTTCGCGGCTGAAAGCTTCGAGCAGGCCACGCAGCTGGCCCGTGAAAACGGCATTTCGGTGCTGCTGGTGCACCTGCCCAGCGGCGGGCACCCCTTCGAAGGTGCCGCGCCCGCCTTCGAGAGCGAGACGGTGCTGATCTACAAAGTGTAACCATTTCGAAGTTTGAATCGGCCGGTGTTTATGCTACAATTATTCGTGGATTATGCGAGATGGATACCGGTCTGCCGTTACAAATGGCGTGTTTTGCAACCGCCGCCAAAATATGGTAAAATTAATCTTTAGTGGATAACCAGTAGATAAAATATAATGATACTTCCGGAGGTGGGCTATGTCCGGGCATAGCAAGTGGAACAACATCAAGCGCAAGAAAGAAAAAACCGACGCGCAGAAGGCCAAACTGTTCACCAAGGTTGGCCGCGAAATTGCCGTGGCGGTGCGCGAGGGCGGGGGCGATCCGAATTCCAACGGCAGGCTGCGGGACCTGATTGCCAAGGCCAAGAGCCTGAACGTGCCGAACGATAACATCAACCGCATCATCAAGCGGGCCGAGGGCGGCGAAAAGGACGACTACGAATCCATCACCTACGAGGGCTACGGCCCCTCGGGCACCGCGGTGATGGTGGAAACCCTGACCGACAACCGCAACCGCACCGCCGCCAACATGCGGCACTACTTCGATAAATACGGCGCCAGCCTTGGGCAGAGCGGCTCGGTGGCCTTCCAGTTCAGCCAGAAGGGCATCATCCTGATTGAGGGGGAGAACCTCGACGAGGAAAAGCTGATGGAAGACGCCTTCGACGCCGGGGCCGACGATTTCGATATCGACGACGGCATGGCCGAGCTGACCTGCGAGCCTCCCAAGGTGGACGCGGTGGCCGCCGCCCTGCGGGAAAAGGGCTATAACGTCACCTCTGCCGAAGCGGAGTTTGTGGCCTCCAGCACCGTCAGCCTCTCGAGCGGGGAGGACCTCAAGCGCATGGGCCAGCTGCTGGACCATCTGGAGGAGGACGACGACGTGCAGGACGTGTGGCACAACCTGGAGAACGCCGACGACCTGCCCTGAGGCCAAGGCCCATAAAGAGCACAGAACCAGAACCAACACGAAAGGTGGCAACATCATATGGCGGACAGGATTTGCGACAATTGCTTTGGTCGCGTTCCGGCCGGGAGCGGGCAGTGCCCAAAATGCGGAATCACTTTTGAGAACACCAACCCCGGCGGGGCCCTGCCCAACGGTTGGGTGCTGGCCGGGCGCTACACCGTCGGCCGCTATAACGACATCGACGGCGAGGGGGTCACCTATTCCGCCATCGACGGCAACACCCTGCAGCGGGTGGTGATCAAAGAGTTCATGCCGGTCACCCTTTGCGCCTCCCGGGACGAAACCGGCTCCATCCGCCCGAAGCCCGGCAACGAGGTGCTGTTCAAAACCACCCGCATCGATTTTGCCGAGCTGTATGGCACCCTGCTGCGCATGGGCCTCACCGAGGGCCTGGTGCAGGTGCTGGACGTTGTGGAGGAGAACAACACCGCCTATGCGGTGCTGGAAAAGATAGAAGGCCCCACCCTGGCCGAGTACCTGACCAAGCGCGAGGGCGCTGTGGACGCCGCCCGGGCCGTGGCCCTGATGCGCCCGGTGCTGAACGGGGTGGAGGCGATGCACGCCGCAAATATGGTGCACCGGGGCATTGCACCCGAGAACATCATCCTCGAGAGCGGCGGCACCGCCAAGCTCTGCGGCTACGGCACCCTGGCGCTGCGCCAGCAGGGCAGCGAGCTGAAGCCCAAGCTCTACCCGGGCTACACCGCCCCCGAGCAGTATGCCGCCAACGAGTTTGAGGGCCGCTACACCGATATCTACGCCATGGGCGCCGTGCTGTACCGGCTGGTGGCCGGCGAGGCGCCCTACCCGGCCAACGAGCGCCGGATGCAGGACAACCTGCGCCCGGCCCGCACCGTGAACCGTGACGTGCCGGCCTACCTTTCGGCCGGGATTGCCCGGGCCATGCGCCTGGTGCCGGCCGAGCGCATCCAGAACATCCCCGACCTGCGGCTGGCCCTGGCCGGCGAGGGCGGCGGCGGGCGCACCGGCAAGCCCGAGGGCCGCGGCCCGCTGGGCCTTACCCGCCAGCAGCTGATTGTGGGCGCCTGCGCCGTGGGCGCTGTGGTGGTGCTGCTGCTGATCATCCTGCTGATTTCGGCCTTCACCCGCAACCGCGGCAAGGAGGATCCTTCCTCCAGCGTGTCGATTTCGGTCAGCTCCTCCATCAGTGTGGGGGAGACCATCCCGGATTTCACCGGTAAGCTGTACGAGGATGTGGCCAAGAACGCGGCCTACACCGACATTTTCAACTTTGACGAGCCGGTGATGGAATACAGCAACGACGTGGAAGCAGGCCGGATTATCCGGCAGGACCCGAAGGGCGGCGACACCTGGGACGGCAGCACCAAGATTAAGCTGTGGGTGAGTGACGGCATGGAGCCGGTGGTGATGCCCGACTTTGTGAACACCTTTACCACCCAGGAGGACGCTGAAAAGAAGCTGAAAGAGCTGGGGATTGAATACACCGTTGCCACCGAGGCCAACGCGGGCAAGGTGGAGCCCGGCACTGTCACCAAAACAGACCCGGCGGCCGGCAGCGAGGTGAAGCCCGGCAAGGATAAGGTTGTGCTCTACGTGGCCGGCGAGGTGAAGACCGTCGCGATGCCCGACATCACGGGCCGCAAGGAGGCCGAGGGCATTGCGGAGCTGACACGGGTGGGCATCACCCAGTACCGCGTCAACACCATTGCCAACAGCGAGGGCTACCACAAGGTTGGCCTGATCTACTCCACCGACCCGCCCGCCGGCGGCGAGGTGGCCACCGAGGCAACCATTGTGAACGTGAACGTGCTGGACAAGTTCTATATGCCCAACCTTGAGAGCTATATGGGTGGGGACTACACCGCCCTGACCACCTACCTCGACAAGATCGGCGTGCCCTACTCCCCGCCCGAGGTCACCGATAACGATATCTCGTCCGACAATGACGGCAAGGTGGCCTCCATCGACTACGTGGTGAACGCCGAGGTGACCAGCAGCACCAAAGTGGTGATCACCTACTACGGCAACTACCAGGAGCCCGCCGACTGACCCGCCGCTATTTGGGCCATTTGATGTGCCCGCCCGTTTTTAACTGTGCCAAAAGCCCGGCCCGATGTGACATCGGGCCGGGCTTTTTCTGCTTTTTCGGTGGGCTGCCGGGTCGGGTTGGGGGACGTCAGTCCTCGCCGCCATACAGGCACTCGGCCAGCTTGAGGAACATTTTGTCCCGCCGGCGGATGGCCGCCTCGTCCTTGCCATCCGAGTAGTCATAGAAGCCCCTGCCGCTCTTGACGCCGTAATCACCTGCCTGGTAGCGGGCCGCCAGCAGCTCGGGCACGGCCTTTTCGTCGCTCAGGTCGGCCAGCAGATAGCTTGCGATGTTGTAGAAGACGTCCAGTCCGCCCAGGTCGGCCGTCTCGAAGGGACCGATGGCCGCGTAGCGCATGCCCAGGCCGTACTTGAACACGTTGTCTACGTCCTCGGGGCTGGCGATGCCATTCTCCACAATGTGCATCGCCTCCCGCAGGACGGCAAACTGCAGGCGGTTCAGCACAAAGCCCTTGGCGTCCTTCTGCACCATCACCGGCTTTTTCCCGGCGGCCAGGGCGCTTTCATACACCGCTTGGGCTGTCTCATCGCTGGTTTTGTCCCCCTTGATCACCTCCACCAGCGGCACGATGTGGGGCGGGTTGATCCAGTGCATGCCGCAGAACCGCTCGGGCCGGATGACGGCCGTGGCGATCTCGCTAAGCGACAGGCCGCTGGTGTTGCTGGTGAGGATGGCGTCGGCACGCACCAGCGACGAAGCCTCGGCCCAGAAAGCGTGCTTTACATCCATCCGCTCGAGGATGGCCTCGATGACGAAGTCTGCCCGGGCAAAATCGGCCAGCTCGGTGGTGAAGTGGATGCGGCCCAGCAGCTCGGCCGATTGGGCCGCCGTCAGCTTGCCCTCGGCCACCGCCGTCTCCTGGTTCAGGGTAATCAGGTCTTTGCCCTTCCCGAGGCCCAGTGGAAACAGGTCGTACAGCACCACCTCGTGGCCGCACTGGGCGTACACCTGCGCGATAGACGCCCCCATGGTGCCAGCCCCCGCAATGGCGATGATTTGCTTTGCCATCTATGCCCTCCTGGTTAACGAAGTTATTTGGTTGACCATTTCCATTTTACCGGATACGGGTGCATGTGGCAACACATCGACAGGAATTCTGCCGGGTAGGCGAAGCAGACAGTTTTTGAAATATCTGACTATCCTGCTTATGCGGCAAG
>JAJDIZ010000199.1 GCA_030266915.1 Ruminococcaceae bacterium OttesenSCG-928-D13 | reverse complement strand
ATCCAAGTCATAGCTTGTGCTGATTTCAGTTTTGAGTCAAATTCCAAATGCGCATAGGTGTTGGCTGTAATCGCAAAGTCGCTGTGGCCGAGCCATTCCTGTATCTGTTTGAGCGGTACGCCGTTCGCCAGCAACAGGCTTGCGCAGCTATGACGCAAATCGTGAAATCTCAACCGTCTAAACCCGTTTTCCTCCATAAACTTGGGGAACGCGCTGGAAAGATAGTCGGGCCTGACGCGATTTCCAAGCTGGTCGGTGTAGATGTACTTCCCCTCAACCCTGTTGTAGGAGTTGCCACACAGCTTGCGGTAGTGTTCCTGTTCTTCTTTGACCGCCAGCAGCTTTGCCCGAAACTCTGGAACAAGCGGCAATGTGCGGAAGCTGGCTTTTGACTTTGTGGTATCATCCACGACGAGTACGCGCTTTCCATCTACGTTTGCCACTGTTACCGTATGCTCAATGGTGATGGAATTGGCTTCAAAGTCAATGGATTCCCAGCGTAAGCCGATGATTTCCGCACGGCGCAACCCGTAGAACGCGCCGAGTATGACACCCAGCTCCAGCTTATGGCCTTTGACTGCTTCAAACAACTCTATCGTTTCAGACTGTTTCAGGAATTTGCCAACAAATCGCTCTGGCTTTGGCCTATCCACCTTGTCCATCACCGAGTAAGGAATCATGCCCTTTTTCACAGCGTATTTAAGTGCCTTGCTGATATTGGCGTGGTACTTATGAACGGTAGTGGCCTTGACTGTCTCCAACTGTTCCGCATAAAAGTCGTTAATGTCGTCGGCGGTCAGCTCACGGAGCAGTATGCCATGTTCGCGGAAATACGGGCCGATGGCAGACCGCACATTCATGCAATAGCCGCCATAAGTAGTGAGCTTGATGTCCGGCTTAATGACTTCAAGCCATTGTTCCATAAAATCCGCAAAAAGCAGTTCCGTCACTTCGGGCATAGCTGATACGATTTCCTGCTGCACTCGCTTTGCCTGACGCATCATTTCTTCTGCCCGCTTTTTGTTGCCCTTAACAGGAAAGCCGGTAGAGATGCTCTTTCGGCCACGGTTGCCGCTCCTGTCAACCCAATTCAATGCAATGTGATAATAACCACGTCTATCTTCCAGATGCCCAGCAACCTTGATGGTCTTGTTTTGTAGATGACCTGTTCTCATGTAAAATCCTCCATTCGCACAGATGATTTCACCTACTATTGACAGTTCCTATTATAGCAGATGAAATATCGCATTTCAGCAAGTGCAGCACTTTTTTAAGAAATAATTATTTATCGCTTGCGACGGCAGCTTGCCCAAAAACTTTCATGTACTTCATCAGCGTCACTTTGGTAACGCGAAACTCCCTGCCCACTCGCAATGAGGACAGGGAGCCGTCTTTTATCAGCTTGTATACGGTTTTTGTACTCACGCCCAGCAGCTTACTGACTTGCTTTACATCAAGCACATCCGGGTATTCCTTGAACACGATGTGATAGATTTCCTGCGAACTCATTTCCATAGACAATGCCCTCCTTTCGGTTATCCAAAACCACAAAAAAGAGCTGCATCAAAAACATCGTGAACGCAGCCCTTTGTTCTGATTTTGCCATAAAAAGAAAACAAAGTCGGACGGACGCGGGCCGCGTCCTCACGGGAATTTCACCCCTGCATGGTTCTCATGCAGCCGCCCCTATTGGCTGCGACGCTTTTAACGCTCGGCCTGTTAGCTGGACGGGAGTATCATTGTCATTCCCATGCGGTCATAGCCTACAAGCTGCCCCAGCTTGTCACGGGCTGTCGGTGTTGGTCGCTCTCTCGCGTAGAGGTCGTGGCGCACCCGCCGTCCGGCTCGGTATGGAAATAGAACGTATCCGAATTTGCCGTTATGCTGCGCCGCCGTTATCTTGCGTGCTTTCTTTGTCAAGCTGCTAGTGGCCGTTGTCAGGCCGTAAAAACTCACCGGCTCCCCGGTGGGCTTTTGCCGCACGACAACACGAAAAGCCCGTAGGCGGGAAGCGTGGAAAGGGGGGAAACACGCTTCCCCCACGGCGGGGAATTATGCTACTCTGAACGTGAGGATTTTAGTAATCAGTTTGGTTTCCAGCCTGCGCCTAAGTCCGTCATCCACACACGCATGGGGGCATCCGCTTTCATCGTAAAGCTGCCTTGTGGATAAAACAGCTATGTAGCCCTCGTAGTGCTTCAGCACGGCGTTGATGGCATCCACGTCGCCGTGGGACGCCGTCGCGATGACGGAGTAAGGAAGCAAGCCGGAAGCTCTATACCCTTGTTTACTCATTGGCCTTTCCCTCCATGTATTTTTTTAAGTGCCGTAAAGAGCTTGTCCGCTGGTATTGGACGGTCTGACGCGCCATGTGCAGCAAGTCGCCAATCTCCTTGTCCGTCATGCCGAGGAAGTGGTAAAGCAGGATGATGTCTCGCTTCTGTTCCGGCAGGGCCGTTAGAGCATCGGCCAGCAATTCGCCTTTTATGGCAACGTCGTACTCCAAAACGCTGAATATGGATTGTTCACTGGGGTACTCGTCCAGCATAAAAAGCCGCTCCATTTCCTGTGCCGATAGCTCTGAAAAAAGCGATTCCCGTTCGCGCTGCCGCTTGACTTCAACGTAGTAATTGCGGGCTTCGTT
>JAJDIZ010000198.1 GCA_030266915.1 Ruminococcaceae bacterium OttesenSCG-928-D13 | reverse complement strand
GCCGGCCAAACCACCAACGGGCTGGTTATGGCCACCCCGCTGGATGGCACCTTCACCGTGGGCAGTATCGGGAACAGCTATTTTGACAGACTGATCAGCTATGCCGACTATCCCGACCCCCAATATGGCTATTCCTCTGACAGCAATGCGGATCAGGATATCAAAAGGGCCACCTATGCGCTTAAAGACGGCACCATGGTATATGCCATAAAAAGCACCATTGCAACCGGGGATGGAATCGCTTTCGATTATGGTTTCAAAATTGATGACGCGCTGTACACCAACAGCACCATCAGCGACGCCTTTTCATTCAGGCTTGGCAGGCTGAACGGCTCTAACCAGTTTCAGGCTGTGCCGGGGTATGACGAAGAGAGCGTCGACCTTACTGTTGCCCCAAAAAGCACGCTCCGTTCCTGGTTTGGCGCCACATCCCTCACCGGCACAGCGGGGGGGAACACCGCCTCCACCACCATGTACTTCCTCGGGAATGCTGTGGCACCGGCAAAGCAAACCTCTGCATTGTATGAAAAAGTGGATATTCAGGTGCAGGTGCCGGATAATATCGACCTTGCGAACTATGGGTTTTCCACCACCTGGCAGAAGTACCACACAAGCTATGGTTATGTGTCAGCCTCAGTGGGCACGCCGGCCGGCGGCAGCAAAGTTATCACGTTCACAATCAAAGACGGGTTCAAAACCATCGGCGGCGGCCTGACGCTTTCTTTGGAGTTCGGTATACCAGCCTCCTTTGCCGGCACGCAGTTTTCGGCAAAAATTTTGAACTGTACCGCGACCATTATGGGTCAATCACTCCCCATTATGGTTGCGGGCAACAACACCGTAACCTACCAGATGCTCAGCGCGGAAGAAGACGAAACCCAGCTTACCTTCCCGAATGATTTGAAACGGCAGATGTACAACACCACACTGGACCTTGGGGAAGGGGTGCCCTACAGCGCCTATATGGGCAGTGTGCTGATTCGGAACAGAAACGCGACCCATCCCACCCCTTATGAAAAAACCTATGAGGCAAGCTACAACACCACGGGTGCCGCTGCCAACATCAACATCATCACCATCCCTTGCGACATCACAGCCTTGCCGACAAATATCACCGTATCGGCCAAAAAGGCAAATGGAGACATTGTCACCATCGACCTGACACCGGCCCAGATTGCCAACCTGGGAACCTTCAAAAAGGATAAATCCAGCGTGCTGCGCATATTGCTCAGCGACGTGGAAGACGGCTCCGGCCTTGTGTCCTTCACCGGTGTTGTTGCAGACATTGGCAAGCTGCCAAAGGAGTATATCTCTTCCAACTGGACCCTGGGAACCACCTACGACCGATGCGCCGCGGGTGCCTATGGATATTTCACCACTGCGGATATTGGCACGGTGGTCACCCACAGCTTTAAATTGTATAACACAAATCCCGTCTTCCGAAACGAGACAAACGGTTTCTTAACGGCCAGCTCCACGGTCACCTCCACCGGTGCAAACCGCAGCGCATTCGAAGTTATGAGCCCCACCCTGAACGGGGCATCTTCCTCCGGCAGCAACAACGGCCGCACTGTCAGCGCGGGGAACAATGTGACGGTGGGCGGAATAGCCCGGGTCTACAATGTGGCATACGGCTGCTACACCAGCGCCGCGGGGCGCGGCACAACCAATATCATTGCAGACCCGGTCATATACCTTACCCTGCCGCAGGGCATCGGCTTTGACGAAAGCCTGGCGCGCTTTACCCAGCGGCGCTACAACGTAACAAACGAGCTGGACACCGGCTATAAGCCGGCCTTGGCCTACACCGTCACCAATGTCAGCCACCTCAACACCACAGGGGATGGGGTCAGCATCTTCAAAATCTCCTTTCCCAAGGGGCTGATGCTTGGCCAGTATAGCAACGACGGCTTTCAGTACGTGATCCAGTATTCCATCCCGCTAACCACCTCCAAGAACCTGACAACCAAGAAATACTTGATCGAGGACCTCATCAAGATAACCGCCGCGAGTTCCCTGACGGCACTTCCATACAACAACGTGCCCAACAACATGAATGTCAATCAGGCCACGGCGGACACCTACGGCATCAACGGTGGGAAGCCCCTGTCCTCCATTAATCGCCACAGGGAATACTTCAGCCTGCAGCAGGTTGATGAGGTGGAGGTGTATAACGCCGTTTCGGTCACCCGGGTGGCCGGCAAGCCAGTGCCGCAAAACTGGTATACCTACGATGAGTCTGACCCAAACAGCATTGCGCTGCTGATGGGCGCGGACAGCGGCGGGCAGCTGCGGGTAACCGTGAGCAACACCAGCGTAACAGCTGCCAGCGACGTGTCTGTCATCGTCCCCATCGCCCGCAAAGGCCTGGATCTTGGAAATGTCTTTATGGGCGGGGGTTCCGAGTTCAGTATGCAGCTTTCGCCTTGCGAAGACGCTTTGCTTTCGAACAACTTCACCGCCACCTATATCAAGCTGGACAAGGGATACGACACCTTGGACGCCCTGTACGGCGACCTTGCCGGTTTTAGCACGGTGCCGCCGGCCGAAGCGAATGCCATTCTGCTAACCTGCCCCAGCCTCCCGGCAAAATCGGATGCGGCACTGTTCTTTGATGTGGACGTCACCGAGGGAGAGGCGGGCGACGAAAACATCTGGAAAAACGCCTTTTTCTAT
>JAJDIZ010000197.1 GCA_030266915.1 Ruminococcaceae bacterium OttesenSCG-928-D13 | reverse complement strand
TGCGCCACGGCCTTGGGATGCCGGCCGAGGCCGACGCGGTGGAGGCCGCGGTGAACGCCGCCGTCACCGAGGGGCTGCGCACCGCCGACACCGCCGTGAAGGGCCAGCCGGTCACCGGCTGCCAGGAGGCCGCCCGGATAATTGCCGAAAAAATCGGGCAATAAATCCGGCTTTGCAAGAGAAGCCGCGCACTGCGCTTTATTTAAGTAATATTTAAACAGAATTAATCCCGATTAAATTCCCTATAAATCCGCATATATTGGAGGATATAAAAATGACCAATTTCATCTACAACACCCCCACCAAGGTGGTCTTCGGCAGAGATACCGTGGACCAGACCGGCGAGCTGGTGAAGGCCTGCGGCGGCACCAAGGCCCTGGTGCACTTCGGCGGGAGCAGCGCCCTGAAAAGCGGCCTGATTGACCGGGTATGCGCTTCTCTGGAGAAGGCGGGCGTGGCCTTTGTGAAGCTGGGCGGGGTGCAGCCCAACCCCCACCTGGGCCTGGTGCGCGAGGGTCTTGAGCTGTGCAAAAAAGAAGGGGTAGATTTCCTTTTGGCGGTGGGCGGCGGCAGCGTGATCGATTCGGCCAAGGGCATCGGCTATGGGCTGGCCAGCGGCGGCGACCCCTGGGACTTCCACACCGGCAAGCGGGTGGTCACCGGGATGGCCCCCCTGGGCTGCGTGCTCACCATAGCGGCCGCCGGCAGCGAAATGAGCAACTCCAACGTCATCACCAACGAGGTAACCCGGGAGAAGCGCGGCCACAACAGCGAGCACGGCCGTCCCCGCTTCGCCGTGATGGATCCGGCCCTCACCCTGACGGTGTCGCCCTACCAGACCGCCGCCGGCTGCGCCGACATCCTGATGCACACGCTGGAGCGGTACTTCACCGGCGAAAATGCCACGATGGAGCTGACCGACAGCATTGCCGAGGCGCTGATGCGCACCGTGATTGCCAACGCCCACACGCTGGCCCGTGACCCGGCCAACTATGACGCCCGGGCCGAGGTGATGTGGGCGAGCAGCCTCTCCCACAACGGGCTCACCGGCTGCGGCGGCGGCGCCGGAGACTGGGCCTGCCACCAGCTGGGCCACGAGCTTTCGGGCAAGTACGACCTGGCCCACGGCGCCTCCCTCACCACGGTGTGGGGCAGCTGGGCGCGGTATGTCTATAAGGAGAACCCGGCCCGCTTCGCCCGGCTGGCCGTGAACGTGCTGGAGCTGGAGGACACCGGCGATGACCTGAAAACCGCCGAGGCAGGCATCGAGGAGATGGAGGAGTTCTTCTGGGCCATTGAGATGCCCACCAACTTCAAGGAGGCGGGTATCACAGCCAGCGAGGCCGAGATCCACGAGATGGTGGTGGGCTGCAGCCGGGGCGGCGCCCGCACCGTGGGCGGCTTCAAGGTGCTGGCCGAGCTGGACATGGAGGCCGTGTATAAAATGGCCGCCGCCGCCGGGAAATAACCCGGTGTGGTTTTGGCGGCTGTGCGCGCCGTAAAATACCGGTGAAATGGTTTGAAAATCGGTGGAAATAGCGCCATCCAGACGTAAAAACTTTATACTTTCGATCTTTTTCTACAAAAACCTGCGGTTGGGATGTGTTAATCTCTAGTTGCAGAGGACAGACGGAACCCCTCCGCCGTGTCACTCTCCAATTCCTCCTGAGGCGATGATTGTTCTGTGCCGGACAGTCGAAAAGCCCTCATCCCTTCCTCTTTCGGAACAAAGCCCACCACGGTGGGCTTTGTTCCGTTTTACGGTTTTTTCTCTTGTTGTGGGCGGGCGCTTTACTATGGTATAATGGGGGCACAAAAGGGACACATAGATGTAAGGGGAGAGGAACCATGCCAAAACTGTCCAGTACGCAAAAGCTGGTGAGAGCCGGCATGCTGGCGGCCCTCATCATGGTGCTGTCACTCACGCCGCTGGGGTACATCCGGCTGACCTCGGTGCTGGAGATCACCCTGATGGTGATACCAGTGGCGCTGGGCGGCCTTGCGGTGGGCTGGCCGGTGGGCACCGTTTTGGGGCTGGTGTTCGGCGTCTCCAGCTTCATCCGCGCCTTCACCGACCCGATAGGCATCATCATGATCGAGATGAACCTGGTGCTGGCGGGTCTGGCCTGCATATTGCCCCGGGTGGTGGTGGGCCTGATTGCCGACCTGTTCAACAAGGCGCTGGTGGCCCGGGCAAAGCTGCGCCGGGTGTGGTTCTATTCGGTGGCCGGCTTTGTGTGCAGCATGTGCAACACGGTGCTGTTCCTGGGCTTCGTCTGGTTGGCCTTCGACTCGGCCGTCACCGGGTTTACCTTGGCGGTCATCCTGGGGGTGGTGGGCACCAACGGCATTGTGGAGATGATAGCCAACGCCGTGCTGGTGGGTATTTTGGCCCGGGTGGTGATACCTTCGCCCGGCCCGGGGGAGCCGCCGCCGGACGATCCCCTCGTGAAAAACGAGGACCCCTGGGAGGAGATCCGGTAGAGAGACTGGCAGACAGCGGGCGCAGGGCGGCCCGCTGTTTTTTCACGTATCATTGTAAAAAATAGGGCAAAGTATCGAGCGATACACACGGCGGCGTGTCAAGGTTTAGGGAAAAAATTGCTCGAATAATGTTGACAAACGGTTTACATGTCCCTATAATACTAAATTGGCGCTGCTACTCCGGCACAGTTCCAG
>JAJDIZ010000196.1 GCA_030266915.1 Ruminococcaceae bacterium OttesenSCG-928-D13 | reverse complement strand
TCTCCACCCCAACCACCAGAGCGGCTTCCACGCCGAGATGGCCCGCCTGATGCCGGACTACCGGGACCGGCGCAAGCTGCTGCGTCAGGGCGGCCTCTAAAAATTTGCATAAAGCAAATGGCCTATGGGGTCTTTAAATCAGCTGTTAAGGTAGCGTCACCGTGGGCCGGGGCATTCCAATCCCACGGCTTCGCCGCGGGTTCGCCCTGCTTCGCAGGGCTCGCACCAAAACGAGGCGCCCCTGCGAACATAGGGCTAAGGATGTGCAACGCACGTTCGCGGCGGAGTGCCACGGCACACGGTGACACGATCGATGCACACTTCAACTTACATCAAAACACAATAACGAGGACCCTGTTTGAGAAAAAAAGGCGATAAGTATACAAGGCTGGTCTCCAACACCATGCTTTTTGGCATCAGCACCTTTTCCAGCAAGGTGCTGAGCTTTTTGCTGACCCGCCTCTACACCAGCGTGCTGGCCCAGGCCAGCTTTGGGGTGGTGAACCTGGTCACCATCAGCGCCAACCTGCTGATCCCGCTGGTCAGCCTTGGCATCTCCAACGCGGTTATCCGCTTCGGGCTGGAGAAAAATGTCTCGAAGGACGGGGTTTTCACCGGCGGCCTGGTGTCCATCGGCTTCGGCTTTGGGCTGATGGTGCTGCTCTACCCGTTGATTTCCAGGGTGCCGATGGTGTCCGACTACAGCTTCCTGCTGTACATTTATGTGCTTGTGTCCTGCCTGCGCACCCTGTGCTGCCAGTTTGTGCGGGCCAAGATGTACACCCGGCTCTACGCCATCGACGGCATCCTCTCCACCATCTACACCATCGGCTTCAACCTGCTGTTTTTGGTGGTGCTCAAACTGGGCCCCACCGGCTACCTGCTGTCCATCATCTGCGCCGACGCCCTCAGCGTCATCGGGCTGAACCTGGTGGCCGTGCTGCCCCAGTACATCAGCTTCCGCCGCTTCGACTGGACGCTCTACAAGGCGATGCTGCGCTATTGCCTGCCGCTGGTGCCGGCGCTGATGTTCTGGTGGATCACCAGCTCCTCCGACCAGTTCTTCATCTCCTACATCAGCGGCCCGGAGGCGAACGGGCTCTACGCCGCCGCCTACAAGGTGCCCACCGTGGTCTCAATATTCTCCACCATCTTCACCGAGGCCTGGCAGCTCTCGGCTGTCACCGACGGGCAGGACGCCGAGCGCGACCGGTTTTTCAGCAACATCTTTTCGGCGCTGTCCGGCGTCTCGTTCATCATCGGCGGGGCGCTCATCTACGGCTGCCGGCTCATCATGCGCTTTTTGGTGGCCGAGGACTATTTCGACGCCTGGCTCTACATCCCCTTCCTCGTGGTGGCCATCGTCTTCTCCACCATGGTCTCGTTTTTGAACAGTATCTATATGGTGGAAAAAAAGAGCGGCCGGTCCCTCGTCACCATGCTGATCGGCGCGTTGTCCAACATTGTGATGAACTGGTTCTTCATCCGGTGGTGGGGCCCCTCGGGCGCAGCGCTGGCCACCTTTTTCAGCTACGCCATCATCTTCATTATCCGCGCGCTGGACACCCGCCAGTTCATCAAAATCGACTTTGCCCCATGGAAACTGCTGGCCAGCACCACCCTGCTGTGCGCCCTCTCCTTCATCATGGTTGCCCAGGTAAAAATGTGGCAGTTTTGGTGCGCTATCCCGATGGCGCTGCTGTTGGCCCTCAACGCAACATCGCTGTACAAGGGGGTTATGCAGGTTCTACACAAGCGTCTAAAACGAGCTTAAAACGCATAATCCATCAGTATGAACACGCATACTATTTCACAACTTGCCATATCCATCTATATTCCGTCGCAATAAAGGCCGATTTTTTGCCGGATATTGCAATTCAAGCGTTTTTGCTGTACAATATTGGGAAAGCTGCGTTTAAATAACCCTGTCCGGCAGCAGCTGCCACAAGCCGGAACCATCCTTTTTACAGTTTCTCAAAGGGGGACGATGATATGGCCAGCGCCATGCTGTTGCGCCAGGACGACTACGAAGCCGGCACCACCCGAGATGAGTACGCGGGGCAAATTCCCTCCGCCTCGCGGGAGGTGTACGAGATGATGTGCGTCACCGAGGGCGGCGCCGAATATTGGGTGGAGGACCAGCACTACAAGCTCAAGGTCGGCGACATCATGCTGGTGCCCGTGGGTGTGATGGTGGGCGCCAGCCTGAAGGCCCGGGGCTGCCCGTTCGAGCGGCACGGCGTCTGGCTTTCCCGCCGGTACATGACCTTCCTCAAGCTGCAGGATGACGAGGCCGACTACGGCTTTGCCAAGGCCGCGGCCGAGGGCCGGTACCTGCTGCGCCTGCCCCCCGACGTTTTCGAGGGGGTTGCCGGGGCTTTTGCCGCCCTGGTGGACGAGTGCCAGGGCGACCGGATGAATGCCGAGCTTTCCACCAAGTCCATTCTGGCGGCACTCTGCGTGCGGCTGAACCGTCTGATCCGCCAGTATGATGGCGAAGTGCTGCTGCCCGGCGACGGCAACCGCCTCTCTCCGGTGCTTGCTTGCATCCATGAGGAATGCACCAGCCCCCTCAGCGTGGACGCCCTGGCCGAGCGCTTCAACTACAGCGCTTCCCACCTGGCCCACAGCTTCAAAAAGCAGATGGGCACCTCCCTTTACCACTACGTGCTGCTGCGGCGGCTCCAGATTGGCCGCCAGGCCATGCTGGA
>JAJDIZ010000194.1 GCA_030266915.1 Ruminococcaceae bacterium OttesenSCG-928-D13 | reverse complement strand
TTTACCTGGACGGCGGGGTGGCGGCGCCGATCCCGATTGACAAGGCGCTGGCCGAGGGGGCGGACCGCCTTGTGGTGGTGCTCACCCGGCCGCGGGGCTTTGTGAAAAAGCCCCAGCACATGTCTGGGGTGTTTAAGGCGGTGTATCGGAATTATCCCAACATGGTGCGGGCCATCGCCCGCCGGCACGAGGTGTATAACAAAACCCTCGAGCGCCTGTGGCAGCTGGAAAAGGACGGCGTGGCCATCGTGGCCGCTCCGCCGCTGGCCCTGGCGGTGGACCGCTTCGGCAAAAACCGGGACGAGCTGATCAATGCGTTCAGCATTGGCCGGGTGGTGGGGCAGGCGGAGCTGAAGAAGCTGTAGGTAAAAGGTGCCTCGCCGGCCGTCGGGGATATCGGCGGGCATTCTCTCTGGGAACTACCTTCCGCGCCGCCCCATGTACAACAAAAGACGTTGTTCACGGTTCGGCTTGCGGCTGACGTTCCCGCCGCGAACGCCCGCCGCTCTCCCCGACTGGATTTCTTCTTCGCCTTGGAATGGTGGTGAAGATGGGCATTGAGTTTAAAATCAGCCCAGCACCTCATCCAGCAGCTTCTGCCCTTTTTTGTACCCGCCGCGAATCTCCTTCTCGAAGGCGGTGAAGTAGGCATCCATCGCCTTCTGGCGCTTTTTTGCCAGCGCTCGGCCCTTGGCGGTGAAAAATTTCGTGTGCAGGTGCTTCAGCTTGCGGTTGTACTCCCGCAGAAGAGACGGCCCCTCGTCCGGCTTGCCCGGCGTGGGCTGGCCGTCCGGGCCGGTCAGGTAGAAGGGCTCGTCGATCTCGGCCCCAAACAGCAGCGCCCGGGCGCTGCCCACCGCACCGGTCAGGTCCAGCTTATCGGCGTCGAACAGAATCTTCGCCTCGAGGGTGGCCGGCTTTTTGCCCCCCTTGTAGCTGTGGGTGCGGATGCAATCCCGCACATGGGCGGCGGTTTTCTCGCTTGTGCCATGCTTGCGCAGAATGTCCCAGGCCATCCGGGCGCCCAGCTCGGCGTGGCCCAGCCCGGGGTAGTCGTCCTGTTTGGCCCGGCCGATGTCGTGCAGCAGGGCGGCGGTGATCACCACGTCCAGGTTCGCCCTCGGCTCGGTTTTGGCGATGCGCAACGCGTAGTAAAGCACCCGGTAGATGTGGCCGGTGTCGTGCACGCTGCGCTGCATGCTTTTCAGCATCACCCGTTCCAACGCGCCGAATTCCTTTTTGGTCATAGCGGGTCTCCTTTTTTAAAAGGCAGCCGGGGAGAGCGGCGGGTGTTCCCGGAGGGAACGTCAGCCGCAAGCTGCACGGCATACAACGTTCTCTTGTTGTGTGACGGGCGGCGCGGAAGGTAGTTCCCGGAGAGAATACCCGGCGATATCCCTGGCGGGTGACGATGCAACTTACCTACAATTGTGGCCGCCCAAAGCGGTGTTGTCAAGGAGAGAAAACCATGGTCCAGCGGCTTTACGAGATCACCATGCTGCTCACCCAGCGGGGCCAGGCCACCGCCGAGGAGCTGGCGCGCCGGTTTGAGGTGTCGAAACGGACGATCTACCGGGATATTGATGCCCTCAGCGCCGCCGGGGTGCCGGTGTATGCCGAGCGGGGCAAGGGCGGGGGCATCCGCATTCTGCCCGATTATGTGCTGGACAAAACCATGTTTTCGAAGGACGAGCAGGCCCAGCTGGTGGCCCACTTCGAGAGCCTGTCCCAGCTGGGCACGCCGGACACCGAGCCGGTGCTGGACAAGCTGGCCGCCCTGTTTGGCCGGGGGGAGCGCTGGCTGGAGGTGGACTTCGCCCCCTGGGAGGGCGGCGACGAGATGCGGGAGCTGTTCCGGATGCTGCGCGGGGCAATTTTGCGGCGGCAGACCGTGCAGTTTGGCTATTTAAGCAGCACCCAGGGTGACCTTGCCGCCGGACCCGTGCCCCACCGCCGGCCAGAAACCCGCACCGTGGACCCCTACCGGGTGTTGTTCCGCGGGCAGGGCTGGTATCTGCAGGCTTTTTGCCACACCCGGGGGGACTGGCGCCTGTTCAAGCTGAGTCGGATGCAGAACGCCGCCCTCACCGGGGCGCACTTCCAGCCCCAGGCCGAGCCGCCCGCCATGGACATGCCGGCCACCACCAGTCGCCACCCGGTGGTGATGCGCTTTCAGCCCGAGGCGGCCTTCCGGGTGATCGACGAGTTTATGTTTGCCGAGGTGGAAAAGCAGCCCGACGGCGGGTACATCGTCACGGCGGTGATGCCCACCGACGCCTGGCTGGTGGGTTACCTGCTCAGCTTTGGCGGCGGGGTGGAGGTGCTGGCCCCGCCCTTCATCCGCGCGGCCCTGGCCGCCGAGGTGGAGCGGCTGCACGCCGCCTACAGCCGCCCGGCGGGGGAGGCCTTCCCCGCCCGCGCTGCCGGAGAAAATGAGGAAAAACCATAAGTTGACATAGCCCGTCCACTTATCCGGGTTATACTGGCACTACCAGATTAAAAGGAGTGACGACCATGGCGGCAAAGACCCCGGCGGACAAAGCCCCGAAGGTGGACTACAAAAAGGAACAGAAGGAGCTCTACCAGCCCGGCAGAAAGCCGGCCCTGGTGCAGGTGCCCGAGATGGGCTTCATCATGGTGGAGGGGGTGGGCGCCCCCGAGGGAGAGGCTTACCAGAACGCCATTTCGGCCCTCTACGCCCTCAGCTTCACCATCAAGATGAGCAAGATGGGCGC
>JAJDIZ010000193.1 GCA_030266915.1 Ruminococcaceae bacterium OttesenSCG-928-D13 | reverse complement strand
CGGAAAGCATGAAGAAGCATTACATGTTCAGGGTGAGGTGAACCAAATTGTCTCAGTTCTACTAAAAATCGGCGTGTTTAAAGGCGTGAAAGCGGCATTGGAGCTGTGCGGAACACCATGCGGGACATGCAGAAAACCATTCCAGCCGCTTACTGAGGAAGAACTTCAGATGCTCAAAGATGTGCTAAAGCTGTTGTGAACACTAGTTTGGTAATGGTTGACAGTGATTTGTAACGGCATACTATTATCTGACTATAGGGTTAACGCAGAAAGCGACAGGGCTGAGAGCGAGCGATGGAATTGAGCAGACGGAAGAACAGATTACCATGGAAAAATCTTCTGTTGAAACAAAAGCGAAATTCATTGAGATATCGCTGTAAATGCTTTGGCGCAAGCCCGTGGAACGTACCAATCACCGCCGCTTTTGCGTTTCCCTCCAAGGTATGTAGCCAGTGAGACAGGCCGGACTGAGGGTCGTACACACTGTATTGGTGAAGACACTTTTCAGCCAGCGGCTTGCGGTAGGAAAGTAGGGCATCACTCTGAATAGTACTGTAAGGAACAATGCTGCTCTGTGCAAAAGCACCAATGGTTTTGCCACGCGGGTGGAACCACCTGCATTTTCAGAAATTGAGGCTTGCCCTTTTCGTTCAGTGACACAGCCGCCATCACCTTCGTCTTGTCGGTGCCACGCCCTCTCTTGCCGCCGGATGTAGGCTCGCCGAAGTAGGTATCATCCAGTTCCAAGAGGCCTGACAACAGATATTCAGCATCCCTTTGCCCCATGGCATCGCGGATGCAGTGAATTAGAAACCAGGCTGTAGAGTATGGTAACTCCAGTTGCCGGGACAATTGGCTGGCCGAGTAGCCCCGTTTGTCACTTGCCACAAGACAGATGGCCCAGAACCATGTTGTCAGCGGAAGGTGGCTTCGGTGCAGTTATCCACATAGTTGTATAGCGTTCGCTGGGTGCAGGGGATTTCATCCCCATGATAGGCGTAGATATGGGCAATGGACTGACCTTGTTTGAGCAGCGGGGAAACCAATTTGTCTATCCGGTCAAGTTCTTCCGGCGAGAGGTCTATACCGCTTCGGGATTCATGCAGCACCTGCTCATATTCCTCATCAGCATGCCGCACCCGGCAATAGTATTTGTTGTTGCGGCACACCTGCCGGTTCGGGCACCCGTTACAGACATACGGCGCCCTTTGCAGCTTGGGACACAGCTTAGGCTGGTACTCGGCACAGCGCCGGTCGCATCGGTACCGCTTGCATCTGGCGCAGTAATAGTCGCAGCCTGGTTCATGGCACTGATGTCGCAGGACGCAGCCATCACGCTTAATGCAATCGATTTGCCTTTCGTGGTTTGTACGCTTCTTCAAAACGCGGTGCTTGCGAATTTCCTTCGATATGGTGGTGGGGTCTTTCTCCAAAAACCGGGCGATATCAATGAATTTGTCACCTCGCTCCAGGGCTTCCTCAATATATATCCTCTCGGATATCCCCATGGCTTTTGATATGCAGCCTCGCTCTTTTCCATCTGGGACTCCTCTCTATGCGGACCATTTCAGTCTATCGCTCAGAGAGAGTTTGCAACACTTAATTCTGTTTTCCCGCCTCAACCGGAATTTAGCTTTTCATTCAACCCTCTACCATACCATTTTAGTTGTACATGTACGTTAATACGGACAGTTTCTTTCTGCGTCAACTCGATAGAACTCGATAGTCAGATACTATTATTATATCATTTGTTGAGTTTCCGGACGCGCCACTTAGCTCAACGTTGCCCGCCATGCATTCTAAAGACGAGGATTACCGCCGGTTTTGGCGGAACTGTCGCCACAATCAACACTGTAGAGAACGGCTGTTTTAAGTCTATTGCCCGATAGGTGAGCATCAAATCGGTATGCAGTACTGATATTGCGGATGACTGAAAAGTTCAATAAGGATATGTGCAGTATCTGAAGGAATAAAACTGAGGAAAGGACGATTTTCCATGTGCAGAATAGACCTCACGAAAACATACCTTGGTATTGAACTTGGCTCAACGCGAATCAAGGCTGTACTAATTAATGAAAGCCATGCGTTGCTCGCCTCAGGTGGTTATGAATGGGAGAGTAGGTTAACTAACGGCATCTGGACTTACCGACTTGAAGATGTTTGGATTGGGTTGCAGGCAAGCTTCAAGGAGTTAAGTAATGAGGTTCGAGAAAAGTATGGCAAATCCCTCGATAGAGTTGGCGGAATTGGAATCTCAGCTATGATGCATGGCTATCTTGCCTTTGACAAAAACGACACGCAGCTTGCAGAGTTCCAAACATGGCGCAACACAACCGCAGATGAAGCAGCAGCCATCCTCACTGAAAGATTTCATTTTAATATACCGCTACGGTGGAGTATCGCACACTTGTATCAGGCGATGCTCAATGAAGAGCCCCATGTAAAAGAAATTGCTTTCCTGACAACGCTGTCGGGATATGTCCACTACCGTCTTACCGGTCGCAAGGTTCTGGGAATCGGCGATGCTTCGGGTATGTTTCCTATAGACAGCGCCGTGCACAATTATAATAAGTATATGCTCAGGGAGTTTGAAGTTCTTTCTACAGACAGTGGCTATCCTTTGGCAATGGATAATATTCTACCACAGGTGCTTGTCGCAGGCGCGGATGCGGGCTTGCTCACAGACGAGGGGGCGAGACTACTCGATCCCACAGGTATATTAGGGGATGGAGTTCCACTTTGTCCACCCGAAGGTGATGCAGG
>JAJDIZ010000192.1 GCA_030266915.1 Ruminococcaceae bacterium OttesenSCG-928-D13 | reverse complement strand
AACCTGCAAGGCGCTGGGGCTGGATCAGATCGACCGCTTCTTCGTCTCGGTAAACGTCTCCGCCCTGCAGATGAACCGGCGCAACTTTGTGCACACCGTGACAGACGCCCTCGAAAAACACGCCTACCCGCCCGACAAGCTGCTGCTGGAGATCACCGAGAGCACCCAGTTTGCTTTTAACAAAACAACCCTGTCCGCCGTTAAGACGCTGCGCGGGCGGGGCGTGCTGTTTGCGCTGGACGACTTTGGGTCGGGCTATTCCGGGTTTTCCAACCTGAAAAACCTGCCGGTGGACATGCTGAAAACTGACCGGGAGTTCATCGAGAATATCGAAAATGACACCTATTTGCAATATTTTTACTACATCATGAGCGAGACGGCCCACGCCAACGGCATGCACCTGATTGCCGAGGGCATCGAAACCCGCCAGCAGCTTCAGAGCGTGGTAAAAAACGGGGCCGACCTGGTGCAGGGTTATCTGTTTGGAAAACCGATGGATGCCGAGACCATTGGGCAGATGAAGGATCATTTCACCACCCCGCTGTCCGAGTTCCAGGGCTGGATGTCTGGCATTTCTGATTTCAAGCAATGGATCAACAGCCAGGGGGCCTACCAGATAACCCCCTCGCTGTTCGGGTTGCAGAGCAAGTGTATCCGGCTGATTTTGGACGAGGACGACGCCGAGGTGGCGCTGGACAAGATACTGGAAGTTGTCGGCATCCACTTCAAGGTTAACCGGGTTTACATCTTCATGCGGGAGGCGGGCACTGTTTTCAGCGAGAAATACGAGTGGTGCGCCGAGGGTATCGAGCCGCAGCTTCACCTGTTCCAGGAGGTGGACGTGGCGGTGGATGGGTTCTACGACATGCTGCTGGAGAACGAGATGGTGATTGCCACGATGGAGCCGCAGTTGCCGGTGAACCTGCGCGGCCGCCTGGACAGCGCCAGCCGGCATGGCACCATTCAGTCCATCCTGGCCATGCCGATGCGGCAGCGCGGGGAGATTCTTGGCTATGTGGGCTACGACGATTCCTCGGCGCGGGACTGGATGCCCGAGGAGATGATCCTGCTGCACAATTTGTGCCTGTTCTGCCTGATTATCCTTGCCAAAGCGGGAACCGGCGACACCTTCATCCCCCAAAAAGGAGGCCGAGATGCAGATGGAGACAGCTGACCGCCGAACACCCCCACAGGATGGTTTTTGGCTGCTGCGTGACGAGATAGACCGCATCAAGAAGCACATCGTGACGGAGGGGGAGTCGCCGGTGATGCTTGAGCGGCTTAAACGGCTGGAGCTGATGCTTGAACTATGCCTTGCCCCCTGATTTATATCATACAACAGTAAAAGACCCACGCTTAGCGTGGGTCTTTTACAAAGGGGTATCTCATTGGTGTGAGGAGGAATCATGCGTGAAGGGCCGGTTGCGGCTTCCTTCCCTTCACTGGTTCCCAGTATACAGGTATTTTGCGACAGACCTGTGAGGAGAATGTTAACAATGTGTTACTTTCGCCGGCAGCGCAGGCTGATGCCCGCCCCGCAGCGGATGATGAGCGCAAGGCACACCGCGAGGGCTACGTTCACCAAGAGAATGGCGGGCCGCCCAGCGCCCGGCGCAGCAGGTTGGCATTCTCGGTGCGATCTGTAAAGGCGATAACCCTTACGTTAGGCTGGTTTTTGTCCATCCCGGCGATGGGGCGCTCTCCATATACGCTTGGCGCCCCTCCGTGCTATACTATATAATATATTCAAGTATGTTGTGGTGAAACAGGCGGAGAGGGGGCAGGGCTATGGACGCAGCGCTTTTGGCACAGCTTTCGGCGGTGACGGCCGAGGAACAGGCTCTGCTGGACGGCGGCGCGCTGGACAAGGCTATCTACACCTCGAAGGGTGGGTTTATCATCGACCGCGCCCAGCTGCTGGGGCAGGGCCGCCTGATTGACATTCGCCCCCACACCCGGTTTGTGGATTTTCCCCGCCACAGCCACAACTACGTGGAGATCATCTACATGTGTGCCGGCGAGACGCTGCATAGCGTGAACGACGCTCCGCCCCTTGCCCTGCGGGCCGGGGAACTGCTGATGCTGAACCAGCACGCCAGCCATGCCATCCGGCGGGCAGAGGCCGGGGACGTGGGGGTCAACTTCCTCGTGCTGCCGGAATTTTTTGACTACGCCCTCGAGCTGATTGGGCCGGACAACATGCTCGGCCGCTTTGTGGCCGGCAGCTTGCAGCGGGGCAGCAGCGAGATCACCAGCCTGCACTTCAAAGTGGCGGAGGTGCTGCCGGTGCAAAACCTTGTGGAAAACCTGGTGTGGGCGGTGGCCAGCGGCCAGGGCGGCGGGCGGCGCATCAGCAAGGTGACGATGGGCCTGCTTTTTTTGCAGCTGCTGAACCACGCTGACCGGATGGCCGCCGCAAGTGAGCCCCAGGGCGGCCACGCCCTCGTGATGGAGGTCCTGCGGGAGATAGAGGAAAACTACCCCACAGCCAGTCTTTCAGCCCTTGCCACCCGGCACGGGGTGAGCGTGGCCTATTTCAGCCAGATCATCAAGACCGCCACCGGCCGCACCTACAAACAGCTGTTGCAGGAAAAACGCCTCACCCGGGCGGCCTCCCTGCTGCGCGGCACCCGCCTCTCGGTGGGGGAGGTGATAGCCGCCGTGGGCTATGACAACCAGAGCTTCTTTTACCGCATCTTCCGCGAGCGCTACGGCGTCTCCCCCAAAGCCTACCGTGCGGACACCGGCGAGTGTGAGTGAAACGACGGATA
>JAJDIZ010000191.1 GCA_030266915.1 Ruminococcaceae bacterium OttesenSCG-928-D13 | reverse complement strand
ATCCGCCTGCCCACCTTTGAAGACACCGCGCTTTTTGCCCGAGGTGTGGGCGCTACCACCGACATCGTCAGCAAGGAGATGTATACCTTCGAGGACAAGGGTGGCCACAGCGTTACCCTGCGGCCCGAGGGAACAGCCGGTGTGGTGCGTGCCACGCTGGAGAATGGCCTGCTCGCCAGCAGCCCGATGCCGCTGAAAAGCTACTACCTGCAAAGCTGCTTCCGCTACGAAAACAGCCAGAAGGGCCGGTACCGTGAATTCCACCAGTTTGGCATCGAGTGCTTTGGCACCCACCACCCTGCCAGCGACGTGGAGGCGATGGCCGTGGCTGCAACCCTGCTGCGCGAGCTGGGCATCAGCGGTTTTGTAACCTTGGAAATCAACTCCATCGGCTGCCCGGAGTGCCGCCCGAAGTACCACGCGGCTTTGCGCGAGTATTTTGCTCAATACAGAGATACTTTGTGCGAAAATTGCCTCAACCGTCTGGAGACAAACCCCTTGCGCATTCTGGACTGCAAAGAGGATGCATGCAGAAAATTGACAAAAAATGCGCCGGTTATGCTGGACTACCTGTGCGATGACTGCCGAAATCACTTCGATGATACCAAGGCTTTGATGGATGAGGCGGGGATGGATTATGTGGTCAACCCCACCATTGTGCGCGGGCTGGATTACTACACCAACACCGTGTTTGAGTTCATTGCCGAGGGCATTGGCACCCAGGGCACGGTGTGCGCCGGCGGGCGCTATGATGGACTGATTGAGGAACTGGGCGGCCCGTCCACCCCGGGGGCCGGGTTTGGCATGGGCCTCGAGCGGCTGATTATGCTGCTGGAGGAGAATGGCAAGCTGCCCGAACCGCCGGCCGGGCCGGCCCTCTACGCGGTGGCTCAAAGCGAGGCCGGCCGGAAGGTGGCCCGGCGCCTCACCAGCGAGCTGCGCGGGGGCGGCATCGCCGCCGAGTGCGACATCATGGATCGCAGCGTCAAAGCCCAGATGAAGGCCGCCGGGCGGCTTTCGGCGCGATATACCATCGTGTTGGGAGACGACGAGGTAAACAGCGGCATCGTGAAGCTGAAACGGATGCACGACGGCGCCGGGGCAGAAGTACCGCTGGTGGGTTTTGTGAATGCCCTCAACTATGTGCTGAAGCAGGACCCCCGGGCCGACAGCAATGAAGATCTGTCCTTCCTGGTTTCGATGGCCGGCCCCTATGTCCGTTTTGACGGAGAGGACGGCGAGCAGGACACGGAAAAATCCGAATAAATATCGATAAAATGGTTAAAAAATGATCTATTTGCATCGCCTAAAGAGAGGGTGGAATCAATTATGACGGATAAGATGGGAAACCTGCGGCGCACCCACTACGCCGAGGAAGTGAACACCGGCCTGATTGGCCAGAAGCTGGTTTTGGCCGGCAGCATTGCCAAAAGCCGTGACCTGGGCGGCCTTGTTTTTGCCGACCTGCGGGACACCACCGGCGTGGTGCAGCTGGCTTTTGGCGACAGCACGGATAAGGACATATTTGCAAAGGCGACCAAGCTGCGTGCTGAATATGTTGTTTTGGCAGCCGGTGAACTGCGCAAGCGGGAGAGCGTGAACCCCGACCTTGCCACCGGTGAGGTGGAGCTGTTTGTCACCGACCTGCGGGTGCTGAGTGAGGCCGAAACCCCGCCCTTCGAGATTCGCGACGATTTGAATGTCAACGACGAGCTGCGCCTGCGCTACCGTTATCTCGACCTGCGCCGGGAGGACCTGCACCGCTCCATCACCTTCCGCAGCAAGCTGGCGGCCAGTGTGCGCCGGTTCTTCGAGGCCAACCGCTTCGTCGAGGTGGAGACCCCGATCCTGATGAAATCCACCCCCGAGGGCGCCCGGGACTACCTGGTGCCCAGCCGTGTGCAGCCGGGGCGGTTCTACGCCCTGCCCCAGAGCCCGCAGCTCTACAAGCAGATTCTGATGCTCAGCGGGTTCGACCGGTATTACCAGATCGCCCGTTGCTTCCGGGACGAGGACCTGCGGGCCGATCGTCAGCCGGAATTTACCCAGATAGACATGGAAATGTCTTTTGTGGATGAAAATGATGTTGAAACCATCCACGAAGGTCTGGTCAAGGCGGTGTTCGACGAGGTGTTGGGCATACAGCTTGAAACCCCCTTCCCCCGGATGCCCTACACCGAGGCGATGGATCGCTTTGGCAGCGACAAACCGGACACCCGCTTCGGCCTTGAGCTGTGCGACGTGAGCGACGCGGTGTGCGGCAGCGGCTTCGGGGTATTCACCGGGGCGCTTGAGGCCGGCGGCAGCGTGCGGGCCATCAACGCCAAGGGGTTGGCCGGGCAGATCAGCCGCAAGGTGATCGACAAGCTGACCGAGACTGCCAAAACCTACGGCGCCAAGGGCCTTGCTTACCTGCGCTGGACAGACGAGGCCGAGAGCAGCAGCTACGAAAAATTCCTGACCGACGATGAGAAGGCCGCCCTGCGGGCCGCTGTGGGTGCCGAACAGGGCGACGTGGTGCTGCTGGTGGCCGACAAAAACGAAGTAGTGTTTGCCGCCCTGGGCGCCCTGCGCCTCGAGATTGGCAAGAAATACGGCCTGATTCCCGAGGGCAGCTACAATTTCCTGTGGGTCACCGATTTCCCGCTGTTCGAGTATGACGAGGAAAACAAGCGCTATGTAGCCAAACATCATCCGTTCACGATGCCGAAGGACGAGGACGTGGACAAGGTGGAGACCGACCCGGCCGCCTGCCGCGCCAAGGCCTACGATCTGGTG
>JAJDIZ010000190.1 GCA_030266915.1 Ruminococcaceae bacterium OttesenSCG-928-D13 | reverse complement strand
CTTGGCCGCATTGCCGCCAAACAGCTCCATGAAGCTGGCCTGGGTGCCGGTGGTGCCCTTGCTGCCCAGCAGCTCAAGGCCCGCCAGCCGGTGCTCCACCTCGCAGAAATCCATGTAGAACTCGTTCAGCCACAGGGTGGCCCGCTTGCCCACCGTGGTGGGCTGGGCCGGCTGCAGGTGGGTGTAGGCCATGGCGGGCATGTCCTTATGGCGCCGGGCGAAGTCCGCCAGCAGGCGCATCACCCCCAGCAGCTTTTTGCGCACCAGCCGCAGGGCCTGCCCCATCACCAGCACGTCGGTGTTGTCCCCCACGTAGCAGCTGGTGGCCCCCAGGTGGATGATGCCCTTCGCCCCCGGGCACTGCTGGCCGTAGGCCCACACATGGGCCATCACGTCGTGGCGCACCTCGGCCTCCCGGGCCTCGGCTTCCTCGTAGTTGATGTCGTCAACGTGGGCCTCCAGCTCGGCAATCTGGGCGTCGGTGATGGCCAGCCCCTCGGCCTGCTCGGCCTTGGCCAGGGCTACCCACAGCCGCCGCCAGTTGCGGAATTTATTGTCCGGCGAGAAGATGTACTGCATCTCGTCCGAGGCGTAGCGGGTTTCGAAGGGGGAGAGGTATCGGTCCTGCTTCATGCTGGGCTCCTGCTTTCTTTATTGCTGATTAAATCGCAATTAACGGGCATTTATAGATGTTTTACGCAGGGTATTTTCTGCCTATTTATTTCCTCGCAGGAATGTCAGATTTTGAAGTAATCCACCCCGCCCTCGAAAAGGCGCTGCCCCTTGCCCACCGGCACGTTTTTGTACAGGCCGTTGCCGGTGCGCTCGGTGTGGCCCATCTTGCCAAGGACGCGCCCGTCGCGGCTGGTGATGCCCTCGATGGCGAGGGTGCTGCCGTTGGGGTTGCCGGCGGCGGCCATGGTGGGGGCGCCGGTGGTGTCCACATACTGGGTGGCAATCTGCCCGGCGGCGGCCAGCTGCGAAAGAAGGGCCGGCGGGGCCACAAAGCGCCCCTCCCCGTGGCTGATGGCAATGGTGTGCACCGTGCCCACCTGCTCCTTCGCCAGCCAGGGCGACAGGTTCGAGGCCACCCGGGTGCGGCACAGCATGCTCTGGTGCCGGCCGATGGTGTTGAAAGTTAGCGTAGGGGCGCTTTGCGCCCCCGAATGGGAATCGGGCGCCGCGTCCCGTATCTCGCCGTAGGGCAGCAGGCCCAGCTTCACCAGCGCCTGGAAGCCGTTGCAGATGCCCAGCATCAGGCCGTCGCGGTTTTCCAGCAGGTCGGCCACCGCGTCCTTCACGGCCCCGCCCCGGAAGAAGGCACAGATCAGCTTGGCGCTGCCCTCGGGCTCGTCTCCGCCGGAGAAGCCCCCGGGCAGCACCACCATCTGGCTTTCGCGAATCTTTTCAGCCAGCAGGGCCGCGCTCTCGGCCACCGCGGCCGGGCTCAGGTTGCGCACCACAAAAATCTCGGCCTCGGCCCCGGCGGCAGCAAGGGCCCGGGCGGTGTCGTACTCGCAGTTGGTGCCGGGGAACACCGGCACCAGCGCCTTGGGCTTTGCCACCCCCAGCTTCGGGGCGCGGCGCTGCCCGGCCTCCAGCTCAAAGCTCAGCGCCTCCACCGGCTCGGGCTTTTCGGCCGCCTGCGGCGGGGCCGTGGGGAACACCGGCTCCAGCCTGTCCTCCCACAGCTTTTGCAGCGCCTCCAGATGGACATGCTGCCCGCCCAGCTCGAGGGCATAGTGGCCGGTGGTCTCGCCCAGGGTTTCGCCCACCGCGGCCTCGCCGTCCAGCTCCACCAAAAAGCCGCCGAAGCAGGGGGCAAACAGGCGGTCTTCGTCAAACCCATCGGCAAACGCGAAGCCCAGCCGGTTGCCGAGGCACATGTTGAACACCGCGCTGGCCAGCCCCTCGCCGCCCACGCTGCGCACGCTCAGCACCTTTTTCTCGCGGATCAGCCCGGCCAGCTGGCCCAGCACCAGCTTGAAGCTGGTGGCATTGGGAGCAAGGCCGTCGGCGCTGGCCGGCTTCAGCAGAATCACCCGGCTCTGGGGCAGCTGGAAGGCCCCGGGCGCGACGTTCTCCACCTTGCCGCCGGCCACCGCAAAGCTAACCAGGGTGGGCGGCACGTCCAGCTTTTCGAAGCTGCCGGACATCGAATCCTTCCCGCCGATGGCGGCGACGCCCAAATCCAGCTGGGCCTGCAAGGCCCCCAGCAGGGCCGCAAAGGGCTTGCCCCAGCGGGCCGGGTCGGCGCCGAGGCGCTCGAAATACTCCTGGAAGCTCAGGGTGATGTCCGCAAGTTCAAAGCCGGCGGCGCACAGCCGGGCCACGCTGTCCACCACGGCAAGATAGGCCCCGGTGTAGGGGTTCTGCTCGCTCAGGTAGGGGTCGAAGCCGTAGGCCATGCCGGCGCAGGTGGCGGTCTCGCCTTCCACCGGCAGCTTCATCACCATGGCCTGCTCCGGGGTCAGCTGGTAGCGGCCCGCGTGGGGCATCAGCACGGTGGCCGCGCCGATGGTGGAATCGAAGCGCTGGGCAAGGCCCCGCTGGCTGCACCGGTTCAGGTCGCCCACCAGCGCCGCCATCTTTTCGGCAAAGCCCGCGCCCGCCGGGGCGGCCAGCGGCGGCACCGGCAGGGGCAGGGCGTCCACCCGCAGGTCGGCCCATTTTTCGGCCCCGTTGGAGTTCAGGAATGCCCGGGAGAGGTCGGCCACAACCCTGCCCCCATGGCGCATCACAAGGCGCTTTTCCTCGGTGACGCTTGCCACCTGGGTGGCCTCGAGG
>JAJDIZ010000189.1 GCA_030266915.1 Ruminococcaceae bacterium OttesenSCG-928-D13 | reverse complement strand
TCTGCCCCTGGAGCTTGGCCACCGGGGCCGGCTCGATGAACACCGTGCTGCCGGTGCCGGAGACCTCCACCACGGCCCCCGGCACCTTGGCCTTGTGCTCCCGGCGCACCGGCAGCACGTAGCGGCCGTTGCGCTTCACGGCGCCGCCGTCGCTCAGCCACTGCTTTTTGCTTTGGGCAAGGGAGGCCAGCTGGCCCTGCACCTGCCCGCCCAGCTGGTCTATCTTGCGCCGCAGGGAGGCCAGTGCCGGGGTGGCGCCGTCGTCCACCCGGCCGGCCCGCAGGCAGCGGTTAATCTCGGAGGTAAGGTGCTCCAGCGGGTTCAGGCTGCCCCCCCAGGCGGCGATGGCCGCGTCGGTTCCGGCTGCCCCGTCAAGGTAGCGCCGCAGCCGCGCGCAGGCCACCAGAAAGCGCTCCACCGAGAGCAGCTGGTCTGGCAGCAGCATTGCCCCGGTGGCGCAGAGGGTCAGAATTTCCTCGATGCTCTCCATCGCCGTGAGGGGCGGGCTGCCGTGGGCGTCCAGGATGTTCCGCGCGCCGGTGGTCTCGGCCATCAGGCGGCGGCAGGCGTCCTCGGCCATCTGCGGGGCCAGGGCCTGGCAGCGGGCCTTGGCGCGGGCGCTGAGGGCGTGGTCGGCCAGCATGGCGGTGATTGTATGAAATTCCAGGTTGATATGGTTTTTGTTTTGCATGGGGTTTGTTCTCCTTTGAAAGTTTAACAAAGACCCATGCCCATATTTGAAATTTACGCAGCAAAAAGCGCAGCGATTGCGCGCTGCGCCTGCAAGCAAAGCTTAAAACCCCGAAGGGGCGGAAGCGCTTGATGCGGGCGTCGTGTCTCTATGGGCGGGCCTTGGGGCACAGCAAAGCTGCGCACAGCGCAAGACGGTTGACTGCCACAGGCAAGCACAAATTACTTAAAGCAATTTGTGCTTTAGGCAGCCACAAGCTCCATTTTAAGCACGACCGACATCAATACGTTCCTTTCCTCCGCCGCCCAAAGGGCGAGGGTTATTTACGTTGACAGTATAGCAGTGGGGAGGGCGTTTGTAAAGCAGAAAATCAGAATTAATTCGAGATTAAATAGAGAATAAATGCCCCAAAATACCCCAAAAATCCGGAAAATGCCGGAGTCTGCCTACTTGGTGATGGGGAAATAGATCTCGGTGACGTACTCCTCGGGCGGGCAATCGGCCCCGCCGCGCACGTACTTGTCGTAGGGGGAGGAAGCGATGCGGTAGCCGTTGTCCTCAGTCCACTTCATCAGCGCGGCGTAGACGGCAGTGAAGGCCGCCGGCTCGTAGGGGCCCACCAGGGTGGCAAAGCAGGCCTCGCCGCCTGGCACCACATGGGTGCCGGGTGTGCCGTCGGCCACCGGCACACCCACCTCGATGTCGCTGTGGTCGGTGCTGAAATCCTCGTCGTGATAGAAGGCCATCGGCGGGCCCAGCGGCTGCAACTTGTTCTGTTCAATCTCCATGTAAAGCTGGCCGAACAGCTCCTGGAAATCCTTCACGTTGATGGCCTTGCGCACCCCGTAAACGGTCATAGGCGCAAGCTCTGCCTTTTTAATCACTATGTTTTGCTCCATGATATCGATGCTCCTTTTCAGCTTGTCCACGTCCTCGTCAAGCTGGCGTAAAACGTGGCGGGTGTTTTGCATCTCGGCCTTTAGCGCCCGGCGCTTCTCGGCCAGTTTTTCGGCCAGCAGCGCATCACTCGGGCTGGCCAGCACGGCGCTGATCTCCGGCAGGGAGAAGCCGTAGCTTTTCAGCCGGTTGATCAGCAGCATGGTGCGCAGCTGCCCCACGGTGTAGTAGCGGTAGCCGTTTTCGGCGGTGTACTCGGGGCGCAGCAGGCCAATTTCGTCGTAATGGCGCAGGGTTTTCTTGGTTACAAAGCAAATACGGGAGAATTCTCCGATGGTCAGCATAGGATCGTCATCCTTTCACAAAATGGGGCAGGGGAAGCTTCCACCGTCAGTATAGGGGGTGCCCCAAGGGGAATGTCAAGGGGTGGGGCAAAAAAAGCCCCAAAAGGGACCGCGCCGCCGTGGGAGTGGAATGCCCCGGCCCACGGCGCCGCTGCCTTTAAACAAAACAAAAACCCACGCCAAAAGCGCGGGCTTCAGGTAAAGCGCACTCAGACGATGGGAATATACAGGTCTACTTTCGACTCCGGATGGTCGTAGCCCAGGTAGCGGGCGTCGTACAGCTCGAAGTCCTCCCGGCAGTCCAGCGTTTCGCGGGTGTTCAAAAACCAGGTGCCCCAGATGTAGCCGAAGGTTCTTGGCAGCATCCGCAGGCTGCCGGTGTGGGTGAACACGGCGTAGCGCCCGCCCTTTAGCACCTTGGGCACGAAGGGCGCCTCGAGGCCCTCGAAGCCGGTCACCTCCACGGCGGCCACCTCGTTGAACAGCACGTCGCGATTCATGGTGTACAGCGTGTTGCCCTCGTTGCAGCTTTCGCAGATGCCCAGGCCCCGGGCGTTAGGCGCCCGGTTGGGCACCTTGTGGGCCACCCGGTTGAAGCGCTGCCAAAGCGCGCGGAGCTTGTTGTCCCGCAGGGTGGTGCCGCCCCGCAGGCCCGCGGCCTTGATGTCCGGCAGGGTGACGATTTTGGGGTGCACGGTGATGTTGCGCGCGGTGTGGCGCAGCAGGCCCGGCTCCAACTTTTCCTTGGCGCTGACAAAGACGTCCAGCCGGTTTTTGCGGTATTCGCTGGGGCTGGTTTTGTAGGCCGCCTTGAAGGCCCGGGCGAAGGCCTCGCCCGATTCGAAGCCGTTCTCGAGGGCGATGTCGAGGACGCGCCGGTCGGTGTAG
>JAJDIZ010000019.1 GCA_030266915.1 Ruminococcaceae bacterium OttesenSCG-928-D13 | reverse complement strand
GAAGTAAACCGAGAATTTGTGGAGAACATGTTCTCCCTAAAGGGCAAAACCGCCATCGTCACCGGGGCCACCGGGGCGCTGGGCAGCGCCGTGGCCATGGGCTACGCCCTTTCCGGGGCGAAGGTGGTGCTCTCCGCCCGCAACCGGGAAAAGCTGGAGACCCTGGCCGCGGAAATTAAGGCACAGGGCGGCGAGGCCGCCGTCCGCGCCGCCGACCCGGCCGTGGAGGCCGACGTGCAGGCCCTGGTGCAGTTCGCCGTGGACACCTTCGGCGAGGTGAACATCCTGGGCGCCTGCCATGGTTTCAACGCCCCCAAGAACATCCTGGAGCAGAGCGTGGACGAATGGCAGACCATCATGGACGCCGACTGCAAGAGCGTCTATATCCTGGCCAAATACGTAGCCCAGCAGATGGTGGCCCAGGGGGGCGGCGGCAAAATCGTCATCACCTCCAGCGCACGTAGCAAGATGGGCATGGCGGGCTACACCGGCTATTGCACCAGCAAGGGCGGCGTAGACCTGATGGTCCAGTCCCTGGCCTGCGATTTGACCGCGAAGCACGGCATCAACGTGAACAGCCTGAACCCCACGGTGTTCCGCAGCGACCTCACCGAGTGGATGTTCGACCCCGAGAGTGCCGTCTACCAAAACTTCCTCAAGCGCCTGCCCATCGGGCGGCTGGGCGAGCCGCAGGATTTCGTGGGTCTGGCCGTGTTCCTGGCCGCCCCCGCGTCCGATTTCCTCACCGGCGGCAACTATGACGCCACCGGCGGCTACTGGGCCTGCTGAGCATGGGTATTGAAAACATCCAAAACGTGCTCATCGTGGGCGGCGGCATGATGGGCAAGGGCATCGCCCACATCATGAGCGGCCTGCCGGCGCTGAAGGTCACCGTGTACGACATCGCTGATCAGGACTTCACGAGCGGCCTGCGCGCCACCTTTGACCAACTGGTGCAAAGGGGCGTGCTGGAGGCCGCCGAGGCGGACGCGCGCAGCGCCCGGGTGGGCTTCATCACCAGCCTTGACGACACGGCCGTCAGCGGCGCGGACCTTGTGATCGAATGCGTGTTCGAGGACATGGCCCTCAAGCAGGAAACCTTTGAAAAGCTGGAGGCCCGCTGCCGCGCCGATTGCATCTTCTGCACCAACACCAGCGTGATGAGCCCCACCGAGATCGGTTCAAAGCTTATCCACAAGCAGCGGCTGGTGGGCACCCACTTCTGGAATCCGGCCTATCTCATCCCGCTGGTGGAGGTGGTGAAAACCGACAGCACTGATGACGGCGTGGCCGAGACCGTGCTGGCCTTCCTGAAGGCCGCGGGCAAAAAGGCGGTGCTCTGCAACCGGGACGTGCCCGGCTTCATCGCCAACCGGATGCAGCACGCCCTGTGGCGCGAGGCCATCTACATCGTGGAGCAGGGCATCGCGGACGCCGCCACCGTGGACGAGGCCGTGAAAAACAGTTTTGGGCTGCGGCTGCCCCAGCTTGGCCCGCTGGAAAACGCCGACATGATCGGCCTGGACCTGAGCTACAACATCCACGATTACATCCTGAAGTACCTGTGCGACAGCCACGCCCCCTCCCCCCTGCTGGCCGACTTGAAGGATAAAGGCGCGCTGGGCTTCAAGAGCGGGCATGGCTTCCAAAGCTGGAGCGAAGAAGCAATGACCGAATCAAAAAGCGGACTCAACGACTACCTGATCGACATGCTGTACGCCGAAAAGTAACCCAACACAATAGTAACCACGCATTATTGGAGGATAAAGTATCATGGGAAAAAAAGTATTTGTAGACCTGAGCCACCCCTTTAGCGCGGAAATTCCCCGCTGGCCCTATTTTGACAAGCCCCAGATCGACAACAATCACACCATGGCCAAGGGCGGCGTGCTCACCCAGAGCATCAAGTGCACCATGCACACCGGCACCCACTGCGACGCCCCCCGCCACGTAATGGAGCGCGAGTTCGACGGGCGCCGCGCCCGCTATACCCACGAGATGCCGGTAGACGCCTACACCGGGGATGCCGTCTGCCTTGAAATCGACATCGAGCCCTGGGGGCTGATCGGGCCGAAGCACCTGGATGCCGCCTGCGAGAAGTTCGGCATCAAGCCCGAGGAGTTGGAGGGCATGGTGGTGTGCCTGAACACCGGCATGCACCGCAAGTTCGACGACAGCAAGGAATACTACCACTACAGCTGCGGCACCGGCGTGGAGGCCGGCAAGTGGTTTGTGAAACACAAGGTGAAGTGCGTTGCCATGGACAGCCAGGCCCTGGACCACCCGCTGCACACCGCCATGGGCAACAACGGCATGACCCGCATGAACCTGCTGGGCGCTTCCGGCCGCCCCATCACCGAGGAGTACACCGAGAAGTTTGGCGAGGAGGCCTACGCCGAGTTTGACAAGGAGCTTTACATCAAGCTGCACGGCCAGAAGGCCTACGACGAGAAATTCGGCGAGCTGGAGGCCATCGGCTGCTGGGGCACCTGGGAGCCCTGCCACAAAACCATGCTGGGCCACGGCATTGTGGGCGTGGAAAACCTCGGCGGCGACCTGGACAAGGTTTCCGGCAAACGCTTCCGTTTCTACTGCTTCCCGCTGCGCTGGTACCTGGGCGACGGCAGCATGGCCCGCTGCGCTGCCGAGATCGATGAAGACGACCTGAACGACGTGCCCGACCGCACCTACACCTACGGTGGAAACATTTAGATAAGGCGGTAAATCATGGCTGATTTGAAGAACAAGCGCATCATCACGGTGGCCACCACCGGGGCATGGCCCAAAAAGGAGAACAACCCCAACGTGCCCCTCACCCCGGCAGAGATTGCCGAGGAGGTGTACGCCTGCTGGAAGGCCGGCGCCGCCGTGGCCCACATCCATGTGCGGGACAAAAACGGGAACGCCGCCATGGACTACGAAGCCTTCGTCGAAACGGTGCGCCTCATCCGCGCCAAAACGGATTGCGACATCATCCTCAACCTCACCACCTCCGGCGGGGTGAACCTGCGGGAGGAGGACCGCCTGAAGCCCTTCAGCGAGCTGCGGCCCGAGATGGCCAGCTTCGATTGTGGCACCATGAACTGGCAGCACACCACCATCTTCGAGAACAACCCGCCCTTTTTGGAAAAGCTGGGCACCCTGATGCAGGAGAAGGGCGTCAAGCCCGAGATCGAGGTGTTCGATGCCGGCATGCTCTACAACGCCGCCTACTACATCAAAAAAGGGGTGCTGAAAGCCCCTTGCCACTTCCAGTTCTGCATGGGGGTGGCCGGCGGCATCGCGGCCAGCACCAAGAACCTTGTGTTCATGAAGGACGTTCTGGACGAGGTGGCCCCCGGCAGCACCTGGAGCGCTTTCGGCGTGGGCAAGGGCGCCATGGAGATCACCTACGCGGCCATCGCCATGGGCGGGAACATCCGCGTGGGCATGGAGGACAACGTGATGTACCGCAAGGGCGAGCTGGCCGAGAGCAACGCCCAGTTCGTGGCTCGGGCCAAGCGTATTGTGGAGGAGTTTACCTGCGAAGTGGCCACCCCTGCCGAGGCCCGCGAGATATTGGGACTGGCCTGAAAACCACACCTAGAGGAAGCACACCACACAAAGGGAGGTAACACCATGCCAAAGGTACCCGTATTCCAGAGGGATAAGGAAAAAAGCTACTACAAGTATTTTACCCGCCCCATGGCCGCCCCCGCGCCGGGCCGGATTGAATCCATCACCGACCAGCCGGCAGACCCCGCCAAGGCCCTGCGCATTCAGGATCGCAACAGGCTGTTCGAGGCCGGCAGCCTCGAGCAGGAGTTCGGCTGGTGGCAGCTGGAGGACGGTACCGCCATGCTTGCCAACCAGACCTTCATGCCCGGGGTGACCGGCGAGATGTTCGACTGGTGGTTTGCCTGGCATCCCATCGACCGCCTGCGCTACGGCATCTGGGACCCCGAGGATCACTTCGACGTGTATCTTGCCGACCCGGCCCGCGCGCTGGATTTCTCACTCACCATGCAGCAGCGCCACTGGGGCAGCACCCACTATGTGTGGGAGGACATCGGCATGGGCGGCATCGACATTTTGCAGATCAACTTCCGCCGGCCGGGCGAGCTGGGCTATGACGAAAGCAAAATAGGCACCGACGCCTGCAACGCGCTCATCTGCGCCAACTGCACCTCCTGCGGCGCGGCCGACCGGCCCGACATGCCCGTGGTGATGACCCATTTCCTGCGCCCGGCCGAGGGCGGCAGCGAGCTGCGCTCCCGCTTCTGGTTCGGCTGGCAGATCATCGATGGCACGCCGGTGAAGATGATTCCGGACGGCGTCAAAATTCCGGCAGTTGTTCCCATCAGCCTGCTGAAGCACAATGTGGTGGAGTTCACCAACCTGGCGGCCATTCTGCCCGAGGTATACGCCGAAGAAAAAGACAACTGGACCTGAGCCCGACACCATTGAGGAGGATCTATCATGGATAAAAAGGCGCTTACCAGCAGTAAATTCGGCAAATGGGGTTGGAGCATCATTGCCTACTCCTTCCTTTTGTACTATTTTTGGGCGGGGCTCGCGGTGGATGGGCTCAACATTTACACCACCGCCTTTTCGGCCACCTACGGGCTGGATTACAACACCATTCTGGGCTATGCCACCCCGGCCGGCATCATCGGCGTCATCGGCGGCATCATTGCCGGCCGCCTGATCATGAAAACCGGCGCGCGCAAGATGGCCGCCGTGACCCTGATTGCCACCGGCATCATCTACATGCTGTTTGGCTACCTGGCCACCACCCACATCTCCTACCTGATTTTCCTGTCGCTGTTCACCTTCGTGTCCATGGCCTTTGGCCTCATCGCCAACACGGCACTGATGTCCAACTGGTTTCCGCGCAAAAAGGGCATCGCCCTGGGCTGGTCCACCATGGGGGCGCCCTTCTGCACAGCAACCTTCGTGGCCATCCTTTCAGTCCTGGTCGGGCGTTTCGGCATCGGCAACGCCTGCCTCATCATTGGCATCGTGGTGGTGGTGTTCGGCATCGTCTCCTTCTTCTGGGTGAAGGACTACCCCGAGGAGGTTGGCGCTTACCCCGACAACATCCCCGAAGGCGGGGAGCAGCTGGCCGCCCAGCTGGCCGAGATGCGCAGCTACAAAAGCCCCTTCACCGTGAAGGTGCTGCTGAAAGACAAAGACATGTGGCTGATGTCCCTGGGCTTTGGCATGCTGTGGATGGTGACGGTGGGCATTGTGAGCCAGTTTGTGCCGCGCATGCTCTCGGTGGGCTACGACAACCCCACCGCCCTGATGATGCTTACCGTCGCCGCCATCATCGGCCTGTTCGGCAGCTATTTCTGGGGCTGGCTGGACCAGAAAACCAACACCAAGCTGGCCTCCCTCATCTACTCCGCCTCCTACATCATCGCCCTGCTGCTGCTCATCCAGGGGTCCCAAATAGCCTGCTACATTGCCATTGTGTTTGTGGGCCTGGGCATTGGCGGCCTGCTTAACCTGATGCCCTCGATGGTGATTACCGTGTACGGCCGGCACGATTTTGCCTCGGCCAACAGCCTGGTATCACCCATCGCCTCACTGATGCAGAAGTTCGCTTTCATCATCATGGCAGTGCTGCTGGCACAGTCCGGCGGCAGCTACACCCTGCCCTACACCGTGTTCATCGTCATCGACATTGTGGGCGCGGCGCTGCTGATGTTCGTCACCAAGGAGTGCAAGGGCAAGACCGGCATCTGATGCTGGTGCGTTATCCGCACCGCAACCTACAGGGACGGTAATAAAAGCTACATTTTATCTCTGATAATTTGTAGCTTTTTTATTTTTTACATCAGCCATGGATAAGGATGCAACTGGTATTGTTTAAGGCGCACAACTGGTATTTTAATGCACAGCGCATATTTGTAGATTAAGGCAATTGACCATTTCGCGTTAAATCGTTAATATATAGTGTGGTTTCAAGAGGTATATCATTGGTACACATTTTGAACGAGTAAGGTGACTGATGAAAAAGCACAAGTACATCCAACTGGCCGGTTCCATCATAGCTTCGATCAATTCCGGCGAGTACCCGGTGGGCGCGCCCCTACCGGGCGAGCGTGAACTGGCCGAAAAATACCAGTACAGCCGCCAAACCGTTCGCAAGGCTATTGACATTTTGTGCGGGGACAATGTGCTGAAGCGCATTCACGGCAGCGGGAACTTTGTGCTGAGGAAAACACACCGCCCAAAAAGCGGCATGGTTGCTGTTGTGTCCAGCCATATTGCGCTGCCCCACTTTTCCGACACACTCCTCAGCATGCAAAACACCCTCACCGCCGGCGGCTTTTACCCGCTGTGCGCCGTTACAAACAACCGCTTTGATTTGGAGCGCAGGGTGATTGAAGATTTGCTCTGCAAAAATGTGGACGGATTGATTGTGGAGGGCGTTCTTGCCACCATTCCAAACCCCAATATTCAGCTTTACCGGGAAATCATTTCGCAGGATATTCCGCTTGTCTTCATCAATTCATACTATAAAGAAATTAATGAAGCGGTTTATGTCTCCATGGATAATGTGCAGGGCGGCGAGGCCTGTGCAAAGTATCTGCTTTCAAAAGGTCACACAAAATTTGCCGGTGTGTTCAAAGCGGACGACATGGAAAGCGTGCAGCGTTACAGCGGCCTGGCAAGGTATGCAAGCGAGCAGGGCCTGCCACTTAGCGACAATAATGCCTTATGGTATACCAGCACGAACTTGCGCAAAACCCTGAATGATTCGGCCTTGAGCTGTGTGGGCAATTGCAGTGCTGTTGTCTGTTTTAACGACGAAGTGGCATTCGAGCTTTACGAGGTTCTGCGCCGCAGCGGCATGAAAAACCTTGAACGCCTTGAATTTGTCGCCTTTGACAGGACAGCGTTTTCGCAGCGCATCCCGAACAAGATCACCCTGCTGGATTACCCGCAGCAGGCCATCGGGAAGCTGGCCGCCCAGAAAATCATGAACATGATACAGGGTAAGCCCGAGAGTTCCCAGCAATTGCAGTGGCAGATTTTTGATGAATAGAGGAGAGGGACATGAAAACAAACAAAACGCGCACAATCAAAACCAATTTGCCACGCTTTGCGGCGGCATTTTTGCTGGCCTTGCTGATGGCCGTGCAACTGGCCGCATCGGCCTTTGCGGCGGCGCCTGCGTATGCCGGTTCCTCTGTGGATGAACTCCACCATATCCAAGCTGCCGCTGAACCCGGCGCAGAAAACGAAACTGCAGAGGCCGCAGAGACAATGCCAGAAGAACAAGGCAACTTTGCGGAGCCAATGAGCACCGATATTACTGCGGATTTCACCGACCCCATTTTCCTTGCAGCGGTGCGCGGCAAGCTTGGCAAAACAGAAGGTTCCCCTATTTATGCCGCCGATGTTGCGACTATCACAGATCTTCAGGTAAGCAATCGCAATATTACAAGTATAGCGGGAATTGAACACTTTATTTGCTTGACAAGCCTTTCCTGCGACAACAACAAACTGACGCATTTGCCCACGTTGCCTGCCGGATTGAAAACTCTTTATTGCAACAACAACCAACTGACACAATTGCCCATGCTGCCTGCCGGTTTGGAAACTCTTTATTGCTCCTACAACCAACTGACACAATTGCCCGCGTTGCCCGCCGGATTGACATACCTTGATTGCGGCAAAAACCAGCTGGCGCAATTGCCCACGTTGCCCGCCGGATTGACAGACCTTCGTTGCAACAACAACCAACTGACACAATTGCCCATTCTCCCGGCCCGGTTGGGAAGTCTTATTTGCGCCTACAACCAGCTAACCTCACTTGATGTGACGGGGCCTGATGAATTGTATAGCCTTTACTGCAACTATAACAACATGACCAGCACCGCGGCTGTAGTTGGCTTCTCCGGCACCTGGGGCGATGTAACCAATGTCTATGCCCCGCAAAATGTTGCGCAGCAGGCCAACACCGTTTCTATTCAATTGAATGGCGCGGAATATCTGGGTGGTTTTATTGAAACAGGCAAAACTTTGCAGCTTACAGGCTTCACTACCCCAGAGAATGTAGCTGTCACCTGGGCCAGCAGCAATGTGGAAATTGCCACGGTGGACGCCACCGGCAAAGTAACATGCATTAAAGAGGGCACAACTACCATCACAGCCACCATCTGTGTGGAGGGCACCAACTACAGCGACACAGCCATCATCACTGTGACGGATTCTGCCGCCTTTTTTCAAAATGCCATCAGCCAAGTAAAAGCGTATAACCGCACCCACGGTGGCACGGGCAGCCTGCGCGCCACCCCCGATGGCGCCGATTTGCGCATCACCGGCACGGTTACCGGCGCACGGTTGGTTATGTATTTAAATATCCCCGCCGGCCAAAAAATAATTTGGCAGGCAGCCTTGCAAACAGTTGGCCCGACGCAACGCACGTTAAGCGTGGGTGGCGGCGGAACCCTTGAGGTGACGAAGGATGCTTCGCTGGAAAGCACGGAGCCAAATGCATTTCAGCTGATTTCAGGCGATGAAGCCAGCACGATTGTCTTGAGCAGCGTAAACCTGACGGCGTCACATATTGTTGCGCAGGCGGGCCACCTCATCATTCAGGGGGACTGTGTTCTGCGTGGCCATGTGGAAGCAGACCATCTTTTCATGCGGGGAGACATCACCTTGCATGGCAGGCTTTCTGCGAACAATTTGACCATCGAGGACAGCACCATTTATGGAGGCATTGGGGGAATTTACGAAACCGAGACCACCATCAACATCAAAAACAGTAAGCTCTATGGCGGAATAGGTGCCGATTATGCGAATGTGACGCTGACTGACACTGTGGTGGAAGGTACAGTGGGCTCCAACGGGGTGCAATGCAAGCAATTAAACATGAATGGCGGCAGCATTAAGGGTGGTGGTATTTATACAACGTCTTTGGCCATCATAAATGGCGGACTTGTAGGTTCGAACGTCAGCGACGATACGGGCATCCACGAAATTTGGTCCAACGGCGATGTGGAAATAACAAACAAAAGTGTAATTTACAACGGTGTTCTGGCCGAAGGCACGGTGACTATTCGCGACAGCTATGTGACTGGCTCGGGTTACAGCATGTATGACGGCGTGCAGGCCAACCAGATGCATATCCTGGACGGCAGCACCATCACGCACGGTGTGATGACCAAAGAATATGGTACGGTTGTTGTGAGTGACAGCACCGTCCCTTACATTTGGGCCGAAAATGGCCGGGTGGAAATAAACGGCAACAGCACGGTGTGCTCAGACGGAAGCACCGTCAGATCTGTGATAGATACCGGCGGTTTTAGCTCTAGTGGCACCGTCGTTATCAACGGCGGCACGGTAAGCACTGAAACGGGCTATGGAATTTCTAGCAAAGATGTCACCGTGAACGGCGGAACCGTGATGACCGCGGGGATGGATCGCGCCGCCATAGAGGCAGACACGGTGCACATCAACGGCGGGCAGGTTTTATCCACCTGGTGCGCATTCCACATAGATACTTTGAACACAACATACGCCATAGATGCATGGAATGGCGTTACCATCACCGGCGGCGTTGTGTATGCGCCAAACCCCCGCTTATACTCGGATGGGAACAATGGCAACACCAATACAACGGTGTATAACATGAGCGGCATGGAAAATATACACGTCAGCGATCAGGGATTGGTGATTGCGTGGGACCACACAAAAAGCATCACAACCTACGCAAGTGGCAGCAGCAACGAGCTTCTGCTTGGCGCAGGCGCAAATAAAAAGCCCACAGCACACTGGGCCATCAGCGGCGGCCAAAGCGGCATAAGCTACAAAAATGGCAGCAACACGGGCTTTATCCCTGTGAAGGGTGTGGCAGTATCGGGCTCCGCCCCGGTTTCTTCCATTGAGCTTTCCCCCAAGGTGAGTGAACTTGTGCCGGGCGGCGCCGTGCAGTTAAGCGTAAGCTACAGCCCTGAAAACGCTGGCAATCAGCGCATTAAAACGTGGAAAAGCAGCAACGAAGGCGTAGCCACAGTAGACAGCAACGGCTTTGTAAGGGCTGTGGCCGTGGGCACTGCCACCATAACGGCCACCAGCCAAAATGGCAAAACCGCCAAAGCCACTGTTAATGTGAAAGCCGCCCTCACCTCTGTCACCATCAGCCCGGCCACTGCGCGAATCGCCACCGGGGGCAGCCGCGTCCTGCGGGTGCTGCCAAACTCGGGTTCGTCCCTGGCTGATGCCACCTTCGCGTGGAGTGTTGAAAGCAGCGAGCCCGCCGATGTGCTCGAATTTGTCGGCGGCAAAAACGACGCGAAGGTTACCATCAAGGGCAAAACCGCAGGCACGGCCAAGCTCAAGGTAACCGTGACCCCGCCGGGAGGCATCGGCGGCCCCTTCACCGCCACCTGTGAGGTAACGGTGTACACCGCCGTTACCGGGCTGGAGGTTGACACATCCACCCTGCGCATGATGCCCGACGCCGGCTACCCGGGCGAGCCACCCACAGCGGAGCTTAAGGCTGTTATCACCCCTGCCAATGCTGAGGCCGCTGTTAAATGGCGCAGCACCAATCCCTCGGTGGTGGCCGTGCAGCCCAGCCAGGATGGCCGGAGCGCCACCCTCGCCGCGGGCCACGAGGGCAGCGCAGTGGTCAGCGTCTCCACCGCCGACGGCGCCTTTACCGCCAGCTGTGTTGTCACCGTTGGCTGGGCCGAGGGTACCCTCTCCCTCACCGAGGGCGCGCCGCCTGTGGGCAAGGATTACCTGCTGATGGCCACAACTGACAGCCCCGTGGTGCTGAATATCGCCGCGGCAAGCGCCGACAGCACCTTCCCCATCGGCACCCCCACCGACCTGACCGCCGCAAACGCCGTTGTAACCACGGCGTTGTCCCCCGCCGGCGACACATTGACCATCACCCCCACGGGCGCCGGCACGGCGTATGTGCGCGTAAGCGTGCCGGGCAACCCCGGCTTAGTCTCCACCTGCAAGGTGGTGGTGTACCAGCCGGGCGGCTCCCCCGCCCGCCGCCGTATTGACAACAGCACCCTGACGGTGTACCGCAGGCAGCAGCTGCCCGATTTGCGCATCCCGCTGGTTCTGGAAGCGAACGGTACCCCCTGGAAATTGACAGATGCCGAGTACACCTTTGTGGGCGCAAACGCGGACGCCACCGCCCTGCTGAACGCCGCCTTCAAGATAGAACCCCACGCAGACGGCCAGAGCCTGAAGCTGGTGAAGCAGGCCGGCTTTAATCTTCCCGCCAGCCAGTACAAGGCCACCATCACGGTGACGCCCAGCGGCGGAGAGCCCAGCGCCACCCTCATCCCCGACACCCTCACCATCAAGCTGAACGGCGGCCTGCCAAAGCTTACTGCCGCTGATGTTACCATCGAATCCTCCGCTGCCAACCGCACGGCGGATATCTTGGTCACCGGGCTGGAGTGCCTTGACTACACCCTTGGCGAAAACCCCGCCAAGGAAAGCGCCAACAAAAAGACGCGGGAGTGGGTGACGCTGGACAGCACGGCCAACACCGTCACCCTTAAGGCCGGCACCCCGAAAAAGAGCGGCACCTACAACCTCACCGCCACCCTGAACGGCTGGGACGCCGACGCAAACGGCCGGCCGGCAACGGTGAATTTCTCCCTCAAGGTGAACAGCACTTACACCGCGCCACAGCTTAAGCTGAGCAAAACCACTGCCACGGTCTTCGAGACGGTGTCTATGACGGAGGGCATCCCGCTGCAGCTGCTTCCCAAGGCGGCGGACGCCACCCTGGCGGGGCTTTCCATCGCGGACCTGCGGGTGGTGCCCCAGACCGATTTGACCGGCGCCGAGGCAAAAACCTACAAAATACAGGGCAACTACACCACGGCAAACAGCTATAACACCGCCACCGGCAGTTTCTCCCTCTTTTCCACAGACTCCGCCGCGGATGCGAAATACCAGGCAGGCAAGGTGCTGCTGGGCGCCAAGGTGGGCACCAACGAAGGCTGGCTGGTGCGCGTGCCGGTGACGGTGAAGCTGGCGAAGCCAAACAGCACCGTCAAGCTGGCGGCGAACGTCACCAGTGTCACCATGAACCAGCTGCTGGGCGACCCCTCCCAGCAGGAGTTCACCTTCGTGCTGGACACAAGCGTCCCCGGCTATGCGATGGATTGGAACAAGGATGTCGGCTACACCCTGAAACGCGGCAACGTGGATGCAGAGCAAGCAGGCGAGATGGAGGTGGATCAGAATGGCAACACCTTCACGGTATATCTTGGCGCCAATGTCAAGCCCGGCGCCAGCTACAAGCTGGTGGTGACCAAGAAAGACCTCTACTACAAGGGCAGCGTCGGCAAGCCCGGCAGCATCACCCTCACCATCAAAACGGTGAAGCCCGGCGCAAAGGTGAGCGCCAAACTCAGCGTGGCCGGCAAGACCGACCTGACGAGCGGGGCCTGCGCCGTACTGACAGCGAAGTTGGCAAACTACCAGGGTGGCTACACCACAGAACCCACCTTCACCGTCACCCCGCCCAAAAGCGTGCCGGATAACATGAAGGACGCCATGCGTGACGCCTTCACCTTTGAGCCGGTTGGCAGCGGCGGCACAAGCTGGCGCATCGTGCCGAAGCCGGGTGTTCAGGTGTTCCCCGGCAGCTACACGGTCAGTCTAAGCGGCGGCACCCTGCCGGGGGTCGGCGCGGTAGACCTTCCGGCACCGAAGGCAGTGAAGTTCACCGTAAGCGCCACCAAGCCCAAGGTAACGCAGAGCACCACCAAGGTGACGATGCACCCGGCTGACCAGTACGACATCGCCAGCGTCAGCTTTACCCTGCCCGCCGGCACCCCGCCGGTGAAGAAGGTGGAGATGAAGGGCTACGACGCCAGCCTTTATCACTTCACCTACAGCGCGGGAACTGTCTCCATCAGCTTCAAGCATGCCGGGCAGGCGGGCTTTGACGCAACGAAGATCAAATCCAAAACCCTTAGCTTCGAGGTGTATCTGGCTGGCAACGCCAAGGCGGCCACCGCCTTCAAGGTCGGCGTGACGGCCAAAGCTTTCACCTAGGAACCGGCCTCGACTCCCGCCACCAAGGAAGAGTATTGACAATACGTCAAAAAAGCATGGCAAGCTATTTAGCTTGCCATGCTTTTTAATGATGGTTTTATTTGCGGCGATAGGCCTCGGTGCGGGCATCATTTATTTTGCCCTTCCAGTTTAGCCCATATCCGAAATCATAGACATTGCCCAGCTCATCCTGATAGGGCTGCATGTCGAAGGGCACATCCTCCTTCTGTTCCTCCACACTCTGCATATCTTTGGGAAGCTGGAACGGCAGCAGGCCGCTCGGCTCTGTTTCACCGGTGATTACATCCAGAACGGCCTGCGCCTGGACACCCATATCCGCTACGATCCCATCGGCGTAGGGCTCCAGCTCCGCCAAAACCACCGGGTTAGTTAGCTGCGCAACCACAACAACCGGCTTTGCGCCCATCCTTTTTTTGGTCTCAATCACGTTGTCCAGATCACTTTCGTTGGCAGTATAAGCGGTCTTGCCCCGGTAGCCACGGTTTGCAGAGGCCTCCAGGGGGTCTCCCCCGGCAATGCTCGTCTTGCGGGCCGTCTCGGCGGTGTAGGGCCGGTATTGAAGGTTCAGCGGCAGGTAGCCGTTGCCGCCCGCGGCGGCGTCCTCATCGCTGTAGGCGTCGCTGATGGGCGTGCGAACAAAGACGAGCCCCACGTCTGCCTCCTCGGGGGTGTTGACCCGCTGGAAGTACTTGCGCAACAGGGCATCCGGCACTGCTTCCTCATCAACCGACGGCACCTTGTCGCAGAAAAACCCGCTGTGGGCCTCGGTGTGCTGCCCCGGCACATACACCTTGATACCCGGCCGCAGCGGCAGGGTTTTCTCCTTGTTTTTCAGCAGCACAACCGCCTTTTTCTGGGCCTCGAAGCCCTCCTTCACATAGGCCTCGCAGCCAACGGTCTGGGCAGTTTGGTCCAGGTCAACATAGGGGTTTTCAAACAAGCCAAGCCGAAACAGGCTGCGCAGCAGGCGGGCAGCGGCGGCCTCAAACCGGCGGCGCATCTCCGCTTCGCCGTAGCGCTCGCAGCCAATGTCATAGGCTGCGATCAAGGGCTGCGGATCGTTTGTGCCGGCAATCTGGTCTACCCCGTTCATGATGATACGCAGATGACGCTCCGGGTCAGACACCGTCTCCATGCCCCAGCACTTGCTGCCAAAGACGTTGATCTGCTTCTCCGGGTCGCCCACAATCATCCAGTCGGTGCAGATGATATCGTCGTAGCCATAGGTCTCGCGCAGCAGGCGAATGATGTCGCTGTTGTAGGAATTGCCCACGTTTTCTCTGTGCTCGCCCTGATTCCAGGACACGGAGTAATAGGGCATGATGGCCGCCGACTTGCCGGTCTTGCCGTCGAGGTTCAGAACGCCTTCGGTGAAGGGGATCAGGTGCTCGTCAAAATTGCCGCCCGGATACACGTTGTATTTCCCGAAGGCATAGTGGGCGTCGCGCCCGCCCTCACCCGTGCCGCCGCCCGGCCAGTGCTTTGCCATTGTCACCACGCTGTCCGCGCCCCAGCCGTCCGGCTGTCCGTCCGTCTCCTGAAAGCCGTCGCAGTAGGCTTTGCCCATGTCGGCCGCCAGCCTGGCATGCTCCCCAAAGGTGTCGGCAAAGCGCAGCCAACGGGGCTCGGTGGCCAGGTCTACCTGTGGCGACAGGGTGGTGGTGATGCCCATGGCCCGGCACTCTTTGGAGGCAATCTCGGCAAAGCGCTTGCACAGCTCCGGTGAGAAGGTTGCTGCCATCCCCACGCTCTCGGGCCATTTCGAGGTACCGCCGCCGCCCCCCTTATACTCGGCGCTGGCCTTGGCGGCGCCGTGCCGCGGGTCGGAGCAGACGGAAACCGGGATGCCGTGGCCCATCCCCTCGGCCAGGGATTGCAGGTTATTGCTCCATTTGGCCGCCGTTGCGGCATCCTGGGCATGGAGCATCAGGATGTGGCGGATGTGGCTGTCCCTGACCATTTCCTGCTGCTGGTCGCTGAGGGCGGCAGGATCAAGACCGCTCTCAGCGTGGATTTTTCCGTTGTAGGTGGCCGGGAAGGGCTGCCCCGGGCTGTGGGGCACCATCTGGTGTACACTGTACAGCATCAGGCCGGCCAGTTCCTCGCGGCTCAGCCGCGCCGCCAAATCCTTCGCGCGCTCGTCGGCGCTCAGCCGCCAGTCCTCATAGGGCAGCAACCGACCGGAGCGGGAGAGGTTTTTGAAGTATAGCCCGTCCTGCTCAATAATTCCGGCGCCGGAGTCTTCGGTGTAGCCAAGGCGGGGGCCGCCGGTGTTTTCAACGTAAGATATTTTTTGATTTTCCACTTTTTTTCTCCTATTTCTGGCTTTGTAAGCTCTCCAGTGAAATGATGCGGTCGCACATCGGAGCCACCCCCACCATGTTGGTCGAGATCAGCACGGTGGCGATTTCCTTTGCGGACATAACCGCCAGCATCCGCCCAAACTCCTGCAAGCTAACCTCGTCAAAGCCGAGGTGGGGATTCAGCATAACCAGCACCTTGGGTGAAGCGCACAGCCATTTTGCGATCACGATTTTCATCTGATCCGCCCGGTTCACATTGTATAAATATTGCAGGCCATCGTATTTGGCAATGATATCCCCGGCGCCCAGTTCCCGCAGGGCTTCCAATGCCTTGTACCTTCTGATGGCCAGATTTAAGAGGCCCAGCGGATGGTCATAGGACTTGTTCAGAACCAGTGTGATATTGTCCACCAGGTTCATTTCATGGATAATGGCGCCGTCCGCGTCATTTTCCTCAATCAACCCGATGCCCAGCTTCCGCGCCCGCTTCGGGGCGTCAAGGCGAACCGGAGTACCGCCGACGCTCACCGTGCCTGTGAAAGGAATGCGGCCGGCCAGGGCATTGCCCAAAAGCATGCCCCGCTCCCACTCGGATTCCAGTATGCCCAGCACCTCGCCCTGCTTCACCGAGAAGCACACCGGCGGGGAGTCCCGCTCGGTTTGCAGGTCCTCCACCGCGAAGGCAACCTCGCCAAGCCGCAAGTTCCCGGCCTGGGGAGGCGACAGGGGCACCTTTGCCATGTAGTGGTACAGCTCTTCTTTTGTAAGGTCGCCCCGGCCCACGAAGGCAGCCGTCGTCCCGTCCCGGATGACGCAGAGCCGGTCGGCCGCGGCCAGCAGCGGGGTGTGCTTGTTGGTGAGGAACACGATGGTGGTACCCTGCTCCTTCAGCCAGCCAATCAGGCGAACAAGGCGTTTCATCTCCCCGGTGTTGTACCGGTCGGTGATATGGTCCAGCACCAGCAGGTCACAGCGGAGGGAAACCGCCTTGACAATCTCCACGATATGCTTTTCCGAATCGGCCAGCAGCAGGGCAATGGCGGAAGGACTGATGCCCTCGATTCCCATTTTTTCAAAGAGGGCAAGGGTTTCGCGGTTGTACACCGAAAGCTTGTGCAGCTTGCGGAAATAGCTGCCCTCACGGTTGACATAGATGTTCTCCGCCACGCTCATGTTGGGCACCAGCTGTGATTTGGCCCGCAGGCAGCCAATGCCTTTTTTCTTGGCATCCAGTTTGGAGACGATATCATCCCGCGCGCCGTTCAGCCAAATCGTCCCACTGTCGGGCCTCGCGCCGCCGGAGAACAGCTCGATCAGTCCGCTGCGGCCCGTGTGGCTCTGGGCTACAATGCCCAGCACCTCCCCCTCGAAAACCGTCAGGTTCACATTGTGCAGGCGATAATCGGCGGAGTCCACATACTCAAAGCGGAATCGCTCATTCATGCGGCCCCTCCATCACCGGCAGGTTCACCACAATCTCGGTGCCGATGCCGGGGGTGCTGAAAGCCTGCAGGCCATAGCTTTCGCCAAAACAGAACTTAAGCCGCGCGTTCACATTGCGCAGGGCAATACCAACGCCCTTTTGATCCGCGGCCGGCTCGCCTGTTTCGTATTCCGAGGCCAAAAAGGCCTGATTCAGCCTTTCAAGGGTCTTGTCGCTCATCCCCGAGCCGTTATCCTGAACACTGGCAACCACCCGCGATTGGGTGCGGTACACCCGGATGGAGATGACACCCCCGTCCACCGAATCGCCAAACCCGTGGCTGATCGCATTTTCGATCAGCGGCTGGAAGGTAAGCTTCGGTACTTTATAAAGCAGCAGAGACTCCCCCTGCCCGTCGGGTATCTTCTCCACATCACAGATAACCACAAACCGATCCTGAAAGCGAAAGTTCTGTATCTTCACATAGCTGGTAACGTTGGCCAGTTCCTCCTCCAGGGTGACAAGATCGTTGGAAGAGCTGATGGAATATCGAAAGAGCGCCGCCAGTGTTTCAAGCATATCCGCCGTGACCGGAGCCTTCTCGTCCAGGGATTTCCCCCGGATCGAGTCCAGGGTGTTGTACAGGAAATGCGGGTTAATTTGCTGCTGCATGGCGTCGAACTGGGCCTGCTTTTGCAGCAGCTGATAGGTGTACTCCCTTGCAATGGCATCCTCGTGCCGGTTCACAAGGGCCAGCACCTTGTCCTCCAGCAGGTGTCCGGTGTCGCCCTCCTCCTCGGGCAGGTCTGCGGCCTTTTTCTCAATCTCCGCCGCAAGGCGTCCCAGCTTCACGAAAAACAACCGGTAAAGGCTCCGGATGGACAGCGCGATCAGCACCGTGCCAAAAACGCACAGCAATACCAGCCCTGCCCTTGCGCCGGCACCCCCGGACAGGGCAATGTGCCAGAGCGCCACCCCAAAAAACAGCAGCGCGGCAGCAATGCCCAGGCCGGGCACCAGATATTCTTTACGGAAGTCCTCACTTGAAAAGGCGCCTCGCAGAGCTTTCCACGCTTTTTTTAGGGGTGTCACATCAATTCTCCGAATCGAGCCGGTATATCTTCCTGTAATCTGTCGGCTTAACGCCCGTGTGGGCCTTGAACAGCTTGCTGAAATTGCGTATGTCCTTGTAACCCACCCGCTCGGCAATCATTTTTACACTGTAGTCGTGGTCTTTCAGCATGTCTTTTGCGCGCTCCATCCGGTAGGCCGTGACATACTGGCTGAAAAGCTCCCCGGTCTCTTTTTTGAACAGCACGCCCAGGTAGGAGGAGCTGAGAAACACCTCTGCCGCCACATCCTCGAGGGTTATCGGCTTTGCGTAGTTTTCGGCGATGTATTGCTTCACCTTGCGGATGGTTTTGGACTCCTGTGTCTCCTTCAGTTCCTCGATGCGCCTGTAGGCCGTGCTGATGACATCCCCCATTTTCTGGCGCACCGCAATTTCGGAGCCGCACTGGCGGAAGTCAAACACCCCATTCTCGATGTATTCCGGAATCATGGACGGCGCGTGCTGGTTCAAGCTCTCCAGCACAATGTATCTGCACCTTTGGCCAATCCACTCCACCGCCAGCCACGGCGCAGACTTGCCGGCCAGCAGCACGTCGCTTATGTAGGCATCGGCCTGGGTCAACAGGCCCTCAAGGTCGAAGGCGTCAACCGCTTTTTTGATCTGGTCGGTCTGCTCGTTCAGCTGTGAGCGCGCCGCCAGCGCCGCGGCCTCGTTGTAATCGGCGCTGTCCAGCAGCTGCGCCGTGTCCAGGATGGCGCGGCCGTCGATCGTCTTTTTCACCCGGGAAAAGGCCGCGCGCAGCTGCCCGAAGCCCACGATGGGGCTCACCGCCATGGTCAGCGTGAGGAAGCTGTACACACGCGCGGTGCGGCGCATCAGCTCCAGCGTGTGCTGCAGCACGGTTCTGAGGGCATCCGTGTCGGCCTCAATCAGGTTCATCATAAACCAGATGTATTTGCCGCTGATGTAGCCCCCCATGTCGTGGCTGACAGCTCCCCTGCTGTTGGCAAACACCCGTTCGATCTCGGTGATAACCGTGCTTTTCATCTTGCCCAGGCTCTCCATCTCGTCGATGCACAAAACTCCGGCAACAAAGAAATCCGAGCCGAAATGATACCGGTAGGTGTCGGCCACCGCCGCGCTGTCCTGCTGGGCGGCGTCGGGAGAGCCAAACAGGATGTCGGCCAGCAGCTGCTTGCGAATCAGCCTGTCGCTGCCCTCGTCGGTGATATTGAACGAGGTGGCAACATCGACGTCGTTGCCGGTGACCAGCCTGCCCAGGGTGGCGTTCAGCTCTTCCTTGTTGATGGGCTTTAACAGGAAGTCCACCACACCGTACTTGATGGCCTCATAGGCATAGTCGAACTGCTTGAAGCCGCTGACGATGATAAAGCTGATGGTGTCGCCGTAACGCTCCCGGGCATGCTTCAGCAGGGTCATGCCATCCATCTTGGGCATCTGGATGTCGGTGATGACGATGTCCGGCCGCAGGTTTTCAATCTGCGCCAGCGCGCTCTCGCCGTCATAGGCCTTGCCCACGCAGCTAAGCCCCAGCTCGTCCCAGTTTGTCAGGTTGCTGATCAGGGCGCAAATGTTGGGTTCATCATCCACTATCAGAACTTTTTTCATGACCGGCCCCTCCGCCTGTTGTTACATTTAAGTATCCGACAAAATCAGGATGTAGTCAACAGGCGGGGATACGCTGCGCCGTATCACGCCTTCACGCGCTGTTTGTTGAAGAATTTCTCACTCTGGACGTCCAGCAGGATGGCGAGAATGATGATAACCCCCTTGGCGCACCATTGCCAGAACGAACCGATGTTCATCAGGTTCAGCACATTGCTGATGATGCCCATGATGAACGAGCCGAAGATGGTGCCCACAATGTTGGCCTTGCCGCCGCTCATGGGGGTGCCGCCGATAACCACAGCCGCAATCGCGTCCATCTCCATGCCTTCGCCGGCGGCCGGGGAGGCGTTGGCCGTGCGCCCGGTGAGCACGATGGCGCCGATGGCCGCGAAGATCCCCATCACCACATAGGCCGAAATCTGAATGGCCTTGGTGTTGATGCCAGATACGCTGCTGGCCTCCAGGTTCCCGCCGGTGGCGATGATGTGGCGGCCATAGCGGGTACGGTACATCATGACAGCCATCAAAACCGTCAGGGTAATCATGATCAAAAAGGAGTACGGGATGGCCCCAAAGAGCAGGCCCTGGCCGATGATCTTCACGCCGTCCCCCAGGTTGCCCACCGGTTTGCCGTTGTTCAGCAGGTAGGCAACACCCTTGAACAGCTGGCCAGTCGCCAGCGTCAGAATGAATGGCGCCAGCTTGAAGCGCACCGAAAGGGTGCCGTTGATCATACCCAGCAGCGCGCCGAAAACAATGGCGATCAGAATGGCAAAAACCACCGGCATTTGAAGACTCAGCAGCGCATAGAGCACGCCGATCACGCTTACCATGTAGCCCACGGAGAGATCCACCCCGCCGCCGGCCAGCACCACGGTGAAGCCAAGGCCAAGTATTGCCGGCGTTGCCACCTGCCGGGCCACACTGCTCAGGTTGGAAAGGCCGTTCGAGAAGTTGATGAAAAGGCCCTTGGTGGCGATCTGCGCAAAGACCACCAGAATAATAAGAATCAGGAGCGCCTTGTTGTTGAGGATAAAATAGATCAGGTTGCTGTTGCTTTTCTTCTCCGCAGCCCCCGCGGGTTTGTTGCTGTTTCCCATGTCATCACCTATTTTTCGTTATGCAATGTCCCGATGCTTATACGCCAAAGGCGTGCTTCATCAAGTTTTCCTGGTTAAATTCCGCGCGGGGCGATTCCGCCGCGATCCGCCCGTTTCGAACCACAAGGATACGGTCGCAGATGCCCATAATTTCAGGTAATTCGGACGAGACAACAATGATGGCCTTGCCGGACTGAGCCAGCGAATTGATCAGCCGGTAAATCTCCGATTTCGAGCCCACGTCAATGCCGCGGGTCGGCTCGTCCAAAATCAGGATCTCGGGCTGGGTCAGCATCCACTTGCCAATGATTGCCTTTTGCTGGTTGCCGCCGCTGAGGGAGCCGATCTCCTGGTTTATGCTGGCCACCTTGATCCCCATCGTGTCCACCATCCGCTGGCAGTCCTCGATTTCCTGCTTTTGGTCGATGAACTCGAAGTGGGTAATCGCGTCCAGATAGGCCAGCGAGATGTTGGTCTTAACCGACAGCTTGTGGATGGCGCCGCGCCGCAGGCGGTCCTCGGTGACCATCGCCATCTTGCTTTTGATGGCTTGCTTTGTGTTTTTAATCTTCACAGGCTTGCCGTTTACCAGAATTTCGCCCGACACCGCCCGGTCAATCCCAAAGATGCTCTGCATAATCTCGGTGCGTCCGGCGCCCATCAGGCCGCAGAAGCCGAGCACCTCGCCGCGCTTCACCGAAAAGGAGACATCCTCGAAGTACCCGGGTCGGCTCAGGTTCCGCACCTCAAAAATCACTTCGCCAATTTCGGCTTCCTCTTTCGGATACAGGTTTTCCAGCTTTCGGCCAACCATCATCCGAATCAGCTCGTCCTGGGTGACGTTCGCCGTGTCCTCAGTTGCCACAAACTGGCCGTCGCGCAATACAGTGATCTTAGAACATATTGTAAACAATTCTTCCAGCTTATGCGAGATAAAGATGACTGATTTGCCATGAGCAATCAAATCGTTCACAATCTCGTACAGCTTGTCGATCTCCCGGTTGGTCAGCGCCGAGGTTGGCTCGTCCATGATAATGACGTCGGAATCGTAGGACACAGCGCGGGCAATTTCCACCAGCTGCATGTGGGCAACGCTCAGCTTCGACACAACGGTATCAGGGTCCAGCTCTATGCCCAGCTGGTCCAGCAGCTGCCGGGTCGCTTTGGTGCGCCTGGCCGGGCTGATGAGGCCCGCCCGCTTAAAGTTGTTCTCCCGGCCTATCCAGATGTTCTCCGCCACTGTCATTTCGGGTACCAGGGTAAGCTCCTGGTGGATCATCGAGATGCCGCGGCCAAGTGCGTCCGCCGGGGATTTGGGCGCAAAAGCCTCCCCTTTGAGGCGCATCTCGCCGGTGTCCGGCTGGTAGCTGCCAAGGGCCACCTTCATCAGGGTGGATTTTCCCGCGCCATTTTCGCCAATCAGGGCGTGGGCCTCACCGTGGCCCAGCTTGAAGGACACCTTGTCCAGAGCGCGCACGCCTGGGAATATTTTTGTAATGTCGTGCATTTCCAGCAAATAGTCACTTGCCATGCTCTGCTCCTCATTTTTTTGAAAAGCAGCAAGCACCGGTGGTATGGCGCTTGCTGCTCCCTGTCAGCTCAGTGAACCTCAGATAAACTGGTCAACATTGTTGATGCTCACAGCGGTCAGCGCCATGGGCTCGATCTGCTTTTCGACGCTCTCACCGGCCAGGATCTTCCCAACGGTCTCCAGGGCCACCTTGGCCTCCATGTTCACGTCGCGGGCGGCGGTGCAGTCCAGCTCACCGGCCTGAACAGCCCGCAGGCCTTCCTCGGAGCCGTCGATGCCCAGCACCAGCACTTCGTCCATATCCTTGCCGGCGGCTTTCAGCGCCTGGATGCAGCCCAGCGCCATCTCGTCGCTCATGGCCACAAACACGTTCATGTCAGGATGCGCCTGCAGCCAGTCCTCGGTCAGGCTCATGGCGCCGTCGGCGCTCCAGCCGCCCTCGCCCTCGGCGGTGTTCACCGCGGCGGTGCAGGTTTCAAAGAAGCCATACATCCGGGGCATGGCGGCATCCATGGCGTACAGGCCCACGATGTAGCCCACGTTGGCGGTGCGGGTGTCGTCCTCAGCCAGCCACTCGTTCACATACTCGCCCTGAATGACGCCGCAGGTGTACTGCTCATCGGCAACACGGGTGATAAAGTTGTCGGCGTTCACCTCAAAGTCCACCAGAATAGCCGGGATGCCGGCGGTCTCGAGGGCGTCAAGGGCCGGAACAATACCGTCGGCGCTGAAAGCGTGAACCACAGCAATGTCAATCTCCTGCTGAATCATCGACTCAATGTCGCTGATCTGCTTGTCCTCGCTGCTGTCGGCATTGGTGGAGATGACGGTGTAGCCGGCGGCCTCGGCCTGGGTGGTGAAGGCAGACAGCCAGCTCGAGCGGAATTCGTCGGCAGAGTTCATTGAGACGCCGATCTTGCTGCCGCCTGCGGTGGCATCGGGTGTGCTTTCGGGGGTGGAGGCCACAGCGGTGGAATCAGGTGTGGACGCGGGCGCGGTTGAGCTGCTGTCACTGCCGCAGGCAGCGAGCAGGCCAACCATCAGAACACACGATAACAGGATTGCAAGTGTTTTTTTCATTTTTCCCTCCTGGATGTCTCGGTACGCATCAAGTACCATGGATGTCATATTACACAGAAGATTTTTATCACGGAGCTTTCTTATGTGCAACTCATACTGCGAATTATAACCGTCATGGCACTACAGTCAACAGATTTAGAACAAAACCTAATTTTCACCCTCACCATTCGCGTTTTCGTCACACCTTTTTGGGAGCACAGGCAAAAGCCCGCCTCAGGCCACCGGCAGCAGAACACCCTACCTGGCGCATACCCCATAAAAACCCGCTTCGGATGAAAATCCAAAGCGGGTTTTTGTAGGTCTGCAAGATAACTTTGGCTAACAAATCCGGCTCAGAGCGCGTAAACCTGTTCCCCTTCCACCCAGGTTTGCTTCACCCGGATGTCCTTGATGGCCTCGGGGTCGATGGCGCGGATATTCTCGTCGATGATCACAAAATCGGCGCTTTTGCCCGGAGTGATGCTCCCCCGCCTGTCTTCACCGAAGGAGGCGTAGGCCCCCTCGATGGTGAACATCCGCAGGGCCTCCTCCACCGTCAGGCATTGGCCGGTGCGCCAGCCCGCGGCGGGCTCGCCCCTCAGGTTTTTGCGCTGCACCGCGGCGTAGATATTCTCCATAATGTCGAGAGATTCCACCGGACAATCGGAGCCACCGACGGTATGAATGCCCTTTTCGACAAACTCTTTCCAGTTGTAGGCCGTTGCGGCACGCTCCGGCCCCAACCGGTCCTCAACGATCTCAAGGTCATAGTTCAGGAAGATTGGCTGGATGTAGGCGATCAGGTCCATCTCCCGCATGCGGTCCACCTGGGCGTGGCTGGTCACCTGGCAATGGATGATGCCATGGCGCTCGTTTTCACGCGGGAATTCCTTCTTGGCCTTTTCAATGCAGTCCAGCAGGATGTCGAGGGCGCCGTCGCCGATGGCATGGATGGCCACCTGCATGCCCGATTTGTGGCACAGGCCGATCATCGCCTCCAGCTGCTCCCGGGTGAAAAGCATGATGCCACGG
>JAJDIZ010000195.1 GCA_030266915.1 Ruminococcaceae bacterium OttesenSCG-928-D13 | reverse complement strand
CGTCTGCGCCTCCATACTCTACTCGGTGGTGAACCAGACCATCGCGGGCCTGGCCCAGGGGCGCAGCCTTGCCGGCAAGGTACTCTACCTCGGCGGGCCGCTCACCTTCCTCAGTGAGCTGCGGGCCGCCTTCGACAAGGTGCTGAAAACCGAGGGCACCCTGCCCAAAAACAGCCTCTACTTTGTCTCCATCGGCGCGGCCCTCTACGCCGACCAGAGCTTCACTCTGCCCGAGCTGCGGGACCGCCTGGCCGCCAGCCGCGCCGATGGCATCCCGTCGCGACCGGCCTCCGCCTCCCAAGGGTCGGCGTTTTCCGGGCGCCGGGCGCCAGTTGTTTGCGATGCAAGCCAACTGGCGGCGCATAGCGCCCCTGCCTTCGAGCACACCGCCCCGCTGTTCAAAGGCGAAAAAGAGTACGCCGAATTCCTGAAACGCCACGAGCAGGCCAGCGTGCCGGTGGGGCGGCTCGAGGGCTTCAGCGGCCGGGCCCACCTGGGCATCGACGCCGGCAGCACCACGGTGAAAACCGTGCTGATCAGCGAGGACGGCGAGCTGCTGAACACCACCTACCAGCCCAACGCCGGCAACCCGGTGCCGCTGGTGCGGGCGGCCATTTTGCAGATGTACGAGGAATGCCCGGGCATGCAGCTTGCCAGCGTCACCACCACCGGCTACGGCGAGCAGCTGTGCAAGGCGGCCTTCAATGCCGACTACAGCCTGGTGGAGACGATGGCTCACTTCGGCGCGGCCCGGCACTTCAACCCCGAGGTGGATTTCATCATCGACATCGGCGGGCAGGACATGAAGTGCTTCAAAATCGAGGACGGGGCGGTCAGTGACATCTTCCTGAACGAGGCCTGCTCCTCGGGCTGCGGCAGCTTTTTGCAGACCTTCGCCGAGGCCCTCGGCCGGGACGTGCGGGATTTTGCCAAGCTCGGCCTGTTCGGCGACGCCCCGGTGGAGCTGGGCAGCCGCTGCACGGTGTTCATGAACTCCTCTGTGAAGCAGGCCCAGAAGGACGGCGCCTCCATCGAGAACATCTCAGCCGGCCTTGCCATCAGCGTGGTTAAAAACGCGCTCTACAAGGTCATCCGTACCGCCAGCCCGGACGCCCTCGGCAAAAACGTGGTGGTGCAGGGCGGCACCTTCTACAACGACGCGGTGCTCCGCGCCTTCGAGCAGGAGATGGGCATGGAGGTGATCCGCCCCTCGATTGCCGGGCTGATGGGCGCCTTTGGCGCGGCACTCTATGGGCGGCGCAAAGCCGCCAAGCGGGACGCGGCCACAAACGGCGAGGGGCTGTCCACCGCCCTTGGGAAGGCCGAGCTGGAAAACCTCACCCACGGCGTGCAAACCACCAATTGCGGCCTGTGTACCAACCACTGCTCCCTCACCATCAACACCTTCTCGGGCGGGCGGCGGTATATCTCCGGCAACCGGTGCGACCGACCCATCACCCACCGCGGCGCCGAAAACCCGCTGGATATCTACGACTACAAGCTGGAGCTGCTGGACGGCTACACCCCGGTGGACGAGGCCGCCCACCAAGCGGCGGGCCGCCCCTACCGCGGCAAAATCGGCATGCCCACCGCCCTGAACTTCTTCGAGACCTTCCCCTTCTGGCACAGCTTCTTCACCCGCCTCGGCTTCGAGGTGGTGAAAAGCCCCCACTCCACCCGCAAGCTCTACTTTGCGGGGCAGGCCACCATCCCCTCCGACACGGTGTGCTACCCGGCAAAGCTCGCCCACGGGCACATCAAGGCCCTCAGTGAGATGGTGGACACCATCTTCTACCCCTGCATGAGCTACAACATCGACGAGGGCAAAAGCGCCAACTGCTACAACTGCCCGGTGGTGGCCTACTACCCCGAGGTCATCAAGGGCAGCTGCTCGGAGCTGGAGGGCAAAACCTTCATCTACGACTATGTGGGCATCCACCGCCGGGGCGATTTTTCCAAAAAAATGCACGAGATTCTTGGCAAATACTTCACCGGTATCTCGTTTGATGAGGTGAAGGCCGCCACCGACGCCGCCTATGCCGAGTACGAAGTCCATCTGGAAAAGGTGCGGGCGAAGGGCGCCGAGATTATATCCATGGCCCGGGTCGAGGCAAAGCCCATCATCGTGCTGGCCGGCCGGCCCTACCATGTGGACAACGAGGTGAACCACGGCATCGACCGGCTGATCCTCAGCCAGGGGGCGGCGGTGCTCAGCGAGGACGCCATCTCCCACCTGGGCGAAAAGCCCCCGGCCACCGTGCTGAACCAGTGGACCTACCACGCCCGGCTCTACTCGGCGGCCCACTATGTGAACACCCAAAAGGACATGAACCTGGTGCAGCTGGTCAGCTTCGGCTGCGGGCTGGACGCGGTGACCACCGACGAGGTGCGGGAGATTCTCCAGCGGGGCGGCAAGCTCTACACCCAGATCAAGATCGACGAGATCGCGAACCTGGGCGCCGTCAATATCCGGCTGCGCAGCCTGTTTTCGGCGGTGGAGCAGCAAAACGAACAGCATTCGGCGCCCCAGCCTGCCATGACGGGCGCCAAAACGAAGGGAGGCGAGGCGGTATGAGCGACAAATACGACCAGTTCACCCAGGATTTTGAATACATCCCCGCCGAGCCTTACCCCAAATTTACCCAGGAGATGAAGGAAACCCACACCATCCTGTTCCCCCAGATGGCCGAAATCCATTTCCACATCATCCTCGAGGTGT
>JAJDIZ010000188.1 GCA_030266915.1 Ruminococcaceae bacterium OttesenSCG-928-D13 | reverse complement strand
AAAAACAAAGGTGACAACTGGTTGTCACCTTTGTTTTTTTCACGATGTTATTCCTGATACACACCCATGCGGCGGAAGCGCTGGTAGCGCCCCTCGCACAGGACGTCGACCGGCTGCGCCTTCAGCATTTGGAAGGCCTCCGAAAGCGCCCCCCGCAGGGCGGGAACCACCCCCTCATTGGGTGTCTCGGGGACGATGCGCTCGATAACACCCAGGCGATACAGGTCACCCGGGGTGATCTTCAGGCACTCGGCGGCGTCCTTCACCCGGCCGGGGTCTCGCCAGAGAATGCTGCTGCATCCCTCGGGGCTGATGACTGAGTAGACCGAGTTTTCCATCATCCACACCCGGTCGGCCACAGCCAGAGCCAGCGCGCCGCCGCTGCCGCCCTCGCCCAGAATCACGCTGATGATCGGCACCCGCAGGGTCATCATCTCCATCAGGTTTTCGGCAATGGCCTGGCCCTGGCCCCGCTGCTCGGCCTCGATGCCGCAGAAGGCGCCCGAGGTGTCCACCAGGCACAGCACCGGCCGGCGGAACTTCTCGGCCTGTTTCATCAGGCGCAGGGCCTTGCGGTAGCCCTCGGGGTGGGCCATGCCGAAGTTGCGGCGGGAGCGTTCCTTGAGGTCGGAGCCGCGCTCATGGGCAATCACCGTCAGCGGCATGCCGGCGAGGCGCCCAACCCCGCCGATGATGGCCGCGTCATCGCCGAAGCGCCTGTCGCCCCGCATCTCCATGAAGTCGGTGCAGAGCTGCTCGATGTAATACTTGCCCGAGGGATGGTCCGCTGCCCGGGCGGTTTGCAGAATCTCATAGGCGCTGCTCATGGCTGCACCTCCCCGGGTTCACCGGCGGCGGGGTCCGCGCTTTCGGCGGGCGCCGCGCCATCCTCGGCGTGCAGGCGCAGCAGGTAGCCCAGCACTTTCTTCAACTTGCGCCGCTTAATCACCGCGTCCAGAAAACCGTGCTCCAGCAGGTATTCGGCCCGCTGGAAGTTCTTGGGCAGCTTTTGGCGGATGGTCTGCTCAATCACCCGGGGGCCGGCGAAGGCAATCAGGGCGCCGGGCTCGCTGAGCAGGATGTCGGCCTCCATGGCAAAGCTGGCCGTAACGCCGCCGGAGGTGGGGTCGCTCAGCAGGGCCAGGTACAGCAGCCCGGCATCGCTGTGGCGCTTGACGGCGCCGCTGGTCTTGGCCATCTGCATCAGGGAGAGGATCCCCTCCTGCATCCGCGCCCCGCCCGAGGCGGTAACCCCCACCACGGGCAGTCTTTCGGCGGTGGCCCGCTCGAACAGGCGGGTGATCTTCTCCCCCACCGCCGAGCTCATGCTGCCCATCATGAAGCCCGGTTCCATGGCAAAAAAGGCGCAGCGCTGGCCGCCGATGGCCGCCCGGCCGCAGAGCACGGCCGACTTCTCACCGGTGGCCAGCCGGCCGTTGCGCAGCTTGGTGGGGTAATCGGGAAAATTCAGCGAGTCACAGGCGGAAAGGCCCGCGTCCCACTCTTCAAAACTGCCGGCGTCGCACAGCATCTCCACCCGCTGCCGGGCCGAAAGGCGCATGTGGTGGCCGCACTGGGGGCACACCCGAAGCCCGGCCTCCACCTCGGCCTCGAACAGGGTTTTCTGGCAGGCGGGGCAGCGCACACAGAAGTGGTCCGGCACCGAGGGGGCCGGGCGGGCAGGTCGCGGTGTCTCCCAATGGCCCTCGGGCCGGTTGCGGCTCCGTTTAAAGCTGCTTGGATTCAGCACTGTAAATTCTCCATAAAATGGGTGTTGTAGTCGCCCTGCAAAAACCGGGGGTCCTCCAGAATGTCCAGCTGCAAATCGGCGGTGTGGCACACCCCCTGGATAACCAGTTCCCCCAGGGCTGCGCGCATCTTGCGCACGGCCTCTCCCCGGCTGGGGGCGTGTACAATCAGCTTACCCAGCAGGGAGTCATAGTAGGGCGGCACAAAGCCATCCTGGTAGAGGGCGGTGTCGAAGCGGACGCCCTGCCCGCCCGGGATGTGCAGCAGCGTTACCCGCCCGGCGCTGGGCAGGAAGTTGCGGGTCGGGTCCTCGGCGTTGATGCGGCACTCGATGGCGTGGCCCCGCAGCTGGACATCCTCCTGGGTGAAGCTTAGGGGCTGGCCGTCGGCCACCCGAATCTGCCACTTTACCAGGTCGATGCCGGTGACCATCTCGGTGACCGGGTGCTCCACCTGCAAACGGGTGTTCATCTCCATGAAGTAGAACTTGCCCTCGGTATCCAGCAAAAACTCAACCGTGCCGGCATTGCAGTAGCCCACAGCCCGGGCGGCCTTTTCGGCAGCGGCCATCATGGCCTTGCGCAGCTTGGGGGTCACGGCGGGCGAGGGGCTCTCCTCCAGCAGCTTCTGGTTCCGCCGCTGCACCGAGCACTCCCGCTCGCCCAAACACACCACATGGCCCTGCTCGTCGCAGATCAGCTGCATCTCTACGTGCTTCACCGGCTGCAGCAGCTTTTCAAGGTAGCAGCCGCCGTCCCCGAAGGCCGCTTTGGCCTCGGCGGAGGCGGCATTGAAAGCGGTGGGCAGCTCGTTCAGGTCGTCCACCCGGCGGATGCCCCGGCCGCCGCCGCCCGCCCGGGCCTTGACAAGCAGGGGCGTGCCGATGCGCTTGGCCTCTTTGTAAGCCGCCCGGGCGCCGGACACCAGCCCCGTGCCGGGAACAACCGGCACACGGGCTTTTTCCATGGTGGCCCGGGCCCGCTCCTTGTCGCCCATCAGGCTGATCACCCGGGCCGGGGGGCCGATGAAGGTGATGCCGCACTGGGCGCACTGCTCCACAAAGGCCGCGTTCTCGCTCAGCAGACCGTAGCCGGGGTGGATGGCCTGGGCGCCGGTGCCGATG
>JAJDIZ010000187.1 GCA_030266915.1 Ruminococcaceae bacterium OttesenSCG-928-D13 | reverse complement strand
AAGGCCAACCATGGAAAATGTGCAGAACATAACCCCGCAAATCGCCTGGGTGGGCGGCAGCGACCGCCGGCTTGCCCTGTTTGAGAACCTGTTTCCGCTGGAGAACGGCGTCACTTACAACGCCTGGCTGATAAAGGACGAGAAAACCGCGCTGATTGACACGGTGGACGCCTCTGTCACCCACCAGTTTTTTGCCAGCCTTGAGACCGCCCTGGACGGCCGGGGCCTGGACTATCTCGTGGTCAGCCACATGGAGCCGGACCATTGCGCCAACATTGGCGAGCTTTGCCGGCGCTGGCCGCAGGTTCAGCTGGTTGGCAACAAGATGACCTTCCAGCTGATCCGCCAGTTCCACGACGTGGATATTGAGGGCCGCTGCATCGAGGTGCAGGAGGGGCAGGAGCTTTCCCTGGGCAGGCACAACCTGCGCTTCGTGATGGCGCCGATGGTGCACTGGCCTGAGGTGATGTTTACCTATGAGACCACCGAGAACATCCTGTTTGCCGCCGACGCCTTCGGCACCTTCGGGGGCGCCAGCGGAAACCTGTTCAGCGATGAGGTGGACTACGCCGGCCTTTACCTGGATGAGGCGCGCCGTTACTACACCAACATCGTGGGCAAATTTGGCCCGCAGGTGCTGGCGGCGATGAAAAAGCTGGACGGCCTCAGCCCGGCGATGATCTGCTCCTTGCACGGGCCGGTGCTGCGGGGGGAGGCCATCCCGCTGCTGCTGGACAAATACGCCCACTGGGCTGCCTACAAGCCCGAGAAGCAGGGTGTTGTGCTGGCCTACGCTTCGATGTACGGCAACACCGAGGCTGTGGCGCACAAACTGGCGGCCCTGCTGGCGGAGAAGGGCGTTGAAGACCTGCGGATGTATGACGTGTCCAAGACCCACTACTCCGAAATCATCGCCCAGGTGTTTAAATACAGCCACCTGGTGCTGGCCTCGCCCACCTACAACCTGCACCTGTACTGCCCGATGGATACGCTGGTGCGCGACCTTGCGGCGCTGAACGTCCAGAACCGGGACGTGGCCATCATCGGGAACGGCTCCTGGGCGCCGTCGGCCCACACCACCCTGCAAAAGATGGTGGAGGAGGATATGAAGGACATGCGGCTGCTGGCCCCGCCGATGCTGGTTCGCTCGACCTTGAAGCCGGAACAGCTGCCGGAGCTGGAGGCCCTGGCCGAGAAGCTTGCGGCCTCGGTCAAGGAGAAGCAGTAAGGCGCTGGCATAATCAGGAAGCAAAAACGAAACCACCTGCTTATCGGTGGTTTCGTTTTTTTGCGGTGTATATCGTATATTTTGGCCATCGCGGCAATGTGCCATATCCACAAAAGCTTTTGGGGATTTAACAGGTGTTCTGTTCTGCACATACCAGATTGGGTACCCTCCCGCCTGGTTATTGAAATATACTAGCAACATGGATCAGCATGGATGAACACTCTCTATCGGGAGGCAATTATGGATTCATACCTCAAAATGGCGGAGAACAACAGTGATCAGGACCAAACATCCCATTATCAGCTTGTGTTCCAGCAAAGTGAGAATCCACCCTACTGCATCTGGCGTCACCATCTGCTGAAAAGAAATTGCCCGGAATTGCTCGCAATGCTTGTTGACCTGAACAACGCCTATGTGTCTGACCTTGAGATTGAGAGAATAGTCTGTGATTTTCTGGTTCCGGTGGCCGGCATCACCTCCATTGCCTTTGCCAACTGCCATTCACACAACCGCCAGGAAATCAAGCGCAAGCTTAAAGCAAGTAGTGTGAAGCTCTACAGCAAAACCGGTTTTTTTACGAGCATCGAACAGGCAAAAAAGTGGCTCGAGGCACAATAGCTCAGTTGTTGATGACATCCACAAGCCCGTTCATCGTGGCAATGTGTATGGCGTCTGCCCGGTTCACCGCGCCCAGCTTGAAATAGATTTTCGAGATATGCTTTTTCACGGCATTTTCGCTGATGCCCATCAGCCTGCCGATTTCCTTCTGTGTTAGACCCTGCGCCAGAAAGTGCAGGGTCTCATTTTCGCGCTTTGTCAGCGAAACACTTGATTCACGGCTGTAATTCTGGTTTTTGTAGGCCGCCTGCATAACCTGCAGCCGCTTGGCCGTCGACACTGCGTCCCGGTAGACAGCGTCCAGCCATTCCCGGTCGTAGCCGCTGATGCCCTGCTTTTTCAGATAATCCAAAATGGCAACCATCTCTTTGCCGTAGCCGGACATGCAGTACTTCAAATTATTGGCGTACACCATGTCATACGCCCTTTTGAAAGCACTCGCAAAGGGTTCCGGCTCCGCGGCGTCCATGTGTAGCAGTGCCTTCAGGATGTACAGGCAAAGCCGTTCGGCCCATCTGCCTTGCCCCTGCCAGAGTGATTCCAGCTGCAGCAGTGTGGCGTATGATTTTGTTTTGTCTCCTGTCAGGTACAGGTAGTAAACGCCGGTCACCTGCTTTCGCGCCATGGAAATTGGCATGTTTTCCGGCCCAGGAATCGTGTTGGCAAACCATGAAGGTATTTTTGCCAGATCCCCAAGCCGGCAATAAAACCAAAAAATGAGGCAATCCCGCAGCTCGTACAGCTGCACAAGGTGGTTGTCATTTATATGGGCCACCAGCTCGTCCAGCCGGGCAAGGGCCTTTTTGTGGTTGCCATAATACATTTCGATGCGCCCAAGGTTCCACAGGGCGTTGCAGAGGATGTCGTGCTGGCCGGTGAGGCGAGCTTTCATTATAGCGCTGTTGAACATTTTGGCCGCGTGCGCCATGTCCTCCCGGTAGAATGCCGCCTCGCCGGCAAAAAGATACTCAAAGCCATATCCGCAGCCGTTCCTCACCTTGTCGGCGTACTGGGCGTATTCGAAGAAGTATTCCACCAT
>JAJDIZ010000186.1 GCA_030266915.1 Ruminococcaceae bacterium OttesenSCG-928-D13 | reverse complement strand
AGGTGACCTTGTTGTGGCTGCCGGAACGGAACAGCGGGTCGGTGCGCATGTAGTCCAGCATGTCGTTCATCCAGCCCATGTTCCACTTGAAGTTGAAACCCAGGCCCCCGCTGTACACCGGGGCGCTCACCAGCGGCCAGGCGGTGCTCTCCTCGGCAATCATCATCACGCCGCTGTTTTTCTTGAAGGCTGCCACGTTGATTTTGCGCAGCAGGTCGATGGCCTCCAGGTTCTCCCGCCCGCCGTGGGTGTTGGGCTCCCACTCGCCGGGCTCGCGGTTGTAGTCCAGGTAGAGCATGCTGGCCACCGCGTCGAAGCGCAGGCCGTCGATGTGGTAGACATTCAGCCAGAACAGCGCCGAGGAGATGAGGAAGCACTGCACCTCGGGCCGGCCGAAATTGAACACCATGGTGCCCCACTCCTTGTGCTCGGCCCGGCGGGGGTTCTGGTCCTCGTAGCAGGGGGTGCCATCGAACATATACAGGCCAAACTCGTCCTTCGGGAAGTGGGCGGGCACCCAGTCCATGATCACCCCGATGCCGGCCTGGTGGCAGCGGTCGATGAAATACATAAAGTCGTGGGGGGTGCCGTAGCGGCTGGTGGGGGCGAAGTAGCCGGTCACCTGATAGCCCCAGCTGCCATCGAAGGGGTATTCGGTCAGGGGCATCAGCTCGATGTGGGTGTAGCCCATCTCCAGCACGTAGGGGATTACCGTGTCGGCCAGGTCCCGGTAGCTGTAAGGGTTGCCGTCGTCATGCACCCGCCAGCTGCCGGCGTGTATCTCGTAGATGTTCAGGGGGCGGTTCACCGGGTTGGTCTTGGCCTTCTGGCGTTCCCAGCGCTCGTCGCCCCATTTGTAGCCGCCCAGCTCGTACACCTTCGAGCAGTTGGCCGGGCGGGTTTCGGTGTGGAAGGCGTAGGGATCGGCCTTGAACACCAGCTCGTCCGACTGGGTGGTGACACAGTACTTGTAGATGTCGTACTCCTCGATGCCAGGGATGAAGCACTGCCACACCCCGGTTTTGGCCACGTTCTGCATGGCGTGGGCGCCGGGCATCCAGCTGTTGAAATCCCCCACCACGCTGACGGCCCGGGCCCGCGGCGCCCAAACACGGAACAGCACCCCGCGCTGGCCGCTCACCTCACACAGATGAGACCCCAAAAACTTCCAGCAGCTCTGGTGTGTGCCCTTCTTAAAGCTGTAGATGTCGGTGTCTGCTTTCAGGTTGGTCAGCTTCAACATGTCGGTCCTCCGTACCTCTCCCGGCAGAGGTCATAATGATTGACTTAATTTTAACCAATAACACGTTAGAATGCAAGGCCTTTATGGTTTAAATGGGCAAAAAATAGTTCTCAATTAACAAGTTTTTTATGCATATTATCCAAAATGTTGAACTACTGCCGCCCCGGCAGGGCGCCGACCAGCTCGGCGGCGGTGACCTCAAGCGATACATATCTCGAATCCCTGGGGGAGATGGTGGCGCTGCCGGTGCCGCCCCGCACCGCAATGGGGATGTAGCGTTCGCCGCTTTCGGCCGGCAGGTAGGCCCCGGCCGAGGCGCCGGCCTCCACCGGGCTTTGGGTGTTCACAAACACGCACCGGCGCCCCAGGCTGAGCAGTGCCCCGCCCGCCGAGCTGAACCCGGTGTGGTAGCTGAGCCGAACGTCGGCCACAAAGTCGGTGTCCGTCTCGGCCGTCACGGTAATCCGCCACCTGCCGCCCTCCTCGGTCAGGGTCAGCTTGGCCCCAAGGGCCTTTGCATCGAGGTGCAGGTCGCCCTCAGCCCGCCGCCACAGCCAGCTGTATTCGGTTTTCAGCACCTGCTCGTACCGGGCGGCCACCAGCCGGTAGAAGTCCCAGTTTTCCACGCTCAGCCAGTTTTCAAGGCCAAGGCAGGTGGTCTGCACCCAGGGGTATTCCCCTTCGATAAAATCCTCGAGATAGGCCGCCCGGGCCTCGTCCCCGAGGGCGTGGATGATGTAGTCATAACCCGAGGGCTGGAACTGCCCGGTCTCCACCTCAAGGCCGGTGGCGTAGACCGAGAAAACCGCCTCCCCGCCCACCAGGCCGGCGGCCTCCCCAAGGGCCAGGGGATAGGGCGTCCAGCCGCCCAGGGCCGCGCTGTGGATGCCATTCGGGATAGCCTCCTCTGGCCGCAGCGCCTCGCGCCCGGCCAATACACCGAACAGCAGCGCCGCCGCCGTAACCAGGGCGGTGCAGGCCAGGGCCACCTGCCTTTGGAAGCGCCGCAGCGCCCGCAGCAGCAGCCGGCAGGCCAGGGCGGCCAACCCCAGCCAGAAGAAGCCCTCCAGCGCCTCGGTGAAGTTGTAGCCGCTGCCCGAGAGGATGTAGGCGTAGCTGGCCACCAGCAAGCAGAAGGCGAGGAAGCCGGCCAGCAGGGTTCGGTTGCCGAGCCTGCCCCGCAGAAGCCGCCACAAGCACCAGCCGAGAAACACCAGGTACCCCGCCGTGAAGAAAAGCAGCCGGGGGTTGGTGAAGATGTAGGGCAGCAGCGCCTTGCCGCCGGTGCCGCTGAAATAGAAGTACTGGTAACTGCCCACCCCGGCGGTGGCCCGCAGGTAGGCCAGCGGGTTGCCGCCGCCGGCCACCGTGGCCGACACCACCGCCCCGGCCAGCAGGCACAGCAGGTAAAGCCCAAGGCGTTTGAGTATCCAAAGGGCGAGGGGTGTCTCGTTCGGAACGTTCAATCCATTTGCCGAGCCGCGCCGCCCAAGGCACAGCAGCAGCACCAGCAGCACCACAATGCCAACCACCACAACGGCAGCCGCCGCGATGATGATTCCGGTTTTGCGTTTGCCCGAGGGCGCCGGGGCCGCGGTTTGACCATCTGCGGGACGCCAAACCGGGGGGACAGGCCCACCCGGGGCAGCATGCCCGCCTGCGGCAGTA
>JAJDIZ010000185.1 GCA_030266915.1 Ruminococcaceae bacterium OttesenSCG-928-D13 | reverse complement strand
CCGTTGGCGGCAGCGACTGGAACACGCGCGTTTCGGCGGTGATGCGGACGTACCTGATGGTTCCCATGTGGAAGGTGATCGACGACAAGCTGTTCCCCTGGTCGAAGATGCTGCTGCTGGATGAGGAGAAGGTTGCCCAGTGCCGGCAGGTGGGCGTGAACATCGCCAACGCGGCCCGGGATTTTGAGAGCGCACAGTACCTTGGCGACCCGGGCGTATGCGGCCATTGCAACAGCCGGAACTTCTTCCTTCACGCCGACGGCGTGGCGGAATGCGAAGTGTGCGGCATAAAGGGCGAACTGAAGCTGGAGGGCGACAGGTATATCTTCCGCTTCCCGGAAGAGCAGCTGGAGCACGCCCACGACATGGTGCCCGGAAAGATGCAGCACATGGAGGATATTCGCGTAATCGAGACGGAATTCTTTGACAAAGCCGCCGAGGTTCAGGCCGCCAAAGATAAATACAAGGATTTTATTCAACCCTCGAGGCCATAAACAAAAAGACAGGAAACACGGAGATGAAAAAATGAAGGCGAAAATTACCCATGAGGCGCCGACCCTGACCCATATTGAATGGGAGCTTCAGGACGTCACGCCCCACATGATCAACTGGTTTTGGTGCAATATGGAAAAAGGCGATAATTTGTGGCACCCCAACGAACACCATGATTTCTCCTGGATGGAAGGATATAGCGTAAAAGATAAAAACGGCTTCCTTGGCAGCATCCATATTGCCCCGCAGACCTGGGGGGACGGCAAAGACCTGAACATCTACATTCGAGCGGAACGCTTTGGTGACGTGCCCGATAAGCTGCGCGCCTTCATTAAGTATGATCACGCCATCATTGCCGCGGGCATCAGCATGGACGGCGTGGATGTGGATCCCGCGGGGCCCTCCCTGGCCTGGCGGCTGCATCAGTGGCAGAAAAGCGACGGCGGCGTGGTGGGGATGTCCACCGGGCTCACCGCCGAAGGCTATGATGTGGACAGCGGGCCGGTGTGGGCCGCGCATAATGTGGAAGAGATTGGTAACTGGGAAGTTTTCCTGCCCACGCTGTACCGGCTGTTCAAGGTCATCACCCGCCCGGACATCAGCCCCTATCAGGATTTCCTGCTCAAGGGATCCGGCATTGACGCACAATATGCCACGCTGACATAGCGCGGCTTGTGAAAGCGCATATATATAATAAATGGAGGTAAAGAACGATGGCAAACGAATTCAAACCGATGCGCAGTATCATTTTCGTCGATGTGGTGCGAGAGGAATACAGGCACAAGCTCCTGCATTGGCTGCATCACCACCATGTGCAGGACAGCATTTCCCAGTTTGAGCCCTATGTATCAAAATACGCGTTCTATATGGCGTTGCCCACACCGCCCGACGGAGAGCGCTTTGGCACTCTGCGCATGCAGATGACGGAGCACTACTGGCTGCTGAACCCGTTTACCGAGGAGACCAAGAACAAAGCCTTTACCGAGTATTTCCCGCCCGACGTGCTGAAGTGGCAGGGGCAGATTCCCGATGTGCAGATGGACCCCGCCACGCTGGGCAACCTGGAGGGCGACGACGCCCGCTCGATGGGCGGCGAGGGCGACACCCTTCCCTTTGTATTCGCATTTCTTCCCATGTGGTGGCAGGACGATTTGAAGGGCGCCGGCCGCACGCCGGAGGACGGCCCCAACTACCGCTGGCAGTTTGCGATCAAATGCCCCGATGGCGTGTCGGAAGAGGAAATGGATAAGTGGCTGTTCGACGAGGTGTTCCCGGTATTTCAGGGCGCGCCCGAGTGCACCCGCATCCTGACGAGCAAGGTGATCAAGGAAGTGAACGGCTGCCAGTTCTACCGTGTGGCTGAAATGTGGTTCGACGGTCCCGAAGAGTGGCACAAGGTGGCCGTGGACGGCACAAAGAACCTGAAAAAACCGGCATGGGCCCAGCAGGATGTCTTCCCCTTCATCAAGCCCCGCCAGAACATGGTTAGCCTGTTTTTGGCCGACACCGCCGCTTACGACAACCTTTCCGGGCATCGCGGCTGGGTGACGATGCGGTAGAGCCGGCGGGAACGTGAAGCGAATACGAAAATCCATGGAGGTTTTTCAGTGGAATACAAAGTGAGCCAGGACGAGAGAAAATGGACCCATATCAACTGGACGCTGGACGGCGTTACCGCCGACATGCTCAATTGGTTTTGGTCCAACATGGAAAAAGGGGACAACCTGTGGCATCCGGACCAGCACCATGATTTTTCCTGGATGCCGGGCTACAGCGTCAAGGAGATTGGCGTACTGGGCTCCATACACATTGCGCCGCAGACCTGGAATGACGGAAGGGACCTGAATATTCATATCCGGTGTGAGCGGATCGAGGACACCCCGGAGGACCTGCGCGCATGCATCAAGTATGACCACGCCTATATTGCGGCGGGCATCAGTATGACGGGCGAAAATGTGAAACCGGACGACCCCTCGCAGGGCTATCGGCTGCACCAGTGGCAGAAGAGCGACAACGGTGTTGTGGGCATGTCCACCGGGATGACCGTGGAAGGCAACGACACGGAAAGCGGCCTGATTTGGGCGGAACACGCCGTGGAAGAGGTGGGCAACTGGGAGGTTTTCCTGCCCGACCTGCACCGCCTGTACAAGGTGATCACCCGGAAGGACATCAACCCCTACTACTCCCTGCGGCTGGAGGGGTTGGGCGCACAGGCGAGGTATGCCGATATTTGAAACTACAATGGAGGTCGTAAACAGTTGAAAACCATTCTATTTTACTGGCTGAAAACCCCCGGGGACATTGACCGGCTGGAGCAGGCCGTCGCCAGCCTCGCGCCAATACCCGGCATCCTGGACATCGAATGGGGGCGCCCGGCGGGCTACGACGACCACATCATGGACCAAAGCTTCGATCTGTGTGTCACCATCACCTTTGAGACGGAGGATGGGCTGAGCGCCATGCTGAAAGACCCTGTACATGACGAGGCATCCGACATTTTCAAAGAGGT
>JAJDIZ010000183.1 GCA_030266915.1 Ruminococcaceae bacterium OttesenSCG-928-D13 | reverse complement strand
TCCACACTGGCAGTTCCGCCGTTCACCGTGATGGTGTAGTAAACATCGTCCCACAGCGCCTCCAGCGTAATGCCGTCCCGTTCAGGCATTACGAAGGTGGTGGTGCTGCTGTATCGGTCGGCAAAAACGATGTCCGCCTTGTCAGCCCGCCATTCCCTGAATTTCTTGCCGCTTGGGGCGGTGGGCGCTACGATGGTGACGGTGGCGCCCACCTGGTGTTTGTAGGAGGAGGAGTAACCGTTGATTTTGATGTAGTAGCTGGGAATTTTTTCGTAAACAGCCTTTATGGTGACATGGCCGGTGATCATGGTGAAGGTGGTGCTGGCGCTATTTTTGTTGGCAAACACGATCTCATCCGAGGAGGCGGTCCACTCCTTGAAGCGGTAACCGGTGCTGGTGCTGGGGCCGGCGGTGATGGTGACAGTTTCGCCCTTGGCATAGCCGCCGCCGCCGGTGATCGTGCCGGGATAGGTGCTGCTGCCGCTTGTGGACATGGTGACGGTGTAGGGGGTGGGCTTTTGCTGCAGCGCCGGGTAGCCGCCGTTCTGGCTGCCGGATATCTTCCACACGCCGGCAAAGTCGAACCCGGTGAAGGAGGCCGCCTGCTTCATCGATGCGGTTGTCAGGGTTGTGGCGGTGCCGGTGCCGCCATTGGTGAATATGCCCCGCCCGTTCATCACGTTTCCGTTCACATAGTGGGGCATGTCCTTGTTCCAATAGCATTCGGTGATGGTGGTGCTGGCCACGGTGCTGCCGGCCACGCCCCCGGGGTTCGAGCCGGAGACGCTGCCGGAGCTGTAGCACCGCGCCAGCTCGGCGCCGCTGTAGGCGTTGCTGCCGGCCACGCCGCCGGAGAAGACCTTGGTGGCGTCAGCGGTCGATTTGACTTCGGTTTTCACGCCCGCAAGGTTGTAGCTGTCGCTCACCTTGCCGGCGTTGTAGCCCACCACGCCGCCCGCATTCAGGGTGGGCCCGGCGGTGGTGGAGGTCAAAAATACATCGCCGGTGTTGGATGAACGGCTCACCTTGCCGTTGGTGTTAATGTACCCCACAACACCCCCGGCGTATCCATAGGAGTTGCCGTTGCTGAGGTATACATCGCCGGTGTTGCCGCACTGGACAAGCTCGCCGCTGCCGGTGAGCTGCCCGGCAACCCCGCCTGCGCTGGGGTGCCCTGCGCTGGCCGAAGCAAACCGGATAGCGGTTACGCTGCCGGTGTTATAGCAATTGTAAAGGCGTCCGCTTCTCATGATGCCGCAAATGCCGCCGGCATTCAGGGCATCGTCGCTTTTGGCGGTGAGCGTAACACTGCTGTGGCAATCGATGGCCTCCAGGCTGCCGCTTGAAACATAACCGATAAGCCCGCCGATGCAGGCCCCATAGGTGCTTTTCGCGCTGCCGACGGAGGCCTGCCCGGTGGCATAGCAGTTGATGATTTGAACCGAGTCGCCGGTGGCGGCGCACAACGCGCCGGACCAGCAGTTCCAGCCGGTGGTGTAGAGGCAGATGTCCTCCATGCCCAGGTTTTTGATGACGGCATTTTTGGCCGCATAGGCAAACAGGCCGCCATACCGGTTCGAAGTGGAGATGGCAAAAGCCTGTGTGGTAAGCCCAATGATCACATGGCCCTGTCCGTCCAATACGCCGGTGAAGGGCTCGTTGCTGTTACCGTGGGTATATTCGCCAATTGGTTCCCAGTCCACGCCGGACAGGTCGATGTCTGCCGTCAGGTGGAATTTGCCATCCAGATTGTTGCGGATGTCGTCCAGCTCCTCCCGGGTGGAGATGGGGATGGAGTCCGGGTCAGGCGGGTCGATTTTTGATTTGGGAACGGTGAAATCATACTGGGGGTCCGGCGTGGCCACGGTGGAGACATAGGGGAGGCTGGGGTAAGCCACCCGCAGCACCGGATAGCCACTGTTTTCGCCATCCTTGAAGCCCCAGGTTTTCACGAAGCTGAAAAAGTGGTCGTAGGACGCCTCCTGCTTCAGCTGCGCGGCGGTTCGGCGGGTGGTGGTGTCCTCGCCGCTGCCCACCCCCTTTTTGTCTGCCGACGCAAGCACGCGGCTGTCCTGGGTATAGGTGGCGTCGCTGTTCCAGTAGCAGGCCCAGGCAAAGCTGCCCTCCACGGCCAGCCCAACGATGGCGCCCGGATTCTGAGAGGCGGTGATGTTGCCGGTGCTGTAGCACCGGCGCACGCTGCTCTCGGTGCTGTTTCTGCCCACTATGCCGCCGGCGGTGCCATTCAAATGGCCGTTGCTGGTGGCCGAGATGTTGCCGGTGTTGTAGCAGTCGCTCACGGCGTTTTGGTGGGTTCTGCCGCCAATGCCTCCGGCAAAAACATCGGTAGAGGTATTGTCGGAATCCAGAAATACCGAGATGTCTCCGGTGTTCCAGCAGTTCACAATGTGGCTCATGTCGGTGTTCAGGCCGCCGTCGTACCTGCCCACAATGCCGGCGGCGCCAATAACCACGCCGCCCTTGGTGCTGGCGCTCACCTTGCCGGTGTTGGAGCAATTCGAGATAAGCTTATTGTTGAAGGGAAGCGAGGCGGCAATACCGGCGGCAGTGGACATGTTCACCGCGGAGACGGTGATTTCCCCGGTATTGTGGCAGTTGTTGATGGTTTTGGCGTTGTAAGCCACCCCGATGATGCCGCCCGCGTGGGTATCCCCGCTGCTATTCGATTTTTCGTATATTGCGCTCACCTTGGCGCCGTTATAGCAATCGGTGACAATCATGTCGCCGCCGCTGGAATCAGAATAGCCAATGAGGCCGGCCGCAATGGCGGTTTGGCCGGTGGCGGTGATTGAGCCGGTGACATAGCAGTTGCTGACAGTGGGGCTTGTCCGGAAAAAATCCCCAACAAGGCCGCCGGCGGTAGCGTTAAGGCTGGGTGCGGTGGTATTGATGAGAACATTCTCCAGCCCCAGGTTTTTGATGACCGGGGCGGTGCCAAGGCTGCCAACATAGCCGAACAGCCCCGCGTGGCTGCGTTGGCCTGTGACGCTGAGGTTGCGCAGAACA
>JAJDIZ010000182.1 GCA_030266915.1 Ruminococcaceae bacterium OttesenSCG-928-D13 | reverse complement strand
GCACCCTGCCCGGCAAACAGAAAGGCTATTTTACCCATTGGGACGCCCCTTTCAGCAGAACCTCGGCCTCGGCGCACACCTCGCTGATAATCTCGGCCGCCGGCTGGCGGCGGGTGACCATCCCGGCGATCTGCCCGGCCAGGATGCTGCCGGTCTCCATGTCGCCCTCCTTGGCGGCCCGGTACAGGGCGCCGCCACCGAAGGCCTCCAGCGCTTCGTCGGTGACCGAGCTGTCGTACTCCTTGCGCAAAAACTCGCGGCTGAATGGGTTTTTGATGCATCGCACCGGGTGGCCCAGCCGCCGGCCGGTGGCCATGGTGTCGATGTCCCGGGCCTTCAGCACCCGCGCCTTGTAGTTTTCGTGCACGGTACACTCGTCGGCCACCAGAAAACGGGTACCCATCTGCACCCCGCAGGCGCCCAGCATCAGGCTGGCGGCCATGCCCCGGCCATCGGCAATGCCGCCGGCGGCCACCACCGGGATGTCCACCGCGCTTGCCACCTGGGGAACCAGGGCCATGGTGCTGGCCTCGCCGATGTGCCCGCCGCTCTCGCCGCCCTCGGCAATCACCGCCGAGGCGCCGCTGCGCTGCATCATCCGGGCCAGGGCCACGCTGGCCACCACCGGCAGCACCTTGATGCCCGCCTCTTTCCACGGCCCCATGTGCTTGCCGGGGTTGCCGGCGCCGGTGGTCACCACCGGCACGCCCTCCTCCACCACCACGCGGGCCACGTCCTCCACATGGGGGCTCATCAGCATGATGTTCACGCCGAAGGGCCTGCCGGTCAGTTTTTTTGCGGTGCGAATCTCCTCGCGCAGCCAGTCGGCGCTGGCGTTCATGGCCGAGATGATGCCCAGCCCCCCGGCCTCGCTCACGGCGGCGGCCAGGGAGGCGTCGGCAATCCAGGCCATGCCGCCCTGCAGCACGGGGTATTGGATGCCCAGCAGGGAACACAGTGGTGAATCGATCACAGGGTCGCTCCTTTTCTCACATCGGGTACGGGTGGCGGATAAAGCGGGCAGAGGCTCAGGCCCCCGCCTCGATGATCTTCATCAGGTCGCCCACGGTCTTGAGGTCCTCGTTCACCTCCACGGTCACGCCGAACTGGTCCTCACAGGCCATGGCCATGTCCACCAGATCCAGGCTGTCCAGCTGCAGGGATTCAAAGGTAGTTTCGGGGGTGAGGGTGCCGGCCTCGATGGGCTTGTAAGTGGCGATGACCTTTTCCAGCTGCTCAAGAATGTTCATGTTGTTGTCCTCCATTTTCCTGTTTTCAGTCGTATTTATTGATATTGTCCTTTAGGAACCGGTCCAGCTTTGTCACACCCGACATCAGGGCGTCCTTTTCGGCCTCGCTCAGCTCGGCGGCCACGGCCCGCACCAGGGTGCGGTGGAAGTAACGGTGGGCCACCTCGGCCCGGCGGCCCTTTTCGGTGAGCCGCACCTGCACGATGCGCCCGTCGGAGGGGCTTTTGAAGCGCTGCACGCAGCCCTTGGCCTCCAGCTTGTTCACCATGGCCGTCACCGAGGGCATGGTGATGCCCATGTGTTCCGCAAGCACACTGATGGTGGCCCCGTCCTCGCCACCCTCGGCCTGTACGGCAGACAGCGTGTGAATTTCGGCGATGCCCATGTTGAGCTTGCTGGCGTTGAGCATTCGTTCCTCCAGCAGCTCAAGATCCCGATAGATGCCCACAATCAGGGTTTCCATGCTGTTTTCAAAGGTCTGCATAGGCGCTCCTTCCGCTGTGCTGGTGATGTTCATGAGCTTTGGCCGCGTATCTCAACCCGCCTGATTTTGCCCGAGATGGTCTTGGGCAGTTCCTCCACAAAATCGACGATTCGCGGGCATTTGTAGGGGGCGGTGTTGTCCTTCACGAACTGCTGCAGCTCCCGGGCCAGTGCGGGGCTTCCCGTGTACTCGGGCGCCAGAATGATGCTGGCCTTCACGGCTTGACCGCGCTGGGCGTCGGGCACGCCGGTCACGGCGCATTCCACCACGGCGGGGTGCTCCATCAGCACGCTCTCCACCTCGAAGGGGCCGATGCGGTAGCTGGAGGCCTTGATCACGTCATCGTCCCGGCCCACAAACTGGAAGCAGCCGTCCTCGGCGCGGATGGCCAGGTCGCCGGTGTGGTAGATGCCGCCGGCCCAGACCGCGGCGGTGCGCTGCGGGTCCTCGTAATAGCCGATGAACAGGCCGGGGGTGCGGCCGGGCTGGGCCTGGATGCAAATTTCGCCCACCTCGCCGTCCGGCACCGGCCGGTTGTCAGCATCCAGCAGCAGCACGGTGCAGGTGGGGTTGGGGCGGCCCAGGTAGCCGTAGCGGGGCGCCATGTAGGGGGTGGTCAGCAGCATCGGGGTGGTCTCGGTTTGGCCGTAGCCCTCCCGGATGTCGATGCCGGTTTTATCCTTGAAGCGGCGGGAAATCTCGGGGTTCAGCGCCTCGCCCGCCGTGGTGGCCCACTCCAGGGCCGAGAGGTCGTAGGCGTCCAGATCCGCCCGGATCAGGTAGCGGTAGATGGTGGGCGGCGCGCAGAAGGAGGTGACCCGGTGGCGGCTGACCACCTCCAGCAGCTTCTTCACATCGAAGTAGTCGTGGTCGTACACAAACACCGCCGCCTCGCACAGCCACTGGCCGAATATCTTGCCCCACACCGCCTTGGCCCAGCCGCTGTCGGCCACGGTCAGGTGCAGGCTGGCGGGGTGCAGATTCTGCCAAAAGCGGGCAGTGGCAATGTGCCCCAGCGGGTAGAGCTGGTTGTGGGCCACCATCTTGGGCGGGCCGGTGGTGCCGGAGGTGAAATACAGCAGCATCACGTCTTCGTTCTGGCTCACCCGGGGCAGGTCTCCACCGGTGGGCTGGGAGGCGGTCTCCTCGTCGTAGTTGCGCCAGCCGGGCAGCCAGCCGGGCAGCTTGTCCGGCCCCAGCTTGATGAAATGCGCCACCGTGGGGGATTCCTCCACTTCGGCCAAAATCTCCGGGTCGTCCACGGCCAGAATGGCCTTGACACGGGCGGCGTTGTTGCGGTAGACCAGGTCCTTCGCC
>JAJDIZ010000181.1 GCA_030266915.1 Ruminococcaceae bacterium OttesenSCG-928-D13 | reverse complement strand
CGCCCTCGAAATCTGCACCTTTGAGGACCCCTTTGGCAAGCATGCCTTCTGGCACTCGGCCGCCCACATCCTGGCCCAGGCCGTGCTGCGCCTCTTCCCGAACGCCAAGTTTGCCATCGGGCCGGCCATCGACAACGGCTTCTACTACGACTTCGACGTCTCCCCGGCCTTCACCGCCGAAGACCTGGAGGGCATCGAGGCCGAGATGAAGAAGATCGTCAAGGAAGACCTGCCCATCACCCGCCGCGAGGTGAGCCCCGCCGAGGCGATGGAGCTCTTTGCCGACCAGCCCTACAAGCAGGAGCTGATGAAGAAGCACGCCGACGCCGGGCAACAGATCAGCCTGTACAGCCAGGGCGATTTCACCGACCTGTGCGCCGGCCCCCACCTGATGAGCACCGCGCCGGTGCGGGCCATCAAGCTGACCAGCGCCACCGGGGCCTACTGGCACGGGGACTCCCGCCTGCCGATGCTCAGCCGCATCTACGGCACGGCCTACCCCAAGGCCAGCGAGCTGCAGGCTTACCTCGACCTGATGGAAGAGGCCAAGAAGCGGGACCACCGCCGCATCGGCAAGGACCTCGGCCTGTTCGCTATGATGGAGGAGGGCCCGGGCTTCCCCTTCTTTTTGCCCAATGGCATGATTGTGCGCAACCAGCTGCTGGACTACTGGCGCGAGGTGCACCGCCGCTGGGGCTACAGCGAGATCAACACCCCCATCATGCTGAACCAGGCCCTGTGGCTGCGCAGCGGCCACTGGGACCACTACAAGAACAACATGTACACCACCGAAATTGACGGCAACACCTTCTGCGTGAAGCCGATGAACTGCCCGGGTGGGATGCTGGTGTACAAAAACGGCCAGCACAGCTACCGGGAGCTGCCGATGCGGGTGGCCGAGCTGGGCCTGGTGCACAGACACGAGCTTTCGGGCGCGCTACACGGCCTGATGCGGGTGCGAGCCTTCACCCAGGATGACGCCCACATCTTCATGACCAAGGCCCAGATCAAGGACGAGATCAAGGGGGTCATCCAGCTCACCGACGAGATTTACAAGATGTTCGGCTTCGAGTATAAAGTGGAGCTGTCCACCATGCCCGAGGACCACATGGGCGAGGTGGCCGACTGGGACGCCGCCACTGCCGACCTGCAAGCCGCGATGGAGGAGCTGGCACTTCCCTTCACGGTGAACGAGGGGGACGGCGCCTTCTACGGCCCGAAGATCGACTTCCATCTGGTGGACGCCATCGGCCGCACCTGGCAGTGCGCCACCATCCAGCTTGACTTCCAGATGCCCGAGCGCTTCGAGCTGGAGTACATCGGCGAGGACGGCGAGCGCCACCGGCCGGTGATGATCCACCGGGCCATCCTGGGCAGCATCGAGCGCTTCATCGGTATTCTGATCGAGCACTTTGCCGGGGCCTTCCCCACCTGGCTGGCCCCGGTGCAGGTGGTGCTGGTGCCCATCACCGACGCCCACCACGCCTATGCGGCCCAGGTGTATGAGAAGCTGCAGGCGGCTGGCATCCGGGTGGAAAACGACACCCGCAACGAGAAGATGAACTACAAAATCCGCGAGGCCCAGATGCGGAAGATTCCCTACATGCTGGTGATGGGGGACAAGGAGGCGGCCGAAGGCACGGTGGCGGTGCGCGCCCGCAAGCAGGAAAACGGCGGCGTAAAGCCGGTGGACGACTTTTTGGCCGGCCTGCTCACCGAGATTGCCGAGCGGCAGCGGTAGGTTATAATCAGCACCATGGCACATAAAAGCCCGCAGGGATTTCCCCTGCGGGCTTTGCCGTTTTGCGGCGGGCTTTAGACACCGCCCGCCGAGTCATTCACTTCGAACAGGTTGCCCTCGGTGTCCCGGAAGCAGAACAGCCGCATCCCCCAGTCCTCCACGGTTTGGGGCTCGCCCACCAGCTCCACCCCGGCGGCCTTCAGGCGCTGGTAGTCCCCGTCCAGGTCTGCCGAGGGAATCACCCCGACGATGTTGTCGGCCGGGGGCTGGTCGGCCGGGATGGTGTAGCCCTCCATCAGCGACATGTTGGCCATGTTGAAGATGGCAAAGAAGGGCTCGTCCTCCCCCGGCAGGCCGAAGGAGGTGTAGGGCCCCTCCCGGCCGCCCCACTTGGCCTCCAGGCCCAGCTTCTGGGTGTAAAAATCGTAGCAGGCGCCATAGTCCTTCTTCACCAGCACGCGGACTGTCAATTTTTTGAAGTTCATTCGCTTTTCCTCCGGCTATTCAACATATTTTTGTGCATTTATGGATTTATGCTGCTCCAGCAGGTCGCTGACCTCCAGCATGTTCTCCCAGTAGCGCATCGGCATGTGGGTGCGGCGGCACTTGGGGTTTTCCCGCCCCGCGATGGCAATTGTGTTGTAAAAGCGCTTCCAGAGCGCCCGGTACTGCTGTTCCTCCTCGCTGGCTTCGGGGAACTCGATGCCCTCCAGCGGCACCACCTTGCTCTGTCCCTTTTCGTAGATCAACGCCGCCTTGTGGACCTTGTCGAAGATGATGAAGCGCTCCTCAGAATAGCGCCCGGCGAAGTGGCTGGCAAGGTAGGGCAGCACGAAGTTTTTAGGGCTGATGGTGGCGCCCAGCACCCCGTCGTAGTCGGAAAATCGGATGAAGCCCTTCAGCAGGTGAACCTCGCCGCCCAGGTGCTTTTCGGCCGCCAGCAGCGGGTGGACGTCCGGGTGGCCGTAGAGCCAAAGTGTGCGGCGGCCCTCCTGATAGCCCAGCAGCAAAAACCGCAGCATCGCCAGTTCCTTCTCCTCAAGGCAGCTGAGGAAAACCGCCTCGATCAGCTCCTGCGCCCTTCGGCCTATCTTCTCGGGGATCGACCGCCGCACCCGCTCGGCCTTGTCCGGCTCGGTTTCAATCTCCCGCTGGACGTACATCGTGGGCTGGGCCTCGTAAACCAGCCAGATCGCGCCGGGCATCTCCTTCTCGTAGACGCTGCGGAACACGCAGCAGAAAAAACCGGCCATGCTGCCGTCGTAGAGATAGACCAGGTCCTGGGCGGGCGGCAGGGGCTTGATGGCTTTGGGCGC
>JAJDIZ010000180.1 GCA_030266915.1 Ruminococcaceae bacterium OttesenSCG-928-D13 | reverse complement strand
CGGGGCCTTTCATATAGTGTGGCGCGTGCTTACAAAAACAGCGACACCGCGCAGTAGACCAGCAGCAGGGCCATCACCACGTTGATGATGGTGGCCGTTCGCTGGTTTTGCATCAGCCGCTGGATGGCCGAACCGAAAAAGGCCCAGCACAGGGTGGCGAAAAAGCCGGTCAGCAGCAGCATCAGGGCGAAGCCCGCTATCTCAAGCGGCCGGGAGGTGTGGGGCAACACGTAGGTAGAGATGGCCGTGATGCAGTAGAGGTAGTATTTGGGGTTGATAAAGGGCAGCAGCGTCCCCTGGACGTAGAGGCTGCCTTTTTTTTCGCCATCCGAGGCACCGCGCCCCGGGAACAGGGTGTGCCAGGCCAGGTACAGGATGTAGGCCGCGCCCAGCACCCGCATCACCGGCTGTATCTTCGGAATCAGCGCAAAAAAGACGGCGGAAAACACGGTGCACAGCGTCATTACGCAGGCGCAGCCGGTGAGGATACCCAGATTAAACAGGTAGCTGCGCCTAAAGCCGTACCGGGCGGCGTTACGCATCGAAAGGATGGTGTTGGCCCCCGGGGTGAAGGTGGTGACCAGCGCGAAGGAAATGAAAGCGGGCCAGGGAAACATTGCGGTGCTCCTTGAGTTTTTTTGTCTCCCCGAGTATAGCATATCCCGCTGCCCTTTGAGAAGGGGCGCTTTTGCCGTCGGCACCGGGGATGTGTTATACTAATTAAAATGGGGGGATCACTGTGAAGCATGTGTTTATCATTAACCCGGTGTCCGGCAAGTCCGACGCCCGGGCTTTGATGCCCGAGATCGAGGCGGCCTGCGGCAAGGCCGGGGTGGAGCCGGTTTTCGAAATCACCGGGGCGCCCAAGCACGCGGTGGAGATTACCCGCGGCCACAGCGCGGCCGGGGAGGCGGTGCGCCTCTACGCCGTGGGCGGGGACGGCACCCTCAACGAGGTGTTCGAGGGGGCCTGGCGCTACCCGAACGCCGAGGTGGCCAGCATCCCCTGCGGCAGTGGCAATGACTTTGTGCGCAGCTTTGGGCAGCCCGAGGACTTTCTCGATTTCGATGCCCAGCTTGCCGGCGCCGCCTATCCCATCGACCTGATCGAGGTGGACGGCGGGGTGTGCGCCGCCATCACCAGCACCGGCCTGGACGCCGAGGTGGCCTACAACATCCCCAAGTACCGGCGCATCCCGCTTTTGGGCGGCACCATGGCCTACAACATCTCGATTGTGGAAAAGCTACTGAAGCCGCTGGGCAAGCGGCTGCGGGTCACCATAGATGGGGAGGCCTTTGAGGACACCCTGCTGATTGCCACGGTGTGCAACGCCCAGCATTACGGCGGCGGCTACCAGGCCGGCCCGATGGCCCTGCTGGACGACGGGGTGCTGGATGTGATTCTTGTCAAAAAGATAAGCCGACTGCTGATTGCCTCGGTGATTGGGAAGTACAAGCGCGGGAACCACTGGGTGAACGGCGCCATCGACCCGGGGCTGAGCCACCTTTTCACCCACCGCCGGGCCAAAGAGGTGCTGATTGAACCCACCGGCACCGAGCCCTTCATTTTGAACGTGGACGGGGAGTGCGGCCCGGCCAAAAGGCTGTTTGCCAAAGTGATGCCAAAGGCCGCCCGCTTCGTGCTGCCGGCCGCCATGGTGCCAAACGCACCGTTGCTCGGGAAATAAGTTCGATAATATGTGGTTTGCCGCCCGAAGCGCAGGGGCGGCAAATTTTTGTTATTTTTTTCAAAACCCCCTTGATTTTTCATAGCAAAGCGGCTAAAATAGTTCTTAGCACTTGGCAACGGTGAGTGCTAAACAACCGGCACAGCCGTTGTTGGCCGGTGCGCCGGCCGAAATATCACCTAAATACAAAGGAGAATGTGAAGCATGAAACTGAAACCTCTTGCAGACCGTGTTGTGATTAAAGCGGTGGAAGCGGAAGAGACCACCAGCGCGGGCATCATTCTGCCCGGCAACGCGCAGGAGAAGCCCCAGATGGCCGAAGTGGTCGAAGTGGGCCCCGGCGGCCTTGTGGATGGCAAGGAAGTGAAGATGGTGCTGAAAAAGGGCGACGTTGTGGTTGCCAGCAAGTATGCCGGCAGCGAGGTGAAGATCGACGGCGTGGAGTACACCATCCTGCGCCAGAGCGATATCCTTGCCGTTGTGGAGAAGAAGTAAAATCGGCTTTGCCCTTTTCAAAACAGGTACACACTATCTTAAAAGGAGAGATTTTAGAATATGGCTAAACAGATCATCTACGGCGAGGACGCCCGCAAGGCCCTGAGCGCCGGCATCGACAAGCTGGCCGACACCGTCAACATCACCCTTGGCCCCAAGGGCCGCAATGTGGTGCTGGGCAAAAAGTACGGCGCCCCGGCCATCACCAACGACGGCGTCACCATCGCCAAGGAAATTGAAGTGAAGGACGCCTTCGAGAACATGGGCGCCCAGCTGGTGAAGGAAGTTGCCACCAAAACCAACGACGCCGCCGGCGACGGCACCACCACCGCCACCCTGCTGGCCCAGGCCATGGTGCACGAGGGCATGAAGAACGTGGCCGCCGGCGCCAACCCCATGGACATCAAGCGCGGCATGCAGAAGGCCGTTGCCACCGCCGTGGAGGCCCTGAAGAAGAACAGCGCGAAGGTGAAGGGCTCCGAGGACATCGCCCGGGTTGCCACCGTTTCCTCCGGCGACGAGGAGATTGGCCGGCTGATTGCCGACGCCATGGAAAAGGTGAGCGCCGACGGCGTTATCACCATCGAAGAGAGCAAAACTGCCGACACCTTCAGCGAGGTTGTTGAGGGCATGCAGTTCGACCGCGGCTACATCACCCCCTACATGGTCACCGACACCGAGAAGATGGAAGCCGTCATCGACGACGCCCTGCTGCTGATCACCGACAAGAAGCTGTCCTCCATCCAGGACATCCTGCCCCTGCTGGAGCAGATTGTGCAGAGCGGCAAGAAGCTGGTCATCATCGCCGAGGACGTGGAGGGCGAGGCCCTCTCCACCCTGATTGTGAACCGCCTGCGCGGCACCTTCACCTGCGTGGCCGTG
>JAJDIZ010000179.1 GCA_030266915.1 Ruminococcaceae bacterium OttesenSCG-928-D13 | reverse complement strand
TCGAGGGCACAGCGGGCATCACCCGGTGGGAAGAGACCGAGCCCCGGGACACGAAGTGGTTCGCCTATTTCCAAAACCAGATGAGCCGCGAGGTTGCGGCCGCCTGTGAGGGGGCGTTGGCCGCCGGAGCCACCGATATTTTGGTGAAGGACGCCCACGATACCGGCCGGAACATCGACCCGTCCATGCTGCCCCGCAGCGTCTGCATCAACCGCGCCTGGAGCGGCAACCCCTTCACGATGGTGGCCGGCCTGTCGGAGGATTTCGATGCCCTGGCCTTCACCGGCTACCACTCGGGCGGCGGCAGCGACGGCAATCCCCTGAGCCACACCAGCAACACCAAGCTTGACTGCATCACCATCAACGGCCAGCGGGCCAGCGAGTTCATGGTTTACAGCTACTGCGCCGGGCTGATGGGTGTGCCGGTGGCCTTCCTCTCGGGCGACGCCGCCCTGTGCGAGGATGCCCGCCAGTTCATCCCGGGCATCACCGCGGTGGCGGTGAGCAAGGGCAGCGGCAATGCCTCCACCTCCAGCCACCCGGATGACGCGGTAGAAATGATCCGCGAGGGGATGAAGCAGGCGCTGAAGGGCGACTGCAGCCGCTGCATGGTGAAGATGCCGAAGAAATTTGACGTGCGGGTGCGCTATGGCGACCATCCCACCGCCTACAGCATGTCCTTCTACCCCGGCGCGCGCCAGCTGGACGAGAAAACCATCGCCTTTGAGCACACTGATTACAACGAAGTGATGCGGTTCTTCCATTTTGTCATCTGACTGTGGTATAATCGATGATGTGGTGGAATAAATGGAACTGAATCTAAAGAGGTGATCGAGTGGATTACGCGGTTGTGAAGGCGAGCCTTGCCCCCCTGCGGTTTGAGCCTTCGGAGAACGCGAAGATCGAGGACGAGGTGCTGTTCGGGATGGCGGCCGAGGTGCTGGAACAAAAGGACGGCTGGCTGAAAGTACGCACCCACTATGAATACGAGGGCTGGCTGCAGGCCGATACCCTGGAGACAGACCCGGCCAAGACAAAACCCTGGGCCACCGGCGGCAAGATGACCGCCCGGGCGCCCTGGGTGGATGTGATGGCCGCCCCGGATGCGGAGAGCGCCCGTGTTGCTGAGCTGCCCCGGGGCGGGCTGCTGCACCCGGTTGGGGAGGCCGACGCAGGCGGCTGGCTGCCGGTGGAGCTGCCCGGCGGCGGGAGGGGCTATGCCAAAAGCGGCAACCTGATGCCCCGGCTGACCGACTGGAAGGTGGCCGAGGACAAAGGGAAGCTGCGGGAGGCCATTGCCAACACCGCCCTGAGCTACCTGGGCACCCAGTACCGCAGCGGCGGCAAAACCCCACTGGGTATCGATTGCAGCGGCCTCGCCTCGATGGCCTACCTGCTGAACGGGGCCGTCATCTGGCGGGATGCCGAGTTCAAGGCGGGCTTCGGGCTGAAGGAAATCGGCCGGGAGACCCTTGGCATGGGGGATCTGATCTACTTCAAGGGCCACATGGCGGTGTACCTTGCCGACGGGATGTATGTGCATTCCACCGGGCGAGACGGCAGCGACGGCGTGGTGCTGAACAGCCTGCGGGAGGACTCCACGGTCTACCGGAAGGACCTGGCCGAAAACGTGTTGTGCTGCGCCAGCCTGTTCGAGTAAGCTTTGCATAAAAGAGGAGGCCCCATGCGGAGCCTCCTCTTTTTTGTGCGCTCAGTTGGGCGGGAAGCGCAGGTCCTCCACCCACATCTGGCCCTCGGTGTCGTAGCGGTACACCGTGCCGTCCTCCATGACGACGGCGTAGCGTGCCAGCACCACCGGGTCGGATTCGGTGTTCGGGTTGTTCGGGTCCTGGCCCCAGCGCTCGACGATGTAGGCCTTCTTGTCGTGAACCTGCTCGTCGGCCGCGCGCTCGGTGGTGTGGGGAGGGGCAATCTCGTAGCGGCTTTTCACCATGGCCTCGGCGGTCTCCCAGCCGATGGTTTTCCCGCCGTAGGGCTCCCACTGGTAGGGGGCGCTCTGGTCCCGCGCGGCCTGCTCCACCCCGGGGTAGATCTTGCCGTACACCTCGGGCTGGGGGTGCAGCCCGTCGAAGAACTCGGTGGTGCCAAAGTCCCAGATATCGCTCAGGTAGGGGTTGTAGCTGCCGTACACCGGGATGCCGTACTCGGCGGCGATGCGGCGGTAGGTGTTCTCGCTCTCAAACACCCCGCCGAGGTAGGCCTTGTTCTCGGCGGCGTAGGTGTACACCAGCGGGCTGTAGGGCGGCAGCAGGATGGAGACCTTCACCCCGAGGCCGTGCAGGTACTCGATGAAATCCTCGTAGACAGCGGTGAGCTGTGGGTCGGGCTCGTCGTAGCCGAACTTGATGTAAAAGGTGTTGGTGTCGCCCAGCATCCGGCGCTGAAGCACCGTGGCATCGCTGACACCCTGCCGGAAGGCCTTGTCGTACAGCACGCTGCCGTCGGCCAGCTTGATGTTCACCGGCTGGTTCTCCACGTCCCCGGTGACCACCGGAGGCTTCTCCTCGGTGGTCCGCTCGTTGAACCAGTAGTCCAGGTTGCCCTGGAAATAGCTCGGCTCTGTGAGGGCTTGCAGCTGCTGGGCGGTCTCGTCCTCCGGGATGAAGCCGTTGTCCATCCCCAGGCGCTCGCTTAAAAATTCGTTGTAGAGATCCGGCTTGCTGCGCGGGTCGCGGTGCTCGGCGCAGAGCAGCCAGGGGTCGGGCACGATGATCAGATTCTCGGGCGCCATGCCGGCCTTGTCGAACATGTACCAGATGCCGAGCAGGTCGTACATGTCGGCGTTCGACACCCCGCAGTTCATCACGGTGCCGCCGCCCACCGCGCCGCCGCGCATCATCAGTGCCCGGGAGGAGCCGAGCACCAGCGTGTCGTAGGGTTCCTCGATGTTCTGGGCCAGCAGCTCCAGCAGGCCCTGCTCGTTGATCTGGTCGTAGCCGTTCAGCACATTGCCTTCAATCAGCAGCTGGGCCATCTCCCGGTTGTAGCGGTCCCCATGGAACACGCCGGCGCGGTCCACCGTGTAATTGAACCAGAACATGAAGGCCGGGATGGGCAGCAGCAAAGCTGCCTTCAAAAGGATCTGAAGGCCG
>JAJDIZ010000018.1 GCA_030266915.1 Ruminococcaceae bacterium OttesenSCG-928-D13 | reverse complement strand
AAAGGCTGAAGGGTGGGTAACGAATGAGCCATCAAAGTTTTGCAGACATAAGCATAAAAGCAAGTAATTAAAGCGAACACCGTTAGACTACAAGTTCTTAACTGGGGTTTTCATGTTTTTTGAGTATCGGTTCCGCAATTTTGAAGATTCTTGATTTTGACGCCCTGATAAAATATCGTAATGACGCAAAAACACCTCTGAGTTTCTAAACAATCCAATAAAACTGTTTAGAAACTCAGAGGTAAATCACTTGGAGCTGGTGGACGGGGTCCAAATTCTCCCCCGAATCTTGTTCGTGTGCAATGTCTCAATCTGAATTCTGCTTGGGTTGCGCGATTATTTACGGTGCGGCGTAGAAGACTGTGCCCATAAATACCTGGAATACACTGTAAACACATCAACGAAACAGCACCTTTGAATTGGATATGCCCTCCTATTCTGACAGAGTAGGAGGGAAATTGCTATTGTAAGCTGGGTTTCAACCCATCAAATCATATACCATATAATCTGCCTTTCGTGTGTTGGCCTGCCTCATCAGTGTCGGGTGGCCATCTCCGACAGACACGGGCTTCGCCCGCGTTTCGGCTAAATGCACTCCAGCACCTGCTCTAGGCTGGAGAAGTACCCAAAGGGCTGGTACATGTCCAGCAGGTAGTCCAGATCCAGGAACAGCCCGCCGTTCCATTCATCCGAGGGTGCAAAGCAGAAAATCTCACCGTCAAAACCGCTCATCGGAGCCAAAAGTGTAGTAATACTTCTGCATCTGCTTTCCTTTCCGGCCTGCCAATCATCAACTGTGGGAGGCCATCCCACACAGGACGCGGGTATACCCCGCGTTTCGGCTCTATCGTTCCGGCCTGCGCAAACGATATTGTAGACGATGTTATCGATGCGCTGGGCCAGATCATGTACCAGGAGGAACAGTGCCATAATGATGCTGACCACCATCCAGGGGTGTTTTTCCATCCATTCTTTCATAGGTACATCCTTTCAAGTTGTGCGACCCCAATGCAGAGCAAAGCAATGGCAGCTATACGCAAGCATCGCACCCAACCAGGTGATTTCAAAGGCGTCTAAAGTAGCCAGGATGAGTACAACTGCCAAGAAGAAACAGGTTTGCGCAATATCGCGCAACTTACGCTTTACCATAAAATCACCTCCGTGGTTACTAAAGGCGGGGCACTACTGTTAACGCTTGCGATCGCGGCTCTGAATGCCCGCTAAACACTCCTGGACGCTCACCATATCTCAAAGGAAAAAGTGCGATGATGATTTTCGAGCGACGCTCAAATTTGAAATACAAATTTGGAAACAGGCACTTTTGGAGCACGGGCTACTACGTGAGCACTGTGGGATTGAATGAAACAACGATAGCAAAGTACATACGAGAACAAGACAAACATGACCAGATGATAGACAAAGTGACAACGAAATAGTACGAGGACCCTTTCAAGGGTCAAGCTAGGTAATCAATCCTCAATGGCTTGAACAAAGTGAAAGCCGGCGTCTTTAAGGCGCCGGCTGTTTTTCGGCCTTCTAGGCTTGGTCAAGCCACGTCTTTCAGGCGTGGTCTTGACCCGGAAAACTTGGGGTGACCGGTCAATATAGATGCATCGGTGAAACGGCAAACAAAAAGCACTCCTCAGCGCCTGAGAAGTGCCAATTGGGTGCAGCGTCACGCTGCTGTGGTGACTGGTCAATATGGATGCAGCCCCATGCGGAACGCCCTGTCTCAGCTCATCACGGAAGACCTGGTAACGGTAAACATGGCGAAGCCGATGCGCAAACCTGCGCCCTCATAAAGGCCGCCTCGACAAGGGGTGAGCGGACATTTGGCAAGATTTATCAAGGTTGAATGGAAAGGACAGCCGGGTTGGCCAAACCGGACAGGCCGTGCGCCCCTTTTGATGGCGCCGATTATGGCATCGTAGGACGTCCGGCCAGGTTCTTCCTCCGGTTAATGCAGGGAATCAGAAAGACGCAGGCAGTGGCGAGGCAGGGGCGAGATGGCCGAACAGTTCGCCACTGTGTTCAACCCTACTTCCGCGCCATGCAGTGCACCACACAGGTGGCCACGAACTCACCGTCCACCGTGGTTACCGACACCACAACCCGCCCGCTGTTCTTCACGGTCACCTTGCCCTTTTTGTCCACCGTGGCAATTGCGGCGGAATCCCACACCAGGCTTCCCTCGGCGTCGTAGGCGTTTTCAATCCGCCACACCAGGTTCCGGTTCCCGGCGGCGCCACCTGCCGTTTTCAGGACGGCTTTCAGTGTTTCGCTGCGTCCTTTTTCCACCCAGGTGGCGCTTTTTTGCAGCGTCACACCGGTCAACGGAACGGCATTTTTCTTTACGGTTATGGTGATGGTTTTGCTTTTGCCGCTTGCTGTGGTCGCCTTTAGGGTTGCCTTGCCCTCAACGTCCGTTTTCGCCTTCACACGGATCGTGGCATCAGAGGTTTCCACGCGTTCGCCCAAACTGTTGCCATTTGCATCCACAAATTCCACAGGAACGCTGCCGCGGGAGCTGAGAGTCCAGGCCAGTGCGCTCATATCATCGCTCAGAAGGTCCTGATCGGGGCTGGTTGCGGCGTTGATGCTCACCTGGTCACCGGGGCGCATCGCAAAACTTGCCTGCAGCAGCTCCACCTTTTTGGCGGGTACCGTCACCGTGACGCCAAAGGTGGCCGTTTTACCGTCGGCGGCGGACAGCTGAATGGTGGCCACCCCGTCGCTCAGTCCCGTCACCACCCCCCTGTTGTTCACCGAGGCAACGGCGGGGTGTAAGGAGGTCCAGACCACCTTGGTGTCGGAGGGTTTCGGCCCGCCTTCGTTAAATACTGGCTTGAGGGCAAGCGTCCTGCCGGCCTCAACAGCAGTGACCGAAACGCCGTTTCTGGCTGGCGGGCTGATGGCGAGCGACGTCACCGGCTGGCGGATAACAACGGTGATGGTCGCCTTCTTTTTCGAGCCGTCGCCAGCGGCGGCGGTCACCTTCACGGTGCCGGCCGCCAGTGCGCTTAGCCGGACGGCCTCCGCCAGCACCTTACCGTCCTCGCCGGGCGGGGTCAGCACTTTCAGCTTGCGCCCGGCTTTGTCGTTGGAACTCCATACGCTGAGCGTATGGGAGGCCTCTGCCGGGGCGAAATCAGGCTTAAGCTCAATGACATCACCCACGTTTACCGTGATCTTCCTCTCGCTGAAGGACAGCGCGGTGGCCAACTGCCGCACAGTGAATGTGAAGTTCATCGGCAGGGCGCCGCCGCTCTCGTCCACCGGGGTGCCCGTCACCGTGATGTCGGTATCGGTGGCCTTCAGACCCGTCACCTTGCCGGTGGCGGGGTTCAGGGTGATATAGGGCGTCCAGTCACCACCGTTTGCCATGGCGGCCGTCCACGCCATGTTCTTGTTCCCGGCGCCGGAGGGCGTGAACCTGATGGAGGGGGTGAAGGCGGCGCCCACTGCCAGCGGCGTGTCCCGCGTGGGGGCCGTTGCACTGTTTTTGAAGGCGATTGAGGTGAGTGCCTTCACCGTGTCGCCGGGCTTCAGCACCTTGATGCTGACCGTGGCTTTTTTGGCGCCGTATCCCGCCGTTTGAACGGTTGCGGTCACCTTCACCGTCACCGGCTTGCCGCCTGTGAAACTGGCGGTAACCGTGGGGGCGAAGCTGTTTTTGTCGTCGAAGGTGAGGACATCGTTGCTGCTTGACCAGGACACCGTGGTTTTGGCGGTGTCGTATTCCGCGCCGTCGTTAAGCGCCAGAGAGAGCTTCGCCGTGCCGCTTGAGGTCATCGCAAAGCCCTTTTGGGCAATGGCAGCCTTGGTAACCGGGGCCTCCACTGTAATATCGCAGGCGGATACGGCGGCCCCGGTGTAGTATTCGGGCACCGCCCAGATGCGCGCCGTGCCCGCGCGCAGCGCCGTCACCTTGCCGGTGGTGCTGACGGTGGCCACCGTCTCGTCGTTGGAGTGCCAGGTTATTTTCTTGTCGGTGGGCTGCGGCGCGGCGCCGTCGTTAAAGATGACGGCCATCTGTACCATCTTTCCCTTTTGCAGCACGCCGGCAATGTCTGTTTTGGGAATCGAGGCCACCTTGACTACCGGCTGCTCCAAAGACACGGTGACCGTGCTGGACTTTTTGCCGTCGGCTGTTTTGGCCGTCACCCTGAAGGTGGCGGGCGCCGCGCCGGCCGCTACGGTGAACACCCCGCTGTCCGGGTCGATGGTGCCCGCGGCGGCCTTGGCGGTGGTGCTCCAGCGCAGGCTGGTGTCGGTGGTGGTTTCAGGCAGCACCTTGGCGGTGAAGGTGTGGGGGCCGCCGTCCAAGGCGACGCGCACGGTTCTGTCCGTGGCGGCAATGGCCACGCTTTGCGGCGGCTGCACGACGGCGAGGCTGCAGCTGTCTGTCTGCACCTCGCCGTTCAGGCCCACGGCGCGCACCACAACCCGGGCGGTGCCGGGGTTCAGGGCAGTCACGGCGCCGTTTTCATCCACCATTGCCACCTGTGCCTTGCCGTCGATACCTGCCTGCGGAACCTGCTCTTCAATGCGCCACTCCAGGGCACGGCAGGGGGCCTTGGCCGGCGCCACGGTGGCCTTCAGGGTTTGTTTGCCGCCAACATTCAGGCTCAGCGCGTTTTTATTCAGCGCCGCGCCGGTCAGCAGACCGGCGCCTTCCGGCAGCACCCGCACGGTCAGCAGGGTTTCCAACGCCTCTCCCTCCGCGGTCAGCCGAGCCGTGATTTGGGTGGTGCCCGGCTTGAGGGCGGTCACGATGCCCGCGGGGGAGACACTGGCGACGCTTTTGGCGCCGGAGGACCAGGTGGCGCCAGTGGCGGCGGTGTTGTCCAGCATCAGGTGGGGAGACAGGTCGACCGGCTCCTGGCCCTTTTCCATCACCAGCTCGGTGTATAGTTCTCCATCCCGGACAAAGTTCAGGCTGTGCTTCGGGCTTCTCGGGTTCTCGGTCTCCTCTCCCCGCACCACCTCAACTTCGTGCATGGTGACATTGCCCGCGGCGTCGGAGACAGACACGGTGAGGATGGTTGAGGTGCTGCCCAGCGGCAGCGACCCCCGGATGCTGAACCGGCCGTCGTCGCCCGCCGTGGCGCCGCCTATCACCGCGCCGGGGTAGGTGGTGCCGGTGATGCTGTAGCCGCCGGTGTCCCTGTAGGCGGTGAAGCGGCAGATACCGCTTTCCGCATCGTAATTGTCGAGCAGCAGCAGTGGGGGCGTGATGCAGGCGTACACCGTCACCAGCTCGGTGGCGGCGTCACCCTGGGCATTGGTTGCGGTTATCAGCAGCGATTTGCCGGAGTACTCGGCCAAATTCGGAATGGCGGCAAGGTCGATGGGTGTGGCGCCGTATTCGGCGATGGTGACGGTGGCGTTGTCTGAGGCGATGACGTCGAGCCTGGCGTCTTTGCGCGCATAGATAATCTTGGAGCCGTTCAGCTCCACCAGATTCCCGCCGGTCACCTCCAGGGTGAGGGTGGGTGGGTTGGCGGTGCTCACAGCCACGCTGCCCGAGCGTACCTCGGCGCCCTCTCTGGATATCAGGGAATCGCCGGCCGAAAAGACGGGCGTTACCCCCACGATATAGGTGCCCACGGGCACATCGGTCAAGGCGTAATCATAATTTGCCTGCGCGCCGGCCGCAAGCTCATATTTCAGCGGTTGTATTTTCTGGCTGCCATCGGTATCGGCAGCCATTTTGCCGGCCGGGGCGCCGGTGGCGGCGTCATACACGGCCAGCCGGTAGCCCTTCAGCGCCATACCGCCGGGCGGGGTTTGCACGGCGTCAAAGCTGACCTGAATGCTCTGGTTGCCGCCCGGAACGGCCCGCAGCTCCGGCGCCCACACCAGGCCGTCGGTCAGGGTGGTGTTGTTCACCTGGTGGCTGTCGGCCGCCAGCATCGAATCCACATAGCTCGTGATCAGCGTTGGTTCACTGCTTCCCGGCTGGTCCAGTTTTTCATCCAGGACGCGCAGCGTTACACGCGGATACCAGGTTCCGCTGTCCAGCGTGTTTTGCAGGGAATAGGCCGCGGTGGTCAAATCCAGGCTGGCCGTGCTGCCGGACAGGGGCTTGTTTTTCACCAGCGGGTAGCCCTCCAGGGTTTCGGTGGTGGGTCCGGTCTTCCGCTCCAAGGCAACATCGTAGTAATACTCCTCGCCCGGCGCCACGGTGAAGTCCATGTTCAGCGTGCCGTTCGAAATGGTGGCCGACTTCACCCCGGGGATGGGTTCCGCCGGGATCAGGGTGCTCTTGAAGTGCTTGGCGGAGGTGACCTGCCATTCTCCCGGCAGTGTGGCATAGCTGGTGTTAATGTCGGTCTGTGTGGCGTTCATGAAGTCGCACAGCGAGAGGGTGAGCACCCCTTTCAACCTGGCCGCGTTATAGCTGGTCTCGGCCTGCTGGGTGGTCAGGGTGCCGGTCATTTCCCGGATGGTGAGGGGCTGGCCGTTGGGCTTGATGACCCGCAGATCCCCAACCTCCAGCTCGGCCTCGCCATAGCCCTCCAGCTGGAGCACATAGTCACCGTCATCGGGCACGGTAACATAGTGGGTGTAGGCGGCGCCATTGGCCGCCACCCGGATGCCGGAGGCACTTTCAGAGCCGCCATCGGAGCCCTCGTCGGCGGTGGTCATCTGTGCGTCGGTACGGGCCTCGCTGTCCGTGGCCGGAGCGCCCAGCCCCAAAACGCGGTGCTCGCCGATGTATGTGCTGTCCGGCTCAAGGCCGCTGGCCTGCGGGTCAGCCAGGAACCGCTCCATCGCCGCCATGGAGGCCTGCGCGGTATCCACCCCGGATGCCGCCGCAAAGACCCTCGACTCCGCGCCGCCGGACAGCTGTTCTTTCAGCCAGTTCTCAAGGCCGGGGTACATCTGGATCAGGTCATACCGGCCTTCGGTCACGGCCACCCCGAGCACCCGGGATTTCATGATGAACTCAAATTTCTTAAACCCAAGCGGCGCCTCCTTCAAATCCAGCCCGGGGGCGAAAACGATGTCGATGCGGACATCCGCGTCGGAGACCGAAATATTGGTGAACGGGATGTTGGCCGAGGCGTATACATAGCCGCTGGCGCTCAGGTTCAGGTTGATAAACTCCACCAGCTCTTGCCAGCTTTCGAACATTTTGCCGTTTTCCCACAGTGCGGGAGACAGCTGCATGCTGATGTCAAACCCACCCGCGCCTTCGACGATGCCAAACAGGGACACCTTGCAGGAGGCGTTGATGAAGAACAGCAGGCTGCGCTTTGAGAGCTCCTGATCGTAGGGGCCGTCCTTCACCCCCAGAGCGAAGGACAGCTCCTTGATGATGGGCAGGGAGAAGGGGCCGATGCCCACATCGGCGGAGCCGTCGATGCCGCCGGAGAGTGTCTCGGCCCACATTTCGGCCTGGAAGTTGATGACCTTAACCAGGGCGAAGTACCCGCCCAGCTTGAAGCGCACGGAGGGGATGGTATTCCGCGTGGGGTTGTAGTCCACGGTGTCGGCCAGATTGGTGACGCCCATGGTCAGGCCGCTCACCTCGATGATCGGGACAGGGGCCGGGGGCAGGCCCAGGCCCAGCTCCATGCCGCTTAAATCAAACCCCACCTCAAAGCGGTCCAGCACAGGGATGCCGAGCCGCTCGGAGCGCGCCATGTAGATCATGCCGGACAGCTGGATGGCCACCAGGTTTATGTCCGCCTCGAAGCCGAAGTCCTGGGTGAAGGTGTTGAACACACCGGCGGCGCTGCCGCCTGCGCCGCCCAGAAAGTCCGGCAGGCGCACGGTGCCCTCGCCCTCGGCCCACACCCCATCGAAGGGGATATACGCGGCCGTATTGTCGGTGACCAGTGAAACCAGCTCCACCTGGAACACCGGGTCACTGGCGCCAGGTATCTGCACCAGCAAACGGCCGCCCAGGTCGAAGCCGTGCCCCAGCAGGTAGATATCATTCACCTCGGCGGCCAGGCCGTCCATCTGGTATCCGCCCACCTGAAAGCTCAGGGAAAGGCCCCTGCTGCGCGGCTTGATAACCACGGTGCCATCCCGCAGACCCTGCACCTTCGCTAGGTAAGCCTCCTTGGCGTCCTCGGCGTTGGGGTAGCCCTCCTTAGAATATTTGGGGTAGTTATCGGCCGGAATGGAATAGCTTTTTCCCTTCTCCAGGGTGATGTCCAGCGTGTCGGACCCGACACTGTGCCCGGCAGAGCCAATCTGCACCGGCAGCCACACCGGCACGTTTTGGGTTCCGAAGCTCATGTCGGTTGAGGTGATGTGCACCGAGCCGTCTTTTTCCTCCAGGTAAAAATTGCCGCTGCCGCTGGGCATGGTCTTAAAGTAAGCGTGGCCGTTCATCACCACGGTGCCCTGGGCCTGATACACGCCGGTGAGATCATCCTTCAGGAAGCCGTTGGGGGTGCCGTTCATAAAGTCGAGCAGCTTCACGCCAACCCCGGCCGCGTTGGCATTCATCTGGTCGTAGCTCGAGCCCGGCACGGTGGCCCAGCTGCCGTCCGGCTTTTGCACCACCGCCAGGTGGGTCACCTCGCCGGGGCGGAATGCGCTGTCGGAAAGGCTGAACTGGTATTGCTTGCTGCCGGTCTGCTGGAAGCCGGCCCCGTATTTCCACTCCAGGCTCAGTACATATTCGCCTTCGGCAAAAACATGACTTGTCCCCAGATTGAACAGGCGCACCAGATCAAGCGTCCCGATCTCGCCAACGACGCAGGGGTAGTTTTTGAAATCCTTGCTGGGGTAGCGCAGGGCGTTCTCGATCGTCAGCCTGTTAGTGGACATCTGCACGCTGTTGTCCGGGTACAGCAGGGTAACCTTGGACAGGTACGGCGCGGGGTCCTGCGCCAGGAACTGCTTCAGGTTGATGTGCTCGCCGTTGTCCCCCAGGGCGCTCAGGCTTACAGAGGAGAATTTGGCCGTGTTAGGAGAGTCGACCCCGAAGCCGTTGTAAAACCGGATGGGTTTGGCCACGATGGCCTGCGTGATGGGGATGGTGGTGTCGGCCGCCAGCTCCACACGGTAGGTTTTTTCGCCGGCAGCCTGCCGGATGGGGGTGTGCCCCGCCAGCTCATAGTCGTGACCATGGTGGGTGCTCCACCGCAGGGTCACCTCGGTGGCATAGGCGCCGTCATCGCCTGCCCGCACGTTGGCCTGCCGGCGGGCCTGCCCGCCCATCAGCACGCTCACCTCGCCGGGGTCGTCCCAGTCGTCCCCGTTGTCCTCATAGCCGGTGACGGTCAGCTTCCGGTTGTCGGCCTCGGTGTACACCAGCCGCAGGGTCAGGTCGGTGGAGGCGGCCCAGCGCAGGTCGTATATCAGGTTTGGCCCGGTGGCCAGATTCTCCAGGTGTTTCAGGCGCTCGGGCTCAAAATTCCGGTATACCGCCCAGGCAGACACCAGGTCGTACTGTTCCACCTTCCGGGGCGCCTGCAGGCGAATATCATTGCCTAAAAACCCCTCGTTTTGCAGCACGGTGGAACCCACGTTGTTGAGGAAAAGGAAGCAGGAAGTGCCGGCCAGCGACAGGGGCTTGCCGTCCTCGGTCACAGCCTCCACCGATATGCCAAGGGGCCGGTCGCTCTTGTGCCCCTGAACCTCCATCACCACATCCCGGTTCGGCATCGTGAAGCTGCCGTCCTTGTAGGCCGGGCCGGTGAAGCCCTCCATATCAACGGCCTTGCCATCGATGGTGAAGCTGTCGATGACCCACTTGCCGATTTCGGTGCGTTCCGTGTCGAAGGTGAAGGGGTACAGCCGGTAATACACGGTGGTGCCCTCGCGCACCTTGCCAAGGCGCCCGGCCTCGTCCACTTGGTAGGGCAGGCGCTCCCCCTCGCCCTCGTCCGTCCAGAAGAACACGTCGTAAAGGGTCGTGCCGTCGCCCGCAAGGGGCTTTACGGTGACGGCGTGCATGGCCGCCGCCGCAGCCTCGTCGCTCTCCAGCTCCACGGTGATGATCGCGTTTTGATCGTGGGGCATGTTGAACTGGTATATGCCGCCCGGCTGCTTTTCCCAGTATATCTCGTCCTTGGCCGGGTCGGTCGAGATGGATTTCAGGGAATAGCCCGCCTCGATGTTGGTGACATCGATGGTGACGAAACCGCCCCCCTCCGGCTTTTCGGGCGAAACCAGCACGGTGGCGGTGCCCCAGCCGGTATCGCTGGTAACATGGGTAAACACCCGGCCGCCGCCGCCTTCAAACACCAGGTCCACCGTCTCGGTGGGCATCACAAAGCTATTGGCAAATGGTGATTCAACACCTGCCGGGGGCTGCTGGGTGCCAGCCTTGTACACATTCAGGCTGTAAGTGTTTCCATAATTCTGAAGAAGGCTCCTGTCCACCGTGACGGTGCCGCCCGGCTCCCCCCACAGGATGCCCTCCTCCCGGACCACATCCCCGCCGACGGCGTCCCACAGGCTCTGCTCCACCCGCTGGCTGTTGTATGCGGTGGTGAACGCCTTGACGTTGATCGGCCTGAGGCTGGTGGCATACTGGTTGTACAGGATGCCCATGGTCGCCTCGCCGGTGTCGGCGCCCTCGGCCGGCACGTCGAAGGTGTAGCTGTAAATCAGCGGCCCCTTCAGGTCGCTTTCCCGGGCCGGCAGGTTCTCGGGCAGCGTCTCTCCCCAGCGGATGGTGGGGTAGTTGGCGCCGTCGTCATCCACCCAGGGCCTGTATTGCAGGCCGGCCATCTCGGCGGTCAGGGCCACCCGGCTGCCCCGCTGCAGGAAGTAGAAGTGGTGGCTGAAGTTGTCGCTCCAGAAATACTGCACGCCCGGGCCGGTGAGCTTGGCCGTGGCCCCGGTGGATGAGCCCGCAAAGCCCACGGTGAAATAGGTGTACTCGCTGGTGGCGCCCACCACCGGCTCCAGAGTGACGCTCAGGTTCTCAAGGTCGTTTCGGTACTGGAAGCAGTCGTCCAGGGTGACGTAGCTGTTGATGTCAAGGGTCTCCTCAAAAAGCCAGCTGTCGGCGCCGCCCTCCCAGGATATCCAGACCCTATACTGCTTCACCGCCGCTTTGATCAGCGGCGTGGCGTTCTGCGTGTAGGCCAGCCGGATGGTCAGCGGCTTGTCGGCGCTGAGGCTGCCGTTCAGGGTACTGAGTGGCGACCCGTCGGGGTAGGGCGTAGCGGTGAGGGGCATCGAGGCCTGGACGCTGAACCATTCGTCGGGCACGTCGTGATGGTTCACCACCACGGTGGCGGTCTGCTCCGCCGCGGTCTGCTCCGCCGCGGCCTCCAGCCCGGCCTCTGCTTCGGGCTCGGCGGTGGGGATGGCGCCGCTGTCGAGCGCAGGCTTGCCCCTGGTCATATCGGTGAATCCATAGTTGACGCCAAAGCGGAGGGTGCCCCCGGCGGTGACGGCCGTGTCGTCCCAGTAAAGCAGCACCGCGCTGTCCGCGCCGGAGCCATCGAACAGCGGACGGTCCCAATCGGGCTGGCAGCTGTAGCCGTCCATGCTGTTCCGCTCGGCAAACACCACACTGTCGGGGGTGGCCCAGTTTTCATCCTCAAACACCAGAAAGCCCTTGTTGGGTGTGTCGGGCAGGCCCGCCTCGGCCATGAATTCCCCGCTCACCGAGGCGGACACAGGCGCCGCGACCAGCAGGGCCTCGGTCTCCACCAAAACAGCGTTGTCCGCGTCGTCAAGCAGCATCACAGGCACGTTTTCATCGCGGGTGAACTGCGTGTCCAGCAGAACACGCCCACCCAGCCGGGCCTCATCCTCACCGAAGTATTCGGCGGCATAGCCCACCTTGATGGCGTAGGCGTCCTCGTGCTCGGTGTCTCTGGTGATGGCAAAATACTGCGAGATGACAAAATCGCCGAAGCTCTGATGGGACTCCAAAACGCCCGCCTCGTTGACGGTGGGCGCGATGCTTACCTCCCCGCTGACGCCGGCATAGTAAGTGCCGTAGCGATACACCTCGCCATCGATGCAAAAGGAGGCGTATGACAACGGGCCTGTGCCGTCGAAGGGCTCATCGGCGGGCAGAATGGCATAGCCGCCATCGCTTCGGCTGACGTAGACGGCAATATGGCCGGTGTATAAAACGGCATAGGTGGTGCCGTCCTCAGCGGTGAACACGCCGCTCCCGGTATCGGGCGCGGCCGGCTGAGGGGTGTAGGCGCTGGCCGTGACGGGTAGGCTGCTGAAGAGCATCACCGCCATCATCATCAGCGCAAGAAATCTGGGCATGATTCCGCAATGTGTCCGGGTTTTCATGATTCTTCCTCCAAGCTTTGATTTGGCGCCATGGGCGAGGGTGCGGTATTTTTTCGCCAAGGCGCCTGTCAAATAACTTACCAATGCGCATATTTATAAAATTATACGGCGCAGGAAGGCTAAAAACAATACCGCCGGCCGGCGGGGAACAGAGAAAAGCACGCGTGTTTTTTGGGGAAAATGCTGTCAAAATATGGACAGTATGAGGTTTTTTTATAACCAGGGGTGTTAATTGCGAATAAAACCACCAAAAACCTCATACCGGTTTAGTTTTTGATGACATAACACCTGCCACCGTGTATAATTATGGCAGCACCCCACCCCTGGAAAAGGAGGCACGCCATGCAGGACCTGAACTTCCTGAACGACAAATTTACCCCCGCCGCGCTGCCGGAGGTGTGTGCGCCGCGCCAGGCACTGCTTGCCGCCTTCCACCAGGCGTTGGCCGGGCGCTTTTTGTATGTGGGGGCGCCGGCGGGCAGCGGCAAAACCGTCTCGGTGCAGCTGTGGCTGAACGCCTGCGGGCGAAAGGCCGTGTGGATTGGGCTGGATCGCTACGACAATGCGCCCTCGGTGTTTTACAAGCAGCTGGCCACCGGCCTTTACTCCACCCAGCCCCGCAACGCAGGGATGCGGGTGGTGCTCTCAAGCGACGATTTCGCGGCCACCCCGGTGGAGCACACGGTGCGGCTTATCTCGGCCATGTATCCGGACGAGGGGAGGTACGCGCTGGTGCTGGACGACATGCACCTGGTGGATAACAGGGAGATACGCAAGGCCCTGCCCCAGGTGCTGAGGCGGCTGCCCCACGGCTTTGTAACGCTGGTGCTCTCCCGGCACGAGATACCCGAGGAGCTGGCGCCCCTGGCCGGGGAACAGGCGGTTCTTGCGCCGGAGGCGCTTCGCTTTTCCGAGGATGAAATCCGCGACTATTTCGTCAGCCTGGGGCGCACCCTCACAGAGCAGGAGGGGCGCTCCGCCTACCAGGCCACCGAGGGCTGGGCCATCGGGGTAAACGCCATTGCCCAAAGCGGCCAGCTGGAGCCGGACCGGGCCAGGCAGGGCTTTGCTCGGTATTTCGAGACTCAGATATGGGAAAAGTGGGACGAATCGCTCCAGACCTTTTGCCTCTCCACCGCCGTGGCCGATGCCTTCGACGCGGAGCTGGCCGCCGCCCTTTCGGGCCGGGCGGACGCGCCGCAGGTGATGGAGCAGCTTGTCCGCACAAACTCCTTTCTCAGCCGCCTGCACGCGGATACTTACCGTTACCATCATCTGTTCCTGGACTTTTTGCGGGAGCGGCTGAACACCGGCGAAATGGACACGGCCCGCATTTACAAGCAGGCGGCTCGGTATTACAAGGAAAAGAAGGACTATTCCCGCGCGCTGCGTTTTTCCCTGGCCAGTGGAGATTACAAGGGCATCGACACTTACCTCTACCTGTTCCTGTTTGAAAACCATAAGGGCATCGTGGGCGACTACGCCGATTTCCTGCGCACCTTTTTCGTGGCGGACTTTCCTGAGAAGGCTTTTGCCGCGCTCCCTGCGCTGCACATCCTGTGCGCCTGGTACAACTACATCACCAGCCATCACCGGGACTTCGAGGCACACATGGACGCCGTATACAAAAACCTGCCGCGCATCGCGCTGGGCGATTCCAAGTTCGTGGAATACGCCATTCTGGCCTATAGCGTGGACCACCGTACCACCATGCGGGAAAAGGTGCGGCAGTTTAAAAGCTTTGGCCGCTACGTGAAGCGGTTCACCGGCGATGGCCTCGCCACCCGCATCCCGTCCTTCAGCCACAACATGCCTTACATGCACCGCTCTAACCTGGATTATTCCGACCTGGCCCTGGATGAGGACAGCGTTGAAAAGCTGGACAAGACCTTTGCCGTACTGCTGGGCGCGGAGTGGAACTACATCCGCCACGGCATAGTGGCCTGCTTTTCCTATGAGCGGAACCGGCTGCCGCTGGCACTGGAGCAGAACAGCCGGGCGCTGGACGCCTACGATCCTGGCGAAAACAAGGCGGAGGGGCTGATCTGCCTGTTGGTGCTTCAGCACAGCATCCTGTGGCGCATGGGCAGCCACGATCAGGCGTCGCGGGTATTGGCCCGTCTGGAGGATGTGGTGCAGGACTCCGCGCAGTTTTTCGTGCCCAACATGGCGGCCTACAGGGCACGGCTGAGGCTGTATGACGGGGATGCGGCCGCGGCACGGGAGTGGCTGGGGAACTACTTTGTCGTGGACACGGAGCACATCGAGCTCTTCCGTTCCTTCCAGCACTTCACCACGGCGCGGGCACACATGGTTCTGGGGGACGCCGAAGTGGCGCTGCACTGCCTGGAGCTGCTGCGGGATTTCGGGCAAAACGTCAACCGTCCGGTGGATGAGGCCGAGGCGCGGTGCCTGCTGGCTGTTCTGCATTGGGCCCAGGGGGAGAAGAAGCAAGCCGCCTCCGAGTTGGAGGCAGCGCTTGGCATTTTGCAGCCCTTCGACTATATCCGTCCTGTTGCCGACGAGGGTTCGGCCATTCTGCCCGTACTAAGGCGGGTGCTGGCCGAAGTGGGACGGCCGGGCTATTCCGGCGGGCTGAACAGGGCGTATGTCAACGAGGCAGTGCTGGCAGCCCACGCCTTCGGAAAGGTTCACAAGGGTGTGGCGGCGGGCCTTGGCAGCAGGGAGAAGCCGGTGAAGCTCTCAAAGCAACAGCGCCGCATGCTGGAGCTGCTCTCACAGGGCTATCGCCAGGCCGAGATATGCGCACTTACCGGACTGGGCATTCCAACCATCAAAACCCACACCTCTCTGGCTTACAGGAAATTGGGGGTTAACAACGCGATGGACGCTGTTCTCAAAGCACGGGAGATGGGGTTGATCGAAACGGGGGCGGAGTTGTAACCCCTTTTGATATTCTCTTTGAATCAGCAAGCGGCAGCAAGGCAGGCGCGGGGCGGTCAAGTAGCTTGCCGAAGAAGAATCCGCGGGGAAGGGGGCGATGTTCGTCCAAACAGGCTTTTGGAGATTTGGCATTGCCCATCCTGTGCAGACAAGTTTCTACCACACTAACGAACATGTAGACCCGTTTAAAGCAAACAAGTAGCACCAATGCAAGTGACAGGCCCTACCATGAGCCTTTAGGCTCTGCTGGTAACATAGCGCTTTGCGCGCATATGAAGAACCCCCGGCTACGCCGGGGGTTACTATTTTAAATTTTACTTGGGTTGCGCAGTTATTCACGGTGCAGTGGTACGGAAGGGCAGACTGCTTGCCGCCAATGAGCGAGATTGCGGGCAAGGGTGGTTCATCAACGCCTTCACCTATATGCAAACCATGGTGATACCTGGTTAAACTGACAGAAGAGCTTGCACTCAGCCGAAGATGGAAACCTCCGGTTGGGTGAATCTCTGGAATACGCTTCCGTTACCTTTTGAGGCGATTACTCCTACTCACGGTAGGCGATGGTGTCATAATCCGGGCATCCGCCTGCCTGTGAGATCAACTTACCCGAACTGTATGCCAGCGTTGAGAACGCCGATTGGGTGTAGGGCGTGATGCTTAATCCGGTGCCATGGATACACACGGCCCCATATGTGACACTACGCGTGTTTTTAATGGGGGCAGCAATGGTGCACAGATTTTCCTCATACTCGAACCGCTCATAGGCATAATTCTGCTGTTGTATGGTTTGCAACTCCTCGTACAGCTTTTTGAGATCAACTATGGTATTGGAGGTATAGGCCGGCAGGCCGGTTATTTCCAATACTTTTTTTGATTCCTGCATCTCCAGCCCGGCCAACAGAACTTTGCCAGCGGCGGTGCAGTGCAGCGGTATATTGGCGCCGACATTGATATGAATGCGGATGGAAACATTGTCATTCGGAGTGGCGGAATCTATGTATATGCCCTCGTGGCGATCCAGAACCACCAGACTGCAAGTATGCTTTGTCACTTCGGCCAATTGCTTCATGTGTGGCGAAGCGATTGTTTTTAAATCTGAATTATCAAATACAGACATGAACTGCATGAATTTGTAATCAATACGGTATTCGGACGAAATCGGGTTTTGACTGATATATCCATGCAACTTCAGAGTGTGCAGTATACGATAAACTGTGCTTTTATTCATATTCACCTTACTGGAAAGTTTACGCAGGGTGATGCCATATGGATAGTCGCACATGCATTCCAAAATCACCAGCGCCTTCTCCAGCACGGCCACTGTCTTAATTTCACCTGACTTATTTGCCGGTTCACTCATTTGCATTTTCCTCTCAACTTTGCCTTTGCCAGGGTTGCTGCACCCTATGAAGCCAATATAACATTTTCTGTCAAAAAATGAAACGGCGATTTTAAAAATGGATGTGAAATATGGGATGTTATCTGCCGTTTATTCCGTCATGAATGACTGATCGACCGGCTCTGATGTTCCACAAAATGGAACGTCGCAATTGGGATACAAAAATGGATCTCCGCGGATCAGGTACTATCAATTCGAATTATCGTCATTATTTAAACGGGGGGCTCAAGTGGCACATTCCTTTGCAGATGAAGACCAATCGACATTATTGCCAAATGGGAAATCTGTTTTTTGGCTGATTCGTGCATATTAATATTGTCACAAAAAAATACTTGTGTCACTGTCATGGATGTGTTAAAATGACGAAAGTGAAATAACATTTCACAGTGTAAAACGTCCAACAATCTATGAGCACTCCACAACTGTGACATTGTTACGATGATTACCTCAGAAAAGGGGGCGAAACTGGCTCACTGTTCGTATCTATAATGAAGCGACCATCATAGCGAGGAAAGAGGAGGACCGTTTTATGAAATCAACTCAGATGAAGAAAGTGATTTGCCTGATACTGGCTGTGGCATTGGCTGCGGTTTGCGTTGGTTGTGGCGGTGAGACAGGCAACAGCATACCCTCTGCGCCGGCGACCGCCCCTTCGGAAGGCGCCAGCAGCGAAAAAGACGCGGATAGCAACAGCGAAAAAATTGTTATTGCCAATCTGGTTCCCATGACCGGCGAGATGTCCGCGTTTGGCGAGCCGGAGTTCAACACCCTGCAGATGCTGGTGGACAAGCAGAATGAGGAGGGTGGCATTCTGGGCATGCAGCTGGAGCTGAAAACCTACGACACCCGTGGTGATAACGTTGAAACTGTGAACGCCGCAAAGAAGGCCATTCAGAATGACAATGTGAATGTAGTTATTGGCTGCACCAGCTCGGGACCAAGCATCGCGTTGGCTGAAATATGCACTGAATATAAAATTCCGCAGATTGTCACGACCGGCACCAATACAAAGGTGACTGTGGACGATTCAGGCAATGTGCGACCCTATACTTTCCGCGTTGGTTTGGCAGACCCCCAGATCAGTGAGCTGATTGCAGAGTATGCCTATTATGAGATGGGTATTAAAACCGTGGGCATCCTGTATGAGATCAGCAGTGACTACTCGGTGGGCCTCAAGGACGACTTTATCAACGCCTTTGTGGCTTCCGGGGGCGAAATTGTGGCTGAGGAAGCCTACAAAATGGGTGATGTGGATTTCCGCGCACAGCTTACAAAATTGAAGGACTGCGGCGCCGATGCTCTGTTCCTGCCATGCACTTACAAAGAATTGGGTCTTGCCACCAAGCAGGCGCGAGATTTGGGCGTGGAGCAGCAGTTCATCGGCCCTGATTGCTGGATTGCGAAGGACTTGTTTGATGTAGCGGGCGACGCCCTTGAGGGTGCATACTTTGTTGCGCCCATTCCCAGCGACGATCCCCGTCTGGAGGAGTTCAACGATTGGTACCGCGGCGTGTTCAACAAAGAACCTGACGACTCCGGCTCCAACGCTTACTTTGCGTATGACGCGTTCGAATTGCTGAAAAAGGCCATCGAGATTGCGGGTTCCGCTGAGCCCCAGGCCATTGCCGATGCGCTGCAGGGGATTACCGAAGTTCCCGGGATTCTGGGTCCCTTCTCAATGAACCCTGATAACCACAATCCCAACCGGGAAGCAACCATCATGCGTATCGAGAACCAGTCCTTTGTTCCGGTAGTCAAAGCCAGCCCGGATGACCACTGATGGCGCAATTCTCCCAAGAGCGCTGTGGATACGGATTCCACAGCGCTCTTTCCAATAAAAAGAAGGTTCCGGTTGTTACTGGAGGTAAGAAGTCATGAGAATTTCAAGCAAAGCGCAACAGATCAAACCATCTGCGATTCGAAAAATGTTCAACCAGGCGCTGGAATATGACAATGTGATAAGTTTCACCCTTGGGGAGCCGGATTTCACTGCACCGCCCAATGTGGTGCAGGCTGCCGAACGGGCGCTGGAGGAAGGCAAAACAAAGTACTCTCCCAACATTGGGATATTGGAATTGCGGGAAGCTGTGAGTCATCGCCTGGCCGCCAGCCATGGCCTCAGCTATTCACCCAAAGATGAAATTGTCATCACCATTGGCGCGATGGGCGCACTGCATCTGGCGATGATGTGCCTGTTGGAGGAGGGCGACGAGGTTCTTATCAGCGCCCCCTGCTGGACCAACTATATTCAAATAGTAACGATGTGCGGCGGTGTTCCGGTGTTGGTGCCAGCCCTTGAGGCCAATGACTTTGTGCCTGACCCCGCAGTGCTTGAGGAGCACATCACCAGCCGAACCCGGCTGATCCTGCTGAACTCCCCAGCCAACCCCACCGGCGGAGTTATTGACCACGACACCCTTGAAAAAATCGCCGGGTTGTGCGTTCAGCACGGGCTTTATGTCCTGTCGGATGAGGTGTATCGAACCATCGCTTTTGATGGGGTCACGGTGGAAAGCATTGCCACCTTTCCACAGATGCAGGAGCGCACAGTTGTGGTGGATAGCTTTTCCAAGGCGTATGCGATGACCGGATGGCGTGTGGGCTTTGCCGCTGCCCCGAGGGAACTTGTGTTGGAGATGACCAAGCTGCAGGAAAATGTGTCGGCTTGCTGTCCAACCCCCTGCCAATACGCCGCGGTGGAGGCGCTGTCCGGCCCGCAACAGTGTATCGACGCCATGAACCTCCAGTACAAAGCCCGGCGCAACCTGGTGATAGAGCAAATCAACCGCATGCCCGGGCTCTCATGCAAAACGCCAAAGGCGACCTTCTACGCTTTTGTCAATATCACCGGAACCGGGTTATCGTCTGAGGATTTTGCCATGCAGCTGCTCCGACAGCATCAGGTTGTGGTGGTGCCGGGCACTGCGTTTGGGCCCCAGGGAGAGGGCTATGTGCGTATCAGCTATGCCACCTCGCTGGAACAGATAACCGAGGGCTTGGACCGCATAGAAGCCTTTGTGAGGGGACTGAAAGCATGATGATTCGAAAATCGGCCCCGAACAAATCCGAGGATGGTATATGCGCAGGTGTCGTGTGAGGTGCACGGCATTCTCAGCTTTTGAGAAAAGAGGTTAAAACTTGTGTTCATTCAACAACTGATAACCGGCCTGTCCATAGGCAGCGTCTACGCATTGATGGCGGTGGGATATTCACTGATCTACAGTCTGCTGAATTTTACCAATTTTGCGCATAGCGTTTGTGTTATGGTTGGCGCGTATGTTTCCTATTTCTTTTTATTACTGGTCGCGGACAACATCCTGGCGGCGGCGTTGTGCTCCCTGGTTGTAGCGGGCGTGCTTTCCGCCATCATTGAAAAAGTGGCGTACCAGCCGCTGCTGGACAAAAATGTCAACCGCATTTATCTGCTGATTGCCGGTTTGGGCATTCAGATTGTCGGCGAAAACCTGGTGATTGTCCTGCTTGATGGCCGCTTCCACGCTTATCCTACCACGTTTTCAAGCATTCCTATCAAGCTGTTTGGCATCTCCATCGGCCTCATCGATCTCATCATCCTGGGGGTCAGCTCCCTTGCATTGGTGCTGGTGGAGCTGCTGATCCGTAAAACCAAGACCGGGCTTGCCATCCGCGGCGCGGCGTCAGATTTGAACACCACGGCGCTGATGGGTGTGCCGGTGCGCCGCTTAATTACCATCGTGTTTTTGCTGGCGGGGCTGCTGGCCGGACTGGCCGGCTCTTTTACCGGGCTGAAGTACACAGCCTACCCCAGCATCGGCAGTTTGACGACCAAGGCGTTTATCAGTGCGGTTTTTGGTGGCCTTGGCAGCATTCCCGGCGCGGTGATTGGCGCCTTTTTCCTCGGCGTATCTGAAACGATGATCGCGGCCTATGTCTCATCTTCTTTGCGCGACATGTTTTCCTTTGTGTTGTTGGTAGTGGTTTTGGTGATCCGCCCAACCGGACTGATGGGGAAAGCCACGGAGGAAAAAGCATGAGGGGAGGCGCATGATATGACTTACTGGATCGGTGTGATTACGGTGACCGGTATCTGGATGATTGCCATTCTGGGAATCTCCGTGCTGACGGGCTTTACCGGTCTCTTTTCGATGGGGCATGCTGGCTTCATTGCCATTGGCAGCTATGTGTGCGCGCTGGTGAGCAAAACGTTTGCCGCACCCATGTGGATTGGCATCCCTTGCGGCATGGCCGGCGCTATTTTAGTAGGCGTGCTTATCGGCATTCCCACATTGAAACTGAAGGGCGACTACTTTGTCATCGCAACGCTTGGCATCGGTGAAATCGTCAAGCTGCTGATTGAGAATGTTCCACAGATCACTGGCGGCGCCCGCGGGCTGACCGATATCCCGCGCAGCACTACCTTTCCTCTGGTGCTTATCATCTGTGTGCTGTGCGTCGTGTTCGTACGGTTTTTTCTCACATCCAAGCATGGCCGCAACGGCATTGCCGTGCGTGAAGATGAGGTTGCGGCGCGGGCCATCGGCATTAATGTGGCCCGGCAAAAGCTGATCGGCATGGCCATCAGCTGTGGCCTGTGCGGGCTTTCGGGCGGGCTGCTGGCACATTACATGGGTTATCTGTACCCCACCATGTTCACAATGGCCAAATCAAATGAACTGATACTTACAGTGATTCTTGGCGGCAAGGGCAGCCTGACCGGCACCATACTGGCTTCGTTGATACTGGTACCGCTTCCCGAGTTCCTGCGCACCGAAGCCGCCCAGGAGTGGCGGATGGTATTGTATGGGGTCCTGGTCGTTTTCGTCATCATTTTCAGGCCTTCCGGTTTCATGGGTGATCGGGAGCTCTCGATCAAAGGCATCTTCCGATTTTTCAAAAATCGTTTTGGGAAAAAAGCTGAAGGGGGTGTGGGAAAATGAGCAATGCCGCCGCAGTATCTATCCAAAACCTCACCAAGCAGTTTGGGGGCATCCTTGCGGTGGACCACATCTCGATGGAGGTTAAGCCCGGCGAGATCCACGGTGTCATCGGCCCCAACGGTGCCGGCAAAACCACTTTGTTCAACCTGATCACCGGCATCTACACCCCAACTGAGGGGCAGGTGCTTGTGGATGGTGAGCGCATCACAGGACTGTCACCCCACACCATCGCCAACGCAGGCATCGCGCGCACCTTCCAAAATATTCGCCTGTTCAAGGAATTGAGTTGCTTTGAAAACGTGGTGACCGCCTGCCAAAACGAGGTAAAATACAACTTTTTGCAGGGTTGCCTGCGCACCCCAAAATACTACCGGGAGGAAAGGCGGATTCAAAAGAAGGCCCAGGCTATCCTCGAATCCATCGATTTATGGGCTGTGCATGATCAAAAATCCAAAAACCTCCCCTACGGCCAGCAGCGTAAATTGGAGATTGCCCGCGCCCTGGCGATGGACCCCAAGCTGCTGCTACTGGATGAACCCGCCGCCGGCATGAACGAGGACGAAACCAATCAGTTAGCCGGGTTTATCCGGCAGATCCGGGATCAATACCAGGTTACCATCATTTTGATTGAGCACCACATGGATCTGATTATGGAGATATGCGACGCTATTGATGTGTTCAATTTTGGCAAAAAACTCGCCTCGGGCACTGCCGAAGCAATACAGAACAATCCGGAAGTGATTGAGGCGTATTTGGGGGTGGATGACTAGTGCTGAAAATAGAAAACCTCCAGGCCTCCTACGGAAAAATACAGGCGCTTCGCGATATCTCTTTTGAGCTGAATGAAGGCGAGATCATGTCCATCATCGGCGCCAACGGCGCGGGCAAGTCCACCCTGATGAAATGCATCATCGGGTTGCAGCGGCCCGATGGCGGCTCTGTCATCTACCGGGGGCGCCCCATGGGCAAAAGCACCTACAAGACGGTGCAAAATGGAATCGTACTGGTGCCTGAGGGACGGTGGATTTTCCCGGCGCTTACGGTGGAGGAAAACCTGAAGCTTGGGGCCTATATCGTTAAATCGCCGGATGAAGGGCTGAAGCGCTCCTTCCGCATGTTCCCCAAACTGGAGGAGCGCAAAAAACAGCGGGCAGGAACGCTGTCCGGCGGGGAACAGCAGATGCTGGCCATTGCCCGCGGCCTGATGGCCAACCCCAAATTGATTATGCTGGATGAGCCCTCCCTGGGCCTTGCTCCACTTATCATCAATGACATTATGAACATCATAAAAGAGATTAACCAGCAGGGTGTGACGGTTTTGATGGTGGAGCAAAATGCCAAGAAAGCGCTTGGAATAGCACATCAGGCCTGTGTGATGGAGCAGGGGCGAATTGTGAAACGGGGCAGCGCGGCACAGCTTGCCCAGGACGAAAGTGTCATAGCTGCTTATCTTGGCGGCAATAAAGGAGGAACGACGGATCATGGATAAATTTTTGAACACTGTATTGAATGAGTTGGATGTAGAACGGTCAATAGAGCACATTCGCTGGCTCACTGAAAATACGCCGAACCGCACTTCGGGCATGGGGCAGGACCGGAAAGCGGCCGAGTATATCTGCCAGCAGATGCAGGATTATGGCCTGGAGTCACAGATGCTTGAATTTGAGGCGTACAACAGCCGGCCGGGCTATTCCAGCCTGAAGGTTGTTGCTCCGGAAACCGTGGTGCTTGAAAGCCTGCCCTGCTGCCACATTGCCTCCACCCCGCCGGAGGGGATTCAGTTGGAGCTGGTATATCTGGGCTCTGGCGGCGAGGCCGACTATGTGGAGAAGGACGTGCGGGGCAAAGCGGTTCTGGTGGAGGTATCCTACGCGCCGGCCACCCCGGAAAAGGCCATGCTGGCCGCACAGCATGGCGCGATTGCCATGCTGTGCATGAACTGGGGCCGTGACCAGCCCGTGATATGCAACCGTGGATTGAAAGCGGTATGGGGCAACCCCACACCGCTCAGCTTTGGACAGATACCACAGCTGGCCGGTGTCAGCATCACCCGCAAGGCCGGGGAGTATTTGCGCGACCTCTGCGCCGCCAACGAGCAGGTGATGATCCAGTTGTCGGTGTCTTCCCCGCGGCTGTGGCAAACACTGCCCCAACCCCTTGGCATTCTTCGCGGGTCACAGGAACCCGAAAAATTCCTGTTGGTAAGTGCCCATCTTGACGCCTGGTCCCCTGGGGTTACCTGCAATGCCACCGGCGACGGGACTATGCTGGAATTGTGCCGTGTTTTTGGCAAGTATAAGGATCAGATCAGACGCAGCATCTATTTTGTCTACTGGAACGGCCATGAAATCGCCGAGGCGGCGGGGTCCACCTGGTTTGCGGACTATTATTGGAATAAGGTTGACCAAAACTGTGTGGGCTACATAAACATCGACTCCACCGGGATGAAGGGCGCCCGGGTCTACTGCACGGATGCCTCCCGTGAGCTTTCAGATTACGCGGGCCAAACCATCGACCGGGTGCTGGATGAAAAAAGCAATGTGAACTATTTGGCTAAAACCGGCGACCAAAGCTTTTTCGGCATTGGGGTGCCCTCCATTTCGGGGCGTATCTCCTACACGCCCGAACAGGTTGCCTATGACAACGGCGCCACGCTTGGCTGGTGGAACCACACGCTGGAGGACAGCCTGGATAAAATGGACCCCGACACGCTGGCCAAAGACAACCGTGTCCAGGCGGCAATCGTGCTGGGGCTGGCCAATATGCCGGTGCTGCCATATGATTTTTCAAAAACATGCCTGGATATGCGTGACAAAGTGCGTCATATTCGTCAGGAGTCCCGAAACATCATCGATCTTTCGATGATTGATGAGCAGATCGAACGCTTGGAGGCCCAGGTGGGGACGATGAATGAATTGC
>JAJDIZ010000184.1 GCA_030266915.1 Ruminococcaceae bacterium OttesenSCG-928-D13 | reverse complement strand
CTTCACTAAAAACTTGATAGGGCCTGCGCTGGCTTTCAAAAACCCCGCCCATTGTGAGCCGGGCAGGGAAAGACACGCTAAACTTGACCATTGCCGTGCCGATGAATAATACGTCAGGCCGGCTGGATGGACGGCTCCTCCTGGCGCAGCAGTTCGTCGGCCAGGGCTAGATAATCCTTGATGGCGATGTTGCGGGGGGAGTACTCCATAATGTTGCGCTGAAGGGCCTGGGCCTCGCTGACCGACACGCTGTTGCGGATGCAGGTGCGGAACAGCGGTATCTCCAGCTCGCTGGAGATCATCTCGGCGGTGCCCCGAACCTCGTTTGCCAAAGTGGTGCGCGGCATGAACCGGGTGAGCAGGATGCCCGCGAACTGCAGGTTCGGGTTGCAGTAAGTTTTCACATGGGTTACCGTCTCGTACAGCTGGGTGATGCCCTGCAGGCTGAAGATGTCGCTGAGCATCGGGATGATGAGCCGGTCGGCCGCCGTGAAGGCGTTCACCGTGAGGATGGAGAGGGCCGGCGGGGTGTCGAGCAGGATGAAGTCATAGCTCTCCCGCAGCGGGCGCAGGGCGTTGCACAGCAGGAACTCGCGGCCCTGGCCAGTGAACTCCAGCTCCGAGCCGGACAGCAGGATGTTGCCCGGGATAATCGGGCAGACGGCGCTGGCCTGCACGGCCGCCTTGGCCGTACACTCGCCCTTGAGCACCTCGTAGGTGGTGTTGACCCCCTCGTTTTCGGCCCCCATGCTGAAGCTCAGGTTGCCCTGGGGGTCCATATCGACGCAGAGCACGCTTTTGCCGCGCTTTTGCAGGGCGGCCGCCAGAGCGCTGGTGGTGGTGGTTTTGCCCACCCCGCCCTTCTGGTTGGACACCGCAAAGATCCGGCCCATTCAGCACAACCCCCTATATTTTGTGGAAAAACCCGGCCAACTCTGGACCGTAAACACAATATCATGTACGCAACTATTATTATAACGTCTCTCAGTGATAAATACAAGCGCTGTTTCGACACGGAAAATCAGCTTTGTAACCATTTTGTAACCATTTGCACCTTATTTTTAACCCCTTTTCGGCCGATAATGTAAACAAGGAAAAAGCGTTCTTTATGCTTGTATCCTGTGTATTGGAGGGAACGACAATGAAAATTACGTCTTCAGGGCTGGAGCACTACCAAAGCGTGGTTCAGAGCGTCAAGCAAAACGCTGATGCTGCGCCCAAAAGTAAGACTGGACAGGCGGCAGGCCGCGCGGACAAGGTGACATTGAGCGAGAATGCCGCCGCCCGGGCCGGTGTGCGCCGCCTTGCCTCGCCGGTGGCGGCCGAGGTGGAAGCCGGCGCGTCTGCCGAGCGCATTGACGAATTGCGCAGCGCGGTGGAGAGCGGGGAATACTACGTGGCTTCGGAGGATATTGCCGACGCCATTCTGGACCTCAGCGTTTGAGCGCCCCCTATCTGAAAGGACGGATAATCAGCATGCCCAGTGCCAAGGCGCACGACGAGTTCGTGTCGTTCATGGTGGATTACACCGCTTTCCTGGCGCGGATGCGCGCCGACGAGAATGACAAACTCGCCGCGCTGTCCAGCCGGGAGCTTTCACGTATAGAGCACAGCATCTCCGTTAGCCAGGCGAACGCCAAGCAGCTGGGCAACTTCGAGGCCAGGCGCCAGGCGTTGCAAGCGGCGGCTGGGTATGAGGGGCTGACCTTCCGCCAGCTGATTGAGCTGGCCCCCGACGAAGATCAGGACCGGCTGTGGCAGCTTTTCACCCGCTTTGAGGGCAGCGTGGCCGAGATACGCTTTTTCAACGACAAAAGCATGGCCGTTGCCCGGGACAACATGATTGAGATAGACCCCGCCTCGGTGCTGCCCAGCGGAAAGGGCAACAACCCTTACGAACGCATCCGCGAGAAACAGAACGGCCAGGGCGGCATTTTGGAGACAAAGGTCTAAGGGCCAAATTGGAGGAAACCACAAATGAGTATGCGACCAACTTTTATGGGTTTTGAAACCGCCACCCGGGGCCTGATGGCTAACCAGAAGGCGATAGACGTGGCGGGCAACAACACCTCCAATGTCGGGGTGACCGGCTACACCCGCCAGCGGGTGGACCTGGTGAGCCTGAGCGTCAATATGCGCTACACCCGTTACAATACCAACTCCACCGCCTTTGCCGGCCAGGGCGCCACAGTGTACGGGGTATCCCAGGTGCGGGACTCCTTCCTCGACAAGCGCTTCCGCGAGGAATATTCCGACGTGGGCTACTACGGCGCCACCTCGGCCATCCTTGGGGACCTGACCAACGCGCTGGACGAGATTGCCCCGGCCAACCTGACCTCGGTGATGACCAAGTTCCAGGACGCCTGGGATGAGATTCTTGGCGGCAGCGTGAACGAGGCCACCCAGGCGGCCAACATCCAGACCGTGGCCACCCAGATGGTGCAGGTGCTGCAGCAGATGAGCGCCAAGGTGGACAACGTGTGGAACCAGCAGGAGTACAGCCTTGAGCTGGAAGTGGATAACATCAACAGCATCCTCAAGCGCATTGCCGAGCTGAACGACGCCATCGGCGACCACCGCTTCAACAGCCTGGACCCCACCAACTCCCAGTACCAGCCGCTGGAGCTGATGGACGAGCGCAACGTGCTGCTGGACCAGCTGTCCGGCTATGCTGACATCTACTACGAGACCGACGCCAAAAACGTGGTGACCGTGTGGATGGGGCCGAAGGACGAGAACAACCCACCAGTGGTGGAGGGTGACAAAGCCCAGCAGCTGAACGTGCGGGTGAACGACAGCGACCCGAACTTCAAAACTGTGAACGTGTTCTGGAACAACACCGGCAACCCGGTCAGCTTCACCACCGGTTCCATCCGGGGCACGCTGGACATGCTGAACGGCCGCGGCCTCGGGATGACCAACGGCTCCGGCGAGACCTGGAACCAGGGTGTCCACTACTATAAAGACAAGATCAACATCATGGCCAAGACGATTGCCGACGCCTTCAACAGCGT
>JAJDIZ010000178.1 GCA_030266915.1 Ruminococcaceae bacterium OttesenSCG-928-D13 | reverse complement strand
GGGAAGGGAGCGGCCTTTATCGCCCGGCAGGTTTATGCCGAGGCCTTCGGCCCGCCGCCCGTCGGGGCCTAGCGGCGGGCATCCCCGGCTTGCGGCGGCAGCCAGGCCAGCATTTTCTTATCCTCCTTGAGAATGTGGAACAGCCACCACCGGGTGAGCATATCCGTCACCTCCCGCACCTTTTCGGGGCTATAGTCGGCGCGGATCAAACCCAGCTCCATCTCGTGGAGGGAAGTTCTGAAGGTCTGGTGCATCTCCCAGTGCTCCCGGGCCTCGGGAAAGCCTATTTCCTGCTGCAGCATCTCCTCGGCGGCAAAATGGTTCACCGCGTAGTCCTTTAAAAAGCCCATGGTATGCCGGCATCGCTCCCCGCCCACAGCGTCCGAGGCGTTCGCGCATTTCAACAGGTCATCCAGGGCGCCAATCAGCTGTTTGTGCTGCTGGTCTATCTGGTCAATTCCTATTTTGTAGGCGTCATTCCACACACTGCCACCTCCGTCTGACACAGTATACCAAAAAACACATCCCGGTGAAACAGTCAGCTCAGGGGCGGCGCTGGTGCGTAAATACTGTCAGTTCTGTTAGAAGTCTTGCCCTATGATTTAAACCGGGCTATAATGAGCATACATAAAGATTCGGGGTGCTTTAATGAAAATCAAGGACGGGTACATCCTGCGCGACATTGCCGATTCCTTCGTTGTGGTTCCGGTGGGTGAGCGGGTGATCGACTTCAAGGGCGTCATGACCCTGACGGGCATCGCCCCCTTCATCTGGACACAGATGGAAAAGGACACCAGCCGCGAGGACCTGCTTGCCAAAGTGCTCGAGGAGTACGAGGTGGACGGCGCCCAGGCCGGGCAGGACATCGACAGCCTGCTTGCGAAGATGGCCGAGCTAGGCCTGCTTGATACATGAGCATCCAGGAACCCCAGTGGGACGCCCAGTTTCAGGATGCCGCCGATTGGGAAGCGCTTGAGACCACCATGGCGGCCCGGGCAGCGCTGAAGCACCAGCCCCTTGGCGCCACCTTTGAGCTGACCCCCTTCTGCAACCTGCGCTGCAAGATGTGCTATGTCCGGCTGGAGAAGGAACAGGCGGTTAAAATTGGCCGGATGCTGACCGCCGACGAATGGATTTCCCTGGCGGACGACACCCTGAAGGCCGGCACGCTGAACCTGCTTTTAACCGGCGGAGAGCCCCTGTCCAGGCCGGACTTCGCCGAGATATACACCGCCCTGAGCGACCGGCCCTTCGTGCTGTCCCTCAACACCAACGCCGCTTTGATGGACGCGGAAACGCAGGCCCTGTTTTGCAAAAGGCCGCCCTCCTCCATCGCGGTCACCCTATATGGCGCCTGCCCCGAAACCTACGGCAAGATCTGCGGCGACCCCGGCGCCTTCGAGCGGACCCTCCGGGGGCTGGAGATGCTGGCGGAGGTGCCCACCAGCCTGGAAGTTCGCACCACCTTCATCCAGGACAACATGCACGAGCTGGACGCCCTGCGCGAGATAGCGGCCCGCTACACCAAGCGCTTCGCCATCAACGTGAATGTCTTCAAGCCCATACGCGGGGCCACCGCCGACGTGGAAAGCTGCCGGCTGACCGCCCGGCAGGCCATGGATCTGGACACTGCCCACCGGCAGTACTACAAGGCCCGCCAGAAATCCGGGCTGTCTCCCAAAGAACCGGCGACAACGCCGAAGAAGGGCAAGTACACCGGCTTTGACCTGCCCCCGAAGGTGCTAACCTGCATGGCCGCCAAGGGCATGTACTGGCTCAGCTGGGATGGGCGGATGCTCCCCTGCGGCACCTTCTCCCACCCCTACACCCAGCCGCTGAAGGAGGGCTTCGACGCCGCGTGGCAGCGCCTTCCCACCCTGTATGAGGACCTGCGGCTGCCCGAAAAATGCGAGCACTGCGAGATTGACCTGCTGGGGTGCCCCAATTGCCCCGCAAACATCCAGGCCGAGAGCGGAAACTTCACCGACGTCCCACCCTACATCTGCGCACTGGCCAAGGAGCGGGCACAGCGCCTCGGCAACTTAAAAACTGGTTCTACCCGTCATCATACGGAGTAATATAAAAATATAACTTAAGTTTGAAAAAAGGACGAGGCCGAGCTCTACCCCGGCATTGTGGACTGCGTGCTCACCTTCGCCGAGCTGGACGACTGGCTCAAAGAGGCCGGGGTAACCCTTGAGCCCGCGCCCCAGGATGACCCGGGCGGCCGGACCCGGCTGTATCCCACCACCGGCGGCATCCTGAGCAACATGGAGAAGCAGAACCGCCAGTACACCTACCTGACGGTGGACGGGGTGGAAAACTGTATCGACGCCCTGCACGACATCGCCAGCGGCCAGCTGAAGCACTGCTTCGTGGAGATGAGCGCCTGCACCGGAAGCTGTGTGAGCGGCCCGGGCATGACCCGCCAGATGGGTCTGCTGGTGGGGGTGGAGGCGGTGGACGAATACACCCCCGACGCCGGTGAATTTGAGGTGGCCCAGCCCGACGAGAAGGAGCTGGACAAGGCGATCGGCTACAACGCCCCGCCCCGCCGCCGCTTCGGCGAGAAGGCCATCAGCGAGGTGCTGCGCAAGATTGGCAAAACCAAGCCCGAGGACGAGCTGAACTGCGGCAGCTGCGGCTACGAAACCTGCCGCGACAAAGCCCAGGCCGTGCTGGAGGGCAAGGCTGACCTGACCATGTGCATGCCCTACCTGATGAACAAGGCCCAGAGCTTTTCCGATACCATCATCCGCAACACCCCCAATGCCATCATCGTGCTCAGCGAGGCGCTGGAAATACAGCAGTTGAACGCCGCCGCCTGCCGCTTGCTAAACGTGCAGGACGAGGGCGACGTGCTGGGGCGGAACGTGTCCTGCGTGATGGACCCGGCAGACTTTTTGCCGGTGCTGGAGGAAGGCCCCGACGTGATCGACAAACGGCTGTACCTTGCCGAATATGACCGGTACATCCTGCTTTCGGTGATCCGCGATTCGGAATACGACCTGATCATCGGCATCATGCGGGACGTGAGCGAGGCCGAGGCCGCCCGGGCCGCCCGCCGCGAGGTGAGCGACAAAACCATCGCGGTGACCGACAAGGTGATTGAAAAGCACATGCGCATCGTGCAGGAGATTGCCTCCCTGCTGGGCGAGACGGCCGCCGAAACC
>JAJDIZ010000177.1 GCA_030266915.1 Ruminococcaceae bacterium OttesenSCG-928-D13 | reverse complement strand
GAGAAGGGGGGACAGTAAATGCGACAAACCAAAAGCGACCGATGGACTCTGTTCCCCCTGCTCTTTGCCATCCTGCTGCTGTGCTACTATGTGTGGCAGCTGAAGGCCGACTACACCGCCCAAATTGTGGTACGCTCCGATACCCCGGTGTGGGACTTGCGGGATGTGGATATGGCAACCCATTATGTCCGGACGAGGGGCGGGCAGGCCGAGTTTGTACCAAACGCCTACCTTACGCCCGAGGCCTTTGAGACAAGCAGCGATATCCAGACAGGCGCGCCCGAAGACGCCGCCCAGTTCTACACCGCCCGCGTGCGGCTGCTGGTGCCGGACGGCCGGGTATACGCCCTCTATTTCAGCAGCGTGGATTACACCGACAGCATCTACATCAACGGGCAGCACATGCAAACCGTGGGCCAACCCGGAACCAGCGCCGAAACAAACGTTCCCCAGACCACCTTTGTGTACTACACCGTTACGCCGGTAAACGGCGTGATCGAGGTGCTGCACCAATGCTCCAACTTTGTACATAAGGAGGGCGGAAATCCTGCCGGGCTGAATATCGGCTCGGTGGAAAGCATCAGCCGCTACCACGCCCGGCAAACCTTGGGCACGGCCATTATCCTGGGTTGCCTTCTGCTGCTGGCGGCGGTGCATTTCATGCTTTTCCTGCTGCTGAAAAGCTACCGCACCAACCTGTATTTTGCCCTGTTCTGCCTGGTGTTGCTGCTGCGCACCGGCGTCACCGGCACCAAGGCCGTCACCGCGCTGTACCCGGATATCTCCTGGTATGTGACTTTCCGCATGGAGTACATGGCCATCCCCGCCGCCTGCCTGCTGCTGACGCTGGCGCTGGGGGCCATGTTCCCCGGCCTGGTGCAAAAGCAGGTGAAGATTGCCATCCTTGCGGGCAACGCCGCCGTGGCCCTGCTCTACTTGCTTGCCCCCACCGTTTTCATCACGCAGGCCCTGCCGGTGGCCTATGCCGCGGTGCTGCTCACCGGCGGCTACCTGATTGGGCGCTTTGTGCTGCGCCTGCGCCGGGGGCTGGATACCGAACACCTCATCATGCTGTGCGCGCTGGTGGTGCTTGTGTATGTGATGGTGCGGGAAATGCTGTACCATGCGGATATCCTGATTTTCCCCGCGGCGCACAGCGGGATGCTGGACTTTGGTGTTTTGATGCTGGCGCTGTTCCAAATGGTGGCCGCCTTTTACGGCACGGTGCGCCAGGTTGCCGCCGCGCGTCAAAACGAGGAGATTGCCCGGCTGGAGGCCGAGGCCCTGCGCCGGGACGCGCTGCTGAAAGAGGCGCTGCATAAAGCCATCCCTAAGGAATACCTGGTGGTGCGCGGCCCGCTGACCCTGAACACCCAGGCCGGGCAGGCGTTCCTGAGCGAGGAAGACCTGCTGCTTACCCCGAAGGAGTTCACCCTGCTGCACCTGCTGATGCAGCACGAGGGAGAGGCCGTGCCCGGGCAGCGGCTGTACGAGGATGTGTGGAAGCAGCCGGCCGACGTAGACACCCGCACCCTGCGCAGCACGGTGTCCCGCCTGCGCAAAAAGCTGGAAAAAAGCGGCTACATCATCCTGAACATCAAGGGCCGGGGCTATGTGTTTGCCGAGGAGTCGGCCAAAAATACACTTTAAATCGTGATTTCAGTGTTACAATTCTGCAACATTGCGCTTTTGGCAAGGTTTTAATATATAATGTGGGTAATGACAACAGGATGTCCTTTCAGAGCATCCTGTGTTTTGCGTTACAGGCGGGCGCAGCCGCCGTGGAGGGATGGAAGATGAAAAGAGCGATGCAAAGGATACTCCCGTTGCTGCTGGCGGCGGTGATGCTGTTTTCCGTGATGCCGACGCCCATAACGGCGGCGGACGGCGCCCCCCTGCCCGGCGATGAGCAGTCCGGCGAACTTGAACTATCGCCAGAGGGGGACGGCGCGCCCGCATCCATCACCGTGGCGATGCTGGACGCTTTGGACGAGGCGGTGCTGTTCCAGAGCTTTGAAGCCGGAGAAATTGCCACCCAGGCGCAGGTAACCCTGCCGGACGCCCTGACCGGGCAGGATGAAAGCGGCGAGGCGCTGGCCATTGAGGGCCTTGAGTGGACCTGCACCGGGCGCGCGGATGACCCGGACGCCCCCGCCGCCTTTGACCCGCAAACCCCGGGCGCCTACACCTTTACCGCCACCCTGCCCCAGGGCTACACCCTGGCGGAGGGCGTGGCCCTGCCGGATATTACCGTGACTGTCCGGGCACAGGAGGCCGCTGTTACTGCCCAGGATATGTACGATGTGGTGTTTGTTGTGTATGGCGAGAGTACAAACCCGATTCCGAATGCAACAGTAACCATATTGCGGGATGGCACCAAGGTGCAGAGTGGTAAAACTGACGAATATGGAACAGCACGCTTCGCTCTGCCGGAGGGCGAATATACCGCCGAGGTAGCGGAGGTTGCCTTTAAAGGGAAGTATTATGCTGCCACCCAGGTGGATTTTTCGGTCCCTATACCGGAGGATTTGTGGATTGGATTAAATACACTACCCACCTTCACCGATGGAGCGTTTCGCTACCAGGTGACATCCGCCAGTTTGCAGCAGGCAGAGGTGATTGGCCTGGCAGGCCCTGCGCCGGCCAATGGCCTAAACATTCCCGCCACCGCCAGCGACGGCACAAACACCTACAGCGTTACTTCTATTGGCGACAGGGCTTTTGAGGCGACCGGCATCAGCGGCACCCTCACCATCCCTGCCAGCGTTACCACCATCGGCAGCAATGCCTTCTTTTGCTGTGCCGGCATCACGGGGCTGCAACTACCCGCCACCGGTAACCTTACCGTTATCGGCAATGAAGCATTTTGGGGGTCCGGCATCAGCGGCACCCTCACCATCCCTGCCAGCGTTACCGTCATCGGCGACAGCGCATTCCGAAACACCGGCCTCAGCGGCACCCTTACCATCCCCTCCAGCGTTACCGTCATCGGCGACAGCGCATTTGAGGGTACCGGCCTCAGCGGCACCCTCACCATTCCAGCTAGTGTTACTACCATCGGCCACATGGCTTTCTATCGCTGTGGCGGCATCACGGGGCTGAGCCTGCCCGCCACCGGCAGCCTTACCATCGGCGGCAGTGCCTTTGAGGGCACCGGCCTCAGCGGCACCCTCACCATTCCTT
>JAJDIZ010000176.1 GCA_030266915.1 Ruminococcaceae bacterium OttesenSCG-928-D13 | reverse complement strand
CCGGCTGGGGGCAGGTTGCCATATCCACATCAAGCTGGAGACCGGGATGAACCGGCAGGGCTTCATGCCCACCGCCGAAAACGCCGACGCCATCGCCGAGATCAGCCGGATGCCGGGCCTTGTGGTGGACGGACTGTACACCCACTTTCCCGCCTCGGACGACGACCCGGCCTACACCGCAAACCAGGTGAGGCTGTTCGACGGGATGGTGGACATGCTGGGGGAGCGGGGGGTGAAAATCCCCATCCGGCATGTGAGCAACAGCGCCGCCGTGATGAATTTCCCGGAATACGGCTACGACATGGTGCGGGCGGGCATCATCCTCTACGGGGTGTACCCCTTCCCCGATGCCGACCGCAGCTTCATCGTGCTGGAGAGCATCGAATCCCTCAAGGCGCAGATCACCTACCTGAAGGTGGTGCCCCCCGGGGAGAAGGTGGGCTACGGCCTGAGCTACCAGACCACCCGGGAAACCCAGATTGCCACCGTGCCCATCGGCTACGCCGACGGCTACAGCCGCAGCCTAAACAACATCGGGCAGTGCATCGTGCAGGGCACCATCGTGCCCATCATCGGCAAGCTGTGCATGGACCAGCTGATGCTGGACGTGACCGGCCTTACGCCGAAGGTGGGGGACGAGGTGGTGTTCATGGGCCGCCAGGGGGACGCCGAAATCACCATTGAGGACATTGCCGACAAGATCGGCCAGATACCCGCCTCGGTGATGTGCTCCTTCACCAAGCGCCTGCCCCGGGTTTACACCAAGGGCGGCGAGATCTGCCATGTGCTGGACTACCTGCTGGAGCTGTAGCCGCCTGCGGCTCACAGCACCTTGGCCAAAAAGTCCTTTGTGCGCTCGTTTTGGGGGTTTTCGAAAAAGGCCCCGGGGGTGTTCTGCTCCAAAATACGCCCCTCGTCCATGAACAGCACCCGGCTGGCGGCCTCTCGGGCAAAGCCCATCTCGTGGGTTACCACCACCATGGTCATGCCCGAGGCCGCCAGCTCTTTCATCACCGCCAGCACCTCGCCCACCATCTCCGGGTCCAGGGCGCTGGTGGGCTCGTCAAACAGCATAAGCTCGGGCTTCATTGCCAGCGCACGCACAATTGCGATGCGCTGTTTTTGTCCGCCGGAAAGCTGCGGCGGGTAGGCGTCCCGCTTGTCCAGCAGGCCCACCCGCTCCAGCAGGGTTTCGGCCTCGGCCCGCGCCTGCTCTCGACTGAGGCCCAAAAGCTTGGTGGGCGCCAGGGTGATGTTATCCACCACCGAGAGATGGGGAAACAGGTTGAAGGTCTGGAACAGCATCCCCATTTTCTGGCGCACCTTGTTGATGTCCACCCCTTTTTGGGTGATACAGGCGCCGCCGAACCAGATGGCCCCGCCGCTGGGCTGCTCCAGCAGGTTCAGGCAGCGCAGGAAAGTGCTTTTTCCCGAGCCGGACGGCCCGATGATGACCACCTTTTCCCCGGGGGCGATATGCTCGTCCACCCGGTCCAGCACCAGGTTGTCGCCGAATTTCTTCGAGAGCTGTTCAACTCGGATCATCGCGCCTCAGCCTCCTTTCCATGCGGGCAAACAGGCGGCTCAGGCCCATGGTGAGGGCCAGGTACACTGCCGCGATGATCAGCAGCGGCGCCATGGCCTCGTAGGTGCGGCTGATGATGGTGGAGCTGATCTTGGTCAGGTCCTGCAGGCCGATGTAGCCCACCACCGCCGTCTCCTTGATGAGCACAATAAACTCGTTGGCGTAGGCCGGCAGGGCGTTTTTCACCGCTTGGGGCAGTATCACATGCCACATGGTTTGGCCCTTGGAAAGCCCCAGCGAGCGGCCTGCCTCCATCTGGCCCGGGTCCACCGAGGCGATGCCGCCCCGGATGATCTCGGCCACATAGGCGCCGGAGTTGATGCCGAAGGCCACGATGGAAACCAGGACCTTGCTGGTGTTTGGGGCGGTGAATATCACCATGTAGAAGATCAGAAGCTGCACCATCACCGGGGTGCCGCGGATCACGTCGATGTACACTTGGGCCAGAAAGCGCGGGGGTTTGGCCTCGGCGGTGCGCAGCAGGGCTGCCACACAGCCCAGCACGGTGCCCAGCACAATGGCCCCGACGGTCACCAGCATGGTGACGCCCAGCCCCTCCAGGTAGAGCATGTAGCGGTTGTTGGCAATCAGGGCCTGGTAGAGCTTATCAATAAATGACATGACGGTTGCCTTTACTCGCGAGAATGGTTACGCAGGCACGATGATGACCTGCGATGAGGCGAAGTAGTCCTGGGTGAAATCGACGTTCTGCCGGCGCTCCTCGTTGTTGGTGAGGGCCGCGGCCACAAAGTCGACCTTGCCGGTGTTCAAAGCGGCAATCAGGGCGTCGAAGGCCATGTCCTCCACCACTAGTTCCTTGCCCATCTTGGCGGCAATGTGTTTGGCCATCCACACGTCGAACCCGGTGAGCTGGTTGTCATCGTCATAGTATTCGAAGGGCTCAAACTCGGCGTTGGTGCCCATGATGATCTGCCCGTCGGGGGTGTAGTCCGGCACTGGGGGAATCGGCTTGTCCTCCCCGGTGATGAAAATGTCGAACAGGGTGTCGAAGGTGCCATCGGCGTGCAGCGCGTCGATGGCGGCGTCCACCTCGGCCAGCAGGCCGGCCTGGCCCTTGTTCACCGCAATGGCGTACTCCTCGGTGGTGAGGATATCACTCAAAATCTTCACCTTGCCCGGGTTGGCCTCCACCAGCCTTTTGGCGGGCAGCTCGTCAATCACCACTGCGTCCACTCGCCCATTGATCAGCTCCATTACGGCGTCGGTGGGCTTTTTGAAGCGTGCCACCTCGCTGCCTTCCACCTCATCGGTCACATAGTAATCGCCGGTGGTGCCTTCCTGCACCGCAATCTTGCTGCCGGCCAGGTCGGCAGCCGAGGCAACCACCTTGCCCTGCGCGCTGGAGGTGCAGCCCACCGCGCCCAATGCCAGCAGGGCGCAAATCAGAACAGACAACAGCTTTTTCATGGTTTTCTCCTTTGCCGCCGATACCGGGGCGGCGCCATCGCTTTATGGTGGATGGCATACCATAATGTGTGAATATTCACTTTATAAGATATTATACATATATAGTGAATATTATGCAAGCAAATTATTAATCTTATGCATTTTTATGCTTTTTGATGGGTTCAGTATGCTCTTTTTTAGAAGAAAAGCCCGGAAAACTCGAATTTCGAGTTTTCCGGGCTT
>JAJDIZ010000175.1 GCA_030266915.1 Ruminococcaceae bacterium OttesenSCG-928-D13 | reverse complement strand
GTTCCAAGAGGCGATGGTTATCGGCCGGGTGCTGGGGAAGTACCGGTTGGGGATTGGCGATGCCTGGGTTGCCCACCGCATTGAAGGAATGATCCGCCAGGGAAAACTGGAGCCTACCACCGAAGCCTCAAAGGACAGCCCCATCTATCACCGGAAGTTACGGAAATGCACGACAGCGTAATACCTGCTTTCACACAAAAACCGGCTACCTTGCACAATGCGAAGGTGACCGGTTTGTTCACGTTGTACACTTAGCCTCGTTTTTTGGCTGATTGCATTTTAGGAAGTGAAAATGACACCGCCGACAAACCGCCGCAGACTGCCGTTTCCCATCTCCGACTCGGTGGCTAAATCTGGCTGATTTCTGGCTGATTGTGCCAATAATAGGCTGTTTTCTCCTGTGCAATTTGATGGTAAACAGTGGCAATTCATTCCTGCACCTTGTGCATTATCACAACAAAAAATCTTGCGTTAAACGTCAAATAACGACGATTATACGCAAGATCTCTCGTGGTGGAAGCTAAGGAACTCGAATCCCTGACCCCCTGCACGTCAAGCAGGTGCTCTACCAGCTGAGCTAAGCTTCCCTATCGCGCGTGTCACACATCGCGCAGTTGCTATTTTACCCTATTCATAAAAAAAAAGCAATACCCCGCTTTTAGCTGCCCTAATGCAATTTAATTTGCCTTTGTGAACCTTTGATTAAGCTTCTGTGACGCCTGTTTACTTAACCATACTATTCTGCTATAATACACCCGCCTTTCAGGCAGGTCATTTTATTCAAAGTTATGAGGGAAATAATTGTATCAGCACAGTTTGGCAAAAGTCTTCGCGGAACTCCCCATCCCGGTGGTGATCTGCGGGATCTCACCCGCTTTTCACATCGTATACACCAACATGGCGGCCGCGCTGATGTTCTCTCCTTCCCATTCGGCCGTTGCCCAACCAAAGGACTCTCCGCGCCGAACCCTTGCCGATATCATCGACTGCGGCTCACCCGCCGCCTTTGACAGCTTCTGCAACATGCTGGCCTCCTCCGGTCGGGTGGACGGCTTTTTTTGCAACGCCATTACCTTCGAAGGCGCCCGGCAGCCGGTGGCCGTCTATGCAAACGGCATCAGCCATGAGGCGGCAGATCTGTTCGCCATCTACCTGATTCCCCAGCAGGTGGCCGCCGGAACCGCGGCCGGCCAGGGCAGCTATGATACCCGCCTCACCTCAATCATCGGCGCCACCATCCTTGATGAGGATGTGGAATCGGCCATCGACACCGTGCTGGCCCTCGCCGGCACCGCAATGCAGGTCAGCCGGGCATATATCTTCGAGGAGATCTCCACCACCACCACGGCCAACACCTACGAGTGGTGCGCCCCCGGGGTGGAGCCAGCCATCGGCGACCTGCAAAACCTCGCCAAGGACGAGTATCCTTACGACGACATCATCAGCTCCGGCATGTACATCGTCAGCGACGTGGCCGAAGTTGCCCCGCCGGGCCGCGAGGTGCTGGAGATGCAGGGCATCAAGGCGCTCTCCATCATCCCGATGTATGACGCTGCCGGCCCGCTGGGCTACGTGGGCTTCGACGACTGTGACACCGTGCATCACTGGACCGGCGACGAAATCAGCTTCCTCAAGAACGTCGCGGCCTTCCTGGCATCGCTGATGACGCGCCGCAACGACCAGCGCACCCTGGTTAACAGCCGGAATGTATTGCAGATTATCTCCGACAACACCCAGGACCTGGTGTACGCCAACCGGATGGACAACTACAGCCTGGTGTTTGTCTCCCGCTCCATGTGCGAGGCGCTGGGCAAAACCGAGGCCGAGCTGCTGGGCCAGCCCTGCTGGGAAGTGTTCCAGCAGGGGATGGCGGGCCCCTGCCCCTTCTGCCCGATTCCACAAATGAATTTCGACGAGGTGCTGGAAAAATCCGACACCTATCACTGGGAGCAGCACAACACCCTCACCGGGCGCACCTACCTTTCGCAGGACAGCATCGTCCGCTGGGTGGACGGCCATCTGGTGCACATGCAGGTGTCCACCGACATCACGATGCGCAGCAAGTACGAGCAAGACCTCAAGCGGGTAGCATCCACCGACGCGATGACCGGGGTGTACAACCGGGAATTCGGCGCCCGGGCATTGGAACAGAAGATGCGGGAGGCCGCCGGGGCGTGCAGCCTGTGCTTCATCGACCTGGACGGCCTGAAGAAAACCAACGACTCCCTTGGCCATGCCGCCGGAGATGAGATGATCACCTCCACTCTGCGCATTGTCAAAGACGAGCTGACCGACGAAGACTTCATCTGCCGCTGGGGCGGGGACGAGTTTCTGGTTTGGATGAACCACGGCATCGACGCCGCCGAGGCTGTGATGGTGCGGGCCACCGAAGCGGTGCTGCGCCACAACGCAGCCAATCCAAATGGCGTCCAGCTGGGTTTTAGCTACGGCATTGTGGCTTTCCTGCCCGGCACGGGCCAGACGCTGGACTCAGTGGTCACCGAGGCCGACGAGCTGATGTACCAGAACAAGATGGAAAAACGCGGCCTGCGCCGCCGCAAGGAAGACAGCTGATCATCACCAATCCAAACAAAAAAGCCACATAGCGGCTTTTTTGTTTGGATTGCTTCGGTTATGCGCCGGGTACACATCAAGGGCCTCCCCCACACTGGCTTACGGGCAACTACTGCCGGGTCATCAGGATATCCACCATCTCGCCCACGTTCTTCATGCCCACCACGGTTTTCATGTCGAACTTGGTGCCGAAGGCCTCCTCCACGCTGGCCACCAGCCAAACGTGCTCGAGGCTGTCCCAGGCGGGGATGTCGGCGGCGGTGGTCTCGTCGTGGATTTCAATCGTCGGGTCGCTGAACACATCCCGGAAAACCCCGGTGAGCTTGGCGTACACTTCGTCTCGGTTCATCTGCTCTCCACCTCTATATAATGATTGTGCGGCTGGTAGCTATCGAGGGCCAGCCGCCAGTGGCTGTCGTCATGTTCGGCAAGGGATGTGCGCTCGAAGCCGAAGCCGGCGTAAAAATCCTTTACCATCGCGTTTTTAGCTGTTTTGTAATAGGCGCCGCGCAGCTGCTTTGCCCCGGCAGCGCGGGCGGCGGCCACCATGGCGTCCATCATGGCGTCCTCCATGCCGCGCTTCAGCACCCGGCAGCTCATCAGCCACAGGGTGATGTCAAAATCCCCATCCGGCGCCCTTTTGGCAGCCACCACGCTGACAA
>JAJDIZ010000174.1 GCA_030266915.1 Ruminococcaceae bacterium OttesenSCG-928-D13 | reverse complement strand
AGTTGGACTGCACCACGGCGGAAATTTGGGCAATGCCGGTGTTCAGTTCGTCGATGTTGGTGGCCTGCTCGGACGAAGACTGGGAGATTTTGAAAACCAGGTCCTGGGTTTGGCTGGCCAGCTCGGCCACCTCGTTCAGGGCGTCGCCGGTGCGCTCCACCACGCCGGTGCCCTCGCGCACCCGGTTGCGGCTGTCCTCAATCAGGCCGGTGGTCTCCTTGGCGGCGTCGGCGCTTTTGCTGGCCAGGTTGCGCACCTCGTCGGCCACCACGGCAAAGCCCTTGCCGTGCTGGCCCGCCCGGGCGGCCTCCACGGCGGCGTTCAGGGCCAGGATGTTGGTTTGGAAGGCAATGTCGTCAATCACCTTGATCACCTTCGTGATCTCGGCGGAGCTGTTGTCGATGGCTTCCATCGCCTTGGTCACCTCTGCCATCGAGGCGATGCCCAGCTGCATCTTTTCGCCGGCCAGCTGCGAGGCCTCCAGCGCCTGCTGGCTGGCCTCGGCGTTAAGGTCGCTGTGCTCCTTCACCTCGGCCAGGGTGGCGGAAAACTCCTCCACGCTGGCGGCCTGCTGGGTGCTGCCCGAGGCCAGGGCCTGGGCGCTCTGGGCAATCTGCTGGGCGCCGCCGTTCACGCTTTGGGAGGCGTCGCGGATATCCCGCAGCATCTCGTTGTTGTTTGCCAGCATCGTGCGGATGGCCTTGTTCATCACATCGTTTTCGCCCCGCAGGCTCAGTTTGGCGGTGTAATCACCCCCGGCCATGATGGTGAGCACCTCGGCCTGGGTGTGGATGCCCGCCACCATCTCGCGGAAGGCGTCGGTCAGTTCGCCCATCTCGTCGCCGGAGCTGTGGGTGAGCTCCACATCAATGTCGCCCTGGGCCACCTGCTTTGCGGCCTTGGCCAGCGCCCTGGCCGGGAAGGCCACCTGCTTTGTGATGGTGCGGCCCACCGCAAAGATGCAGACGAAGTACACCACAAGGTAGCCCGGGAAGCCCCAGGTGAAGGCCGAGATGCTGGAGGATATGGCCTCGGGGTCAGGGCTTGTGGTGATGATGTTGATGACCGCCAGGGCGCCAAAGAACAGGACGAAGGTGAAAATAGAGATAATTATATAGAGCGGGATCATTTTCTTGCGTATGGTCCAGTTTTTCATTGGGACATTCCTCCATGAGACGTTGGTTGTACTTTCCCTCTTTTAAACTGCCAATGCCGGCAAAGGCAGTGGCTTCCCCAATAATACACCCCTCCGGTCACGAACGGGTCACCCTTATCAACGGAGGAACGGAGCTTGGAATCAGTCCACCGGGACAATCCAGCCCTTCTCGTCCGGCAGGCGTCCCCACTGGATGCCGGTGAGCGTGTCATACAGGCGGCGGGTAATCGGACCGGTTTGCCCGCCGCCCAGCAGAAGCGGCTCCTCCTTGTAGCGCAGCTCGCCCACCGGGCTGATGACTGCCGCCGTGCCGGTGCCGAACACCTCGGTGAGGCGGCCGGCCCGCCCGGCGGCCATCAGGTCGTCGATAGCGAGGCGGTCCTCCCGCACGGTGTAGCCCCAGTCGCGCAGCAGGTCGATACAGCTCATCCGGGTGATGCCGGGCAGCACGGTGCCGGGGGCGGTGGGGGCGGTGTACACCTGGCCGTCTATCACGAAGAAGACGTTCATCGCGCCCACTTCCTCCACGTAGCGGCGCTCGGCGCCGTCCAGCCAGAGCACCTGGCTGTAGCCCAGCTGGTGGGCCTTCACCTGCCCGGCCAGCGAGGCGGCGTAGTTGCCGCCGCACTTGATGGCCCCGGTGCCGCCCGGGGCGGCCCGGGTAAGCTCGTCCTCCACAAAAATTTTCACCGGGTCAAGGCCGGTGGCGTAGTAAGGCCCCGAGGGGCTGAGGATGACATAGAACAGGTAGCTGGTGCTGGGCTTCACACCCAGGTGCGGCTCGGTGGCAATGGTGGTGGGCCGGATGTAGAGGCTGGCGTCGGGCACCGAGGGCACCCAGCCCTGCTCCACCGAGACAAGGGCGCGCACCGCCTCGACGAAATCCGCCACCGGCACCTCGGGGATGCACAGGCGGTTGTGGGTGCGGGCCATCCGCTTGGCGTTTTCCTCCGGGCGGAACAGCTGCACCCGGCCGGCAGTGGTGCGGTAGGCCTTCATGCCCTCGAAGCACTCCTGGGCGTAGTGGAACACCATCGAGGCCGGGTCCAGCGAGAAGGGGGCGTAGGGGCGTATCTCGGCGCTGTGCCAGCCGGTGCCCTCGTCGTAGGGCATCACGAGCATGTGGTCGGTATAGTAGCGGCCAAAGCCCAGGTTGTTCTGGTCCGGTTTTGCCTTGGGGGTGGTGGTGCGGGTGATGCGGATGTCCATAGGGATTCCTCATTTCCTTTTTCTCTAGGTTGGTTTTTGCCACGCGGCGCGGATGGCGGCGCTCAGGCCGCGCCGGCGGCGGAATCTGCCAATATATACTCTATTCTAAAGAGGTGGCCACCGCTTTGCAAGTCCCAATCTTTTTGGTATAATAGTGGAACGTTCGCGCGCGGCGGTCAGCGCTGTGCCGCGGCAACCAAGCAGACGGAGAGGTGTCAATAATTTGGATCAGGTAATGATGATTGTGGCGGCGGTGGTATCGGTGGTGGCACTGGTCGCCCTCGTAATATGGTATCTTCGCAAGCAGAACCCCAAGGCAAAGGGCGCGGTGGGCCGCGACCATGGCACGGCCAAGGCGGCGGCCGCGATGCGCGGCTTTGCCCGCAGCAACAGCTTTCGGTACATCGCCCCGGTGCGCTTCGAGCGCAGCGGCATCCAGGCCAACCTGGACGCCGTGGTGGTGGGCTATTTCGGCATTCTCGGGGTGGTGGCCCTGGGCTACAACGGCGAGGTGTACGGCAACCCGAACGACGCCGAGTGGGTGCAGGTGAGCGAAACCGGCGAGCGGGTGAAGTTCCCGAACCCGATCACCGAGGCCAGCGCCGACGTGCGGGCTCTGCGGGATGTGCTGAACAGCGCCGGCCTGAAGCGGGTGCCGGTGGAGGTGGTGTGTGTGTTCACCAACCCCGACGCCTCCCTGGCCCTGCCCCGCAGCACCGGCCACTACACCATGAAAAGCTTCAAAGCCCTTTTGAAGAAGGAGAAATACCTGGAGGACAGCGGCCTCGACCTGGACAAGGTGGAGCAGGCCATGAAGGAAGCGGCGCAGCAAGGTTGATTGCGGCAATTTACAAAATATTCATATTAGCTTCACACTCCTTT
>JAJDIZ010000173.1 GCA_030266915.1 Ruminococcaceae bacterium OttesenSCG-928-D13 | reverse complement strand
GAGCCAACATCCTGGTTGTCTGCGCAACTCCACATCCTTTTCCACTTAACCATGCTTTGGGACCTTAGCTGTAGGTCTGGGCTGTTTCCCTCTCCACAATGAGACTTATCTCACACTGTGTGACTCCCGTGCATCAATTATCCGCCATTCAGAGTTTGATAGGTGTTGGTACCCTCTCGGGCCCGCGACCATTCAGTGCTTTACCTGCGGTAATCTAACACGAGGCTAGTCCTAAAACTATTTCGGGGAGAACCAGCTATCTCCGGGTTCGATTAGAATTTCTCCGCTATCCACAGTTCATCCGCCGCCTTTTCAACGGAGGTCGGTTCGGTCCTCCATGGAGTCTTACCTCCACTTCAACCTGACCATGGATAGGTCACCCGGTTTCGGGCTCAATGCATGCAACTAAATTCGCCCTGTTCAGACTCGCTCTCGCTGTGGCTCCGGTACTGAATACCTTAACCTCGCTGCATACATTCGCTCGCCGGACCGTTCTACAAAAAGTACCCGATCACGCGTTGACGCGCTCTCGGTGCTTGTAGGCACAGGGTTTCAGGTACTATTTCACTCCCCTCCCGGGGTACTTTTCACCTTTCCCTCACGGTACTATACGCTATCGGTCACTGGGTAGTATTTAGGCTTGGAGGGTGGTCCCCCCATGTTCCGGCCGGGTTTCACGTGTCCGGCCGTACTCTGGATACCGCTCGGCTGCTTGTCTTTTCACCTACGGGACTCTCACCCTCTTCGGTGTGCTTTCCCACACACTTCGGTTAAAACTCACAGATCCTAAATGCGGTCCGAACCCCAAAGGTATTTCTACCCTTGGTTTGGCCTCTTCCGCGTTCGCTCGCCACTACTTACGGAATCTCGGTTGATGTCTTTTCCTCGCCCTACTTAGATGTTTCAGTTCAGGCGGTTCCCCACATACACCTATGGATTCAGTGTATGTTACACGGGCATGACCCCGTGTGGGTTTCCCCATTCGGATATCTCCGGATCAATGGCTGTTTGCGCCTCCCCGAAGCTTTTCGCAGCTTACCACGTCCTTCATCGGCTCCCAGTGCCAAGGCATTCGCCCTGCGCCCTTTCTAGCTTGACCAATTTTGTGAAGCGTTTCCACTTCACAAGGATTCTTCTGCCAACAAAAACTATCGAAATTGTATTTACCCTTAATTAAAAGAAGTATTACAAACCTCAAATGTCTTTCTTGCAGTCATTATTCAGTTTTCAAGGTGCAAACGATATGGAATCCATCTTAAAAAAGATGGTGGGCTCAAGTGGACTCGAACCACCGACCTCGCGCTTATCAGGCGCGCGCTCTAACCACCTGAGCTATGAGCCCAAGTTGTGCCTTTTTCAAGGCTGGTGGAGATGAGGAGGTTCGAACTCCTGACCCCCTGCTTGCAAAGCAGGTGCTCTCCCAGCTGAGCTACACCCCCATAGGGCTTGCGGCTCATGTTTTCCATATCTCTTGAAAGCTAAACACTTCAGTTTTCACCGAAGTGCCCAGGCCTTCAAAATTAAACAATATTGAGTTGCCATCCGAACGTAAGCTCTTGGTTCTGAACCAGTCAGCTCCAAGGCTAGTTCTCCTTAGAAAGGAGGTGATCCAGCCGCACCTTCCGATACGGCTACCTTGTTACGACTTCACCCTAATCACCAGTTTTACCTTCGGCCGCGCCCTCCTTGCGGTTAGGCTACGGACTTCGGGTCCCCCCGGCTCTCATGGTGTGACGGGCGGTGTGTACAAGGCCCGGGAACGTATTCACCGCGGCATGCTGATCCGCGATTACTAGCAATTCCGGCTTCATGGAGGCGGGTTGCAGCCTCCAATCCGAACTGAGACCGTTTTTCTGGGTTTTGCTCCACCTCGCGGTATCGCTTCCCTCTGTTAACGGCCATTGTAGTACGTGTGTAGCCCAGGTCATAAAGGGCATGCTGATTTGACGTCATCCCCACCTTCCTCCGTTTTGTCAACGGCAGTCTCGCTAGAGTCCTCTTGCGTAGTAACTAACGATAAGGGTTGCGCTCGTTGCGGGACTTAACCCAACATCTCACGACACGAGCTGACGACAACCATGCACCACCTGTCACCGTGTCCCGAAAGACTTCACACATCTCTGTGCTATGCACGGGATGTCAAGACCTGGTAAGGTTCTTCGCGTTGCGTCGAATTAAACCACATACTCCACTGCTTGTGCGGGCCCCCGTCAATTCCTTTGAGTTTCAGCCTTGCGGCCGTACTCCCCAGGTGGATTACTTATTGCGTTAGCTGCGGCACGGAGGGGGTCTATCCCCCCACACCTAGTAATCATCGTTTACGGTGTGGACTACCAGGGTATCTAATCCTGTTTGCTCCCCACACTTTCGAGCCTCAGCGTCAGTTAATGTCCAGCAGGCCGCCTTCGCCACTGGTGTTCCTCCCGATATCTACGCATTCCACCGCTACACCGGGAATTCCGCCTGCCTCTCCATCACTCAAGACCGCCAGTTTTGAACGCACGCTATGGGTTAAGCCCATAGATTTCACGCCCAACTTGGCAGCCCGCCTGCGCTCCCTTTACACCCAGTAATTCCGGACAACGCTTGCCACCTACGTATTACCGCGGCTGCTGGCACGTAGTTAGCCGTGGCTTCCTCCTCGGGTACCGTCACTTCTTCGTCCCCGAAGACAGAGGTTTACAATCCGAAAACCTTCTTCCCTCACGCGGCGTCGCTGCATCAGGCTTTCGCCCATTGTGCAATATTCCCCACTGCTGCCTCCCGTAGGAGTCTGGGCCGTGTCTCAGTCCCAATGTGGCCGATCGACCTCTCAGTCCGGCTACTGATCGCAGACTTGGTGAGCCATTACCTCACCAACTATCTAATCAGGCGCGAGCCCATCTTCCAGCGAATTGCTCCTTTGGCCACCACCGGATGCCCGGCTGTGGTCTTATGCGGTATTAGCATCTGTTTCCAAATGTTGTCCCCCACTGGAAGGTAGGTTGCTCACGTGTTACTCACCCGTTCGCCACTAAGCAACACAAAGTTCCACCCCGAAGGGCTTCACACAGTGCGCTCCGTTCGACTTGCATGTGTTAGGCGCGCCGCCAGCGTTCGTCCTGAGCCAGGATCAAACTCTTTAGCTAATGGTATCTTAATGGTGAGGCAAGCCTCACCAGTAAAATCACACTGTACACTAGTGTTTGTTCCTTAGCATTCATTCCGACGCTATGCGTCTTGAATTACTGCTTGTCCTCCGCCGTATACCGCGCTTAGCGATGTATAGGTGGCGGAGGTTAAGGAATTTGTTTCTGCTCCCTATTCACTATCTCTAATGTATAGAGGCATGGATGCACATCGCTGTGC
>JAJDIZ010000172.1 GCA_030266915.1 Ruminococcaceae bacterium OttesenSCG-928-D13 | reverse complement strand
ATCACGGCTTTTTGGGCGTGCAGCCGGTTTTCGGCCTCGTCAAAAATTTCGGTGGCATGGCTCTCGAGCACCTCCTCGGTGATCTCCTCACCCCGGTGGGCCGGCAGGCAGTGCTGCACGATACAGTCGCTCTTGGCCAGGCTCAGCAGCTGCTGGTTGATCTGGTAGACCCCCTCGAAGGCGGCCTTCCGCGCGGCAATCTCCTGCTCGTGGCCCATGCTGGACCATACGTCGGTCACCAGGATGTCGGCGTTCTTGGCGGCTTTCTTCGGGTCCTTTATCAGCTCAAAATTGCCGTAGCCGGCGGCGAAATCCAGCACCTTCTGGTTGGGATGGTAGCCCTCCGGGCAGGCGGCCACCACTTGCATGCCGCATTTCAGCGCCCCTATGATCATCGAGTGGCACACGTTGTTGCCGTCCCCAATCCAGGCCAGTTTCTGCCCCTCCAGCTTGCCCTTGTGCTCCCGCATGGTCTGCAGGTCGGCCAGAATCTGGCAGGGGTGATAATCCTCCGTCAGGCCGTTGATTACCGGAACACCGGAGTACTCGGCCAGCTCCTCCACCTCGCTCTGGCTGGTGGTGCGGATCATGATACCGTCGAAGTAACGGCCCAGCACCCGGGCGGTGTCCTTGACAGGCTCGCCCCGGCCCATCTGGGTGTCGGCGGCGGTGAGGGTGACGGCGTGGCCGCCCAGCTGGTTGACCCCCACGTCGAAGCTGCACCGGGTGCGGGTGGAAGCCTTCGAGAAAATCAAGGCGACGTTGCTGCCCTTGATCAGCTGGTGGGGCTTGCCGGCCTTCAGGTCCGCCTTGAGCCGATCGGCCAGGTCCAACGTGTCGAGAACTTCCTCACTGCTCCAGTCGAGCAGGGTCAGCAAGTGCTTGGCGCCGACAGCCTTCTGCGGCTTTTGGTAAAAGCTGATGCCCTTTGCCGGCGCTTCCTCGTACAATCCCACAACCTTCTGGTGCTCTTTCACAATGGTGTTGGTCATTTTATTTGCCTCCCCACGGCATGCTGTAAATCAGCGGCCAAGTTTCTCTCTTGTTGATATTATATGCATAATATTACGAAAAATCAAGCATATAATGCATAAATATAAATATATATGAATGATCATAAAACTCATCCTCAGGAAGGTCTGATTTTTGGATAAAATAACCGGGGATGTGTTTTCACACATCCCCGGAAAGCCGGATATTCTGCTGCGATGCCGCTATTTGCGGATGAACCCGTTGCGCAGCTGGCGCACGTCGTTAACCGTGATCAGCGCAGTGGGGCAGTACTCCCGGATCAGCCCGATGGCCTCCTCCAGGCATTTGCGCTTCAGGTAGATCATCAGCACGTCCACGGTCTGCTCCATGCCCTGCCCCTGGATGATGGTGACGCCGAAGCCCCGGCCGCGCAGGGCGTCGCTAAGCTCGTCCTTCATGTCCTCGGTCACCATGGCCTGGATGCAGGCGGTGCCGATGGCCAGCTTGTTTTCAATGATGACGCCGAGATAGTTGCCACAGGCGAAGGCCAGGCAGTAGATCACCGCCTGAAGGGGGTCTTCGGAGAGGGAATCCAGCACATTGCTCACCACAATGATCCAGATCAGCACCTCGAAAAAGCCGATGATCGCCCCGCGAATCTTCTCCCCCCGGTTGATAAGCACGTTGCGCACCGTGGACAGGGAGACCTCGATCATTTTGGCCAGGAAGATTCCGACATAAATCAATATATTCATTCATTACCACCTTCGTCCGCTTGGTTGCGGCATAAGATATACTATACGGCGGAGCGCTGAAAAATGCAAGAAATTAAATGCAGGCTGCCGTGGTTTTCAGGCCTCCAGCTCACACTGGTCTACAATGTCCATGGACTGCCGAATACGTTCACACAGCTTTTTATACTGCGTTTGACCAAAGGGGGCGCAGTCCAGCTTGTAAGTTTTTTTGGTGCAGGGGTCGGTGATGCGAAGAATCATGTTTGGGAGCGGGCGGGCCATTTTTTGATCGCGGACGGTGGGCATTGTAAGCTCAATGCCCTTCAGATTGCAGCTGTGGCGCAGCTGGTTTCGCACAAAGATACGCATGGAATCGTCCTCGTCGATCTCGACGCGCAGCGCCTCTCCGGCAACCAGTAAAAAGCCCACGGCCACCATAAGCGCCAGGGAAATCAGTACACGGGCCCATATCGGCCAATCAAACAGGCCGGGAATGAAAAAACCAAGCAAGCCGGCGCTCAGGGTATAGAGGATGCTTTTGGCCAATTCGACGGGAGTTCTTGAAAAAACAAGCATAAAAACGCCCTTTCAAAGTTTGACATTCAGGAATTTGCCATGCTGGTATTATATCATGCGCAGGAGTGGAAGACAAACACTACGGGTTATAGGTTTAGACATCAGTGAAAACAACATATTTGAATAGTCTAAAAGAGATCGGTCTTTTTCTCTATAATCACACAACCGGAATTGGAGAAACTAACCAAAAAATCGGATTTCAGGGGTGGGTTTAGAAAAACCATGGTAATTCCGCAATAGTCTTACTATAATGGTATAAGAGGAATGATGTGAAAATGTGGCGGGAAGAATGGGAATGAAAAAGGAATGATGAGTGAATATCGCCTGCCCAACATGGGCGGGCCAACAATTTCCACCAAGATTACGGTTCAGCTTATGAACGAGCTGCGCACCGGCCTGTTTAAGGACAGCGAGCGCCTGCCCAGCGAGATGGAGCTGGCCGAGCACTACGGGGTGTCGCGCTCGGTTATCCGGGACGTGCTGGCCGACCTTGAGCGCGAGGGCTATGTGGAGCGCGGGCGCGGCGTGGGCACGGTGATCAACCGGGAAATAGTGAAGCTGAATAACCGGCTGGACCTGAAATTCGAGTACAACAACCTGATCCGCGGCGCCGGGGCGGTGCCGGGCAATGACAGCGTGCGGCTCTATATGAAGGGGGCCGACGAGGACCTGGCCGAAAAGCTGAGTGTGGACCTGGGCTGCCCGCTGATCGTCTGCGAAAAACGGATGCTGGCCAGTGGCCGCCCGGTGGTGTACTCCATCGACCACATCCCCGAGTTTATGTTTTCCGGCGTCGATTGGCGCGCAATGGACTGGGGCAGCCCGGTGTTTGACCTGCTGGAGGACAGCAGCGGCATTCTGGTGGACACCAGCGTCACCTGGCTGTCGGCCACCCTCGGCCCCGAGAACATCCGCCAGAAGCTGGAGGTGGAAAAGGACGAGGCGCTGATCCTGCTGGAGGAGATAGGCTACTACAAGCTGTCCCGGCCGATTATCCACACCTATGGGTTCTACACCAACTATTTTGATTTTACGATGCTGAGGAAGAAGTTTTAGAAAAGGCGACCCACGCCCGCG
>JAJDIZ010000171.1 GCA_030266915.1 Ruminococcaceae bacterium OttesenSCG-928-D13 | reverse complement strand
GCGCAGATGGCGCCCGAAGCCCTGACCCAAAGCCTGAACAAGATGCTGGCCGGCCGCCAGTACCGCGAGCTGCGCGCTGCCTTCTCGGAGATGAACGAGGTGGACGTGGCCCAGTTCATCGAAACCCTGGATGACGCCCTGGCCACCGTCGCCTTCCGCACCCTGCCGAAGGACGCCGAGATGGACGTGTTTGCCGAGCTGGATATCGAGACCCAGCAGAACATCATCGCCTCAATCACCGACCAGGAGGTCAGCAGCCTGATCGAAGACCTGATGGTGGACGACGCGGTGAGCATGCTGGGCGAGATGCCGGCCCATCTGGTGAAGCGGGTGCTGAAAAACTCATCTCCCGAAACCCGCCAGCTGATCAACGAATTCCTGCGATACCCCGAGTATTCGGCGGGCAGCATTATGACGGCCGAGTTTACCGAACTGAAAAAGACGATGACCGTGGAGGACGCCATCAAGCGCATCCGCCGCATCGGGGAGGACCGGGAGACCATCTATACCTGCTACGTGATGGACGATACCCGGCACCTGGAGGGCGTGGTGACCGTGAAGGATCTGCTGCTGGCCCAGGACGGGGAGCTGGTGGCCGACCTGATGGAGCCCGACATCAAGAGCGTGCAGACCTCGGACGACCAGGAGGACGCCGCCAAGATGCTGGTGAAGTACGACCTGATGAGCCTGCCGGTGGTGGACGACGAAAACCGCCTGGTTGGCATCGTGACGGTGGACGACGCGCTGGACGTTTTGCAGGAGGAGGACACCGAGGACTTCGAGAAGATGGCGGCCATCACCCCCAGTGAGCGGCCCTACCTGAAAACCAGTGTCTTCACCCTGGCCCGCAACCGGCTGCCCTGGCTGCTGATATTGATGATCAGCGGGATGTTCACCGGGGGCATCTTGGGCCACTACGAGGCGATGTATGTGGACATCCCGGTGCTGTATACCTTTATCACAATGCTGAACGGCACCGGCGGCAACGCGGGCAGCCAGAGCAGCACGATGATCATCCGCGGCATGGCCCTTGGGGAGATCAAGGCCGGGGACATCCTGCTGGTGGCCTTCAAGGAGGCCCGGGTGGGCATGGTGGTAGGCCTCGGGCTTGGCATCGTCAACTGGCTGCGCATGCTGGTGACCAACCCCGGCCAGCAGCTGGTGGCCCTGGTGGTCAGCCTGTCCCTGGTGGCGGCGGTGTTCATCGCCAAGCTGATTGGCGGGGTGCTGCCGATGGTGGCCCAGAAGCTGAAGCTGGACCCGGCCCTGATGGCCGCCCCGCTGATCACCACCATCGTGGACGCGCTGGTGCTGGTGATCTACTTCAACATCGCGCGGGTGTTTTTGTTCTAAGGTCAAGAGCAAGACCTTGAGGGCGCCGCCCTCAAACACCCGCAAGGGGACGCGTCCCCTTGACCCCATCTTAAGGGGCAAGGTCAAGGGCGCGCCAAACATGCGTTTGACGCTGTTTTTTCTTGGCACTACGCTAATCTGGTGCAACGCCATACACACGACAAACGTACGTTTGTCGTAATACTGAAAGTTTTTGATGAAACTTTTTTCAAAAAGTTTCGACCTTGACCATTAGGAAGGGAGGTGAGGATATGCCGAAGATCAACGAGGTGAAGCTGGGTGTGCTGGCCGGGCAGAAGAACTACCGGGCGCTGCGGGCGGCGTTGAGCGAGCTGAACGACGTGGACGTGGCCCAGTTCATTGAAGATTTGCCCGAGGAGCAGGCGATCCTCACCTTCCGCACGCTGCACAAGGAGCAGGCGATGGAGGTGTTCGCCGAGCTGGACGGCGACACCCAGCAGTTCATCGTGGAGGCCATCTCAGACCGCGAGCTGGGCGATTTGATGGATGAGCTGAGCGTGGACGACGCGGTGGACATGCTGGAGGAGATGCCGGCCCAGGTGGTGAAACGGGTGCTGCAGAACGCCTCCCCCGAGACCCGCGTGCTGATCAACGATTTTTTGCGCTACCCGGAGTATTCTGCGGGCAGCATCATGACGGCCGAGTTCACTGACCTGAAGCAGGGCATGACCGTGGAGGATGCCATCAAGCGCATCCGCCGCCGGGGGGAGGACCGGGAGACCATCTACACCTGCTATGTGATCGACGACACCCGGCGCCTCGAAGGCGTGGTGACCGTGAAAGACCTGCTGCTGGCCCAGGACAACGAGCGGGTGGAAAACCTGATGGAGACCGATGTCAAGAGCGTGCAGACCACCGAGGACCAGGAAGAAGCTGCCGCGATGATGACCAAGTACGGCTTCATGGCGCTGCCGGTGGTGGACGCCGAGAACCGCCTGGTGGGCATCGTGACGGTGGACGATGCGATGGACGTTATCCAGGAGGAGGCCACCGAGGACTTCGAGAAGATGGCGGCCATGGCCCCCAGCGAGAAGCCCTACCTGAAAACCGGGGTGTTCTCCCTGGCCAAAAACCGCATCCTGTGGCTGCTGGTGCTGATGGTGAGCGGGATGATCAGCGGCGGCATCCTGGGCGGGTTTGAAGAGATTTTGACCACGATCCCGATCCTCGTCACCTTCATCCCGATGCTGACCGACACCTCCGGCAACGCCGGCAGCCAGAGCAGCACCCTGGTGATCCGCGGTATGGCCCTGGGGCAGATTGTCTTGTCGGACGCGGCGGCGGTGTTCTGGAAAGAGCTGCGGGTGAGCTTGATGGTGGGCATCCCGCTGGCCGCTATCAACTTCTTGCGGGTGGTCATCTTCACCCCGGGCAGCTACCTCGAGGGGCTGACGGTGAGCCTTGCGATGGTGTTTACGGTGATTCTTGCCAATGGCATTGGCGGCCTGTTGCCGATGGCCGCAAAACGGCTGAAAATTGACCCGGCCGTGATGGCCACCCCGCTGATCACCACGATTTGCGACGCGCTGTCCCTGATTATCTACCTGGCCTCCACAATGGTTTTGCTGCCGAAGGTGGCCTTGTCGATCACCATGGTGCCGGGCATGGAAGCCTGCTCGTAGCGGTGCAGCCCGCCGTAGAGCTGGTGGCCCGTGGTGCCCCGGATGCAGTGGGGCAACGGCAGATGCCTGCCTTCGCGGGTCTCGAGGTAGTCCTTTTCGTGGGTGTCCCGGGTGAACAGCACCTTGCCGCCGGTGGCCACCGTGGCCTCCACCGCGGCAACAATGCCGGGCTCCAGCTTCTCGGCGCCGGCAAAGCCCAGCGCGCCGTCCACAAAGTCGTTCTGGTAGTCGATCACCACAAGCAGTTTTTTCATATTCTTTTCCCCCTTTTGATGGGTTGCAATGGTGTGTGGATGAAGCGCAAGGGAATAGATGGCCGGCATTTCGGAGCGAGCCTAGGGCTAAGGATATGCGAAGCATGCGAGTGGAGTAATGCCGGCCAGCTATTC
>JAJDIZ010000170.1 GCA_030266915.1 Ruminococcaceae bacterium OttesenSCG-928-D13 | reverse complement strand
CTCCAGTACTGTCCGAACGCCCTTTTTCAGGCTGGCAATGGAGACGCTGCCACCGCCGCCCCCGCCAGGCAGCCCCACCACCTTGCCGCCGGCCACGCCAAGATACTTGCCATTTGGGATGTTCAAGACGTCTGTTTCAGGGCTTACCTGGTTGGGCCCGGCGGGTCCGGTGTCGCCTGTTAGTCCCTTCTCCCCAGTATCTCCCTTAGGGCCTCCGATATAGACAGGAGCGGGAACAGGGCCGCCATCAGAACGAGACCAGCTAATCCAGCCATCAGCAGACACAGAGGGAATATATGTGACGCCATCTTTTCCATCATTTCCACCACCGTCCCCACCATCGCCGCCGTCGGCGTCCTGCGGGGTAAATGTCCTTTCATTGATGTCAAAAACCCCCTTTTCACGCTTGCCGGTCAGGTGCAGGTTAAAAGGAATCTGCACCCCGGTGGTGTCGCCACCGTAGGAGACCACCTCGATAAAGGCCTCCTCCTGCCAGGCGTCGTATTCGTCGCCAACTTCGGCCGTCCACAGCTCCACGTCCACCATGGTGGTTCTGAGGTCATCCAGCACCAGCCGCCTGTTCACAATTTGGCTGAGCCTGGTGTGCAGCGGGGTGCCCGGCTCGGCGTAGTAGGGCTCCACTGCGGCCGAGGGCTCGTAGCCCGAAATGTTGGTGCTGGTCTCGCCGATGATATTTTTCTTCTTGTCCACCTGGGCGCTCAGCTCGATGGTTAACTCCTCGAGGTCCGCCCCGAGGCGCACAAACAATGGCGACACTGCGCTTGGCTCGGCGGCGTCGATGTAGTGCGCCAGCAGTTTGCGCTCAATTTTGGCCATAATCTCACTCCCAAATCATGAAGTAGTGCCCCACCAGCTGCGCCGGGCTGTGGCCGGTGCTGCCGTCATAGTCCCGGGTGCATTTGTAGAGCACGCCGGCCTCGGTGTAGTATTTGTCCTTCTCACAGGCCAGCCCGGTGCGGAAGGGCACCGGGTCCTCCAGGGTGCCGGCGTGGCTTTCCTCAACCGGGCGGTATACCGCCAGCATCCCGGTCGCACCGGGTTCCTGATGGGCCTGCGGGGTGGTATCCTGTACCGCGCGGTAAAGCTGGCCGCCGTGGCTAAACGGCTCATTGGCCTTCAGTGTGCCGCCTGCCGCCACCACTTCCGACCACTCCTTCACCAGCGGCTGCAGCGCGAGGGCGTCATCATCGCTCAGGGTGGCCGCAATGGTGGCAATCCCAGTTTGAGCCATGGCCGGGCTCCATAGCCCCCGCTCGGCGTTCAGCGCCAGCACCCCAATCGCCACATCCTCGTACTGCATCATGTTGCTGTATTCCTGCGCGGCGGCCAGCCGCTCTGTGGCGTCTGGCAGCGGCGCCTCGGGCGGCGCGTTCTCAATGGCCCCAATGGCAGCCAGCGCCTCGGCATCGCTCAGCTCGGGGGCAATGCCATGCAAGCCGCGAAGATGGCCGGCGGGCCAATAGCCCAGCATCACCTCACCGGTGCTGTCCACTTCAACAATATATGGAATCTCCAGCATTGCCGGCCTTTTTTCGGCTATCCACTCACGATCCTGCCGCTCACCCACCGGGCTGAAATAGCTTTTTTCTGGACGGTACATTTCGAAATATTTCATGGTGTCTCCTTTCATTCTGAGGCCAGGTAAACGTCGACAACGGCGGTAGTTGCACCACTGGAGGCGTAGCCGCCACCGGCGAACAGCGCATAGTTTCCAAGCCCCGCCGCTGCCAGGGCGCCCCTTGCCACACTCAGCGGGTCTGCCGTGCTGTGCTGCAGATGGTCATCGTAAGTGTCAACCTCTGCGCGGTACTCGTTCATTGTCCCACCGGCAAATACCGCGTATTTGCCCACTGTGACGGCGGCGGGAGCGCTTCTTGGCTGGCTCAGCGGGGTCAGCGTACTGCGCTGCAGTGAGCCGTCGTAGGCATTGACTGCGCCATCGGTTGCGCCCCCCGCAAACACCGCAAACCCTGCTATCGTGGTTGCCGCAGGTGCTGTGAAAGAGGTACTTAACGGGGTTGGTGTGCTGCGCTGCAACGAGGTGTCATAGGCATCGACACGAGCAGAATTGCTGCTGCCACCGCCAAACAGTGCGTATTGGCCGACAGTGGTCGCTGCCAACCTTTCCCTGGCCGTGCCCAACGATGCCGGTGTGCTGCGCTGCAACGAGGCATCATAGGCGTCAACACTATTGAGCACGCCGTTGTTGTACCCACCCCCAAACAAGGCATAACCGCCAACAGCGGCGGCGGCAAGTCCGCGGCGGTGCAGAAGCAGTGAGGTTGGGGCGCTGCGCTGCAGTGAGCTGTCGTAGGCGTCAACTACGTCGCTGGACGTTATGCTGCTTGCCCCGCCGCCAAACAATCCGTAATTGCCCACGGTAGTGGCGGCCAAGCTGTCCCTTGCCACCCTCAGTGGGGTTGGGGTGCTGTGTTGCAGCGAGGCGCTATATGCGTCCACGGCATTACTGTCACCACCCCCGCCAAACAGAGCATAATTGCCAATCACCGTGGCAGCATGCCCGCTTCTGGCCACGCTTAGCGGGGCGGCCGTTCCATAGTAGATAACCCCGTCGCCGCTGAAGAAAAGCCGGGCGATGCCGCCCACGCCCACAAAACCCTTTTTTATCCGCCGTGCCACACCGGAGACCCCGCCGTACATCTTTTTGACCTTTCGGGCTGTGCCCGAGACACCTATGTACATTGCCTTAGCCATGCGGCCACCTCACTCATAAACCAGATATATCTGCCCGCTGGACAAAGCAGAACTGCCGGGGGTCAGATCGGCGGTGCCCATCTGGATGTTGCGGAATATCGCGGCGGGCGAAGTGGTGGTCGGCCCTGATGTCGTTCCGGTGAAAGCGCCGCCCGCCTTGGGCATTGCGGCACTGGCGACGTCGTGCGCCGCCGTGGCCGTCGCCTGGGCCTCCGCCGCTGCCGCTGTGGCAGCCGCGTCCGCGCTCTCGATTCGGCTCTCGAGATCATTCATGTTGGCGGCGTCAAAGGCATTGCCAGGCTCCACCACCACACCCTCGGCCCGGGACACGTCATAGGTGTTCGCTGTGCCGGTGGGCGTCAGCAGACGGCGGGTTGGGTATTCTGCCTCCCGGTTTTTCCATTCCTTCTTTAGAAAAGCCATCAAATCACTCCTATCGTTTCGCCCGCTGCGCCCTCGCCGCAGTACAGGGCATTTTGCCGGTCAGCGTCCCACGCCGTGCGGGATAAATGGATCAGCCGCTCGATGTCGTTCACCTTTTCAAAGCTGTTCACAGGCATCGTTGGCACAGTCGGCCAGGTGGGCATCGTGCGATATGCCCGCAGGACGGCGCTCAGGTTCGCCAGCAAACGCCCAAACTGCGCGGGTGT
>JAJDIZ010000017.1 GCA_030266915.1 Ruminococcaceae bacterium OttesenSCG-928-D13 | reverse complement strand
CCTTCGCCGCCAAGGTGGCCCAGCTGTTTGAGGAAAAGTTCGACTTTGGCGAGTTCAGGGGCACCTTCCAGGAGTACATCCAGTTCTACTCCAACACCAAGCTCGGCAATGACAAGGACTACGCCGACAGCCGCCTCGAGACGGTGACCACCATCTCCGAGACCCTGCTGGACCAGATTCAGGAGATTTCGGGCGTGTCCTTCGACGAAGAGGCCGTGGACATGATGCAGTACAAAAAAGCCTACGACGCGGTGTCCCGCGTGTTTACCACCCTGGACGAAATGCTGGACAAGCTGATCAACGGCACCGGGGTTGTGGGCCGCTAAACCGCCCTGACATGACTTTACCGCTCCGTCAGGGATGACGGAGATTCTATAAGAAAGACCGGAGGGAACCCACCATGCGTATCACCCACAACATGCTCACCCGCACCTACCTGAAAAGGATGGACACGTCGCTGAACAACCTGACCAAGTCCAACGACAAGATGACCAGCGGGCGCGCTTTCAATAAAAGCTATGAGAACGTTCCCGACGCGGGGCGGGCGCTGAAGATTCGCAAGCTGATTGCTGATGATGAGCGTCAGCTGACCACCATCCGCGACGCTGAGGGCCGCGCCACTGCCGCCGAGGACGGCCTGCGCGCGGTGAACAGCCTGCTGATCCGCGCCGAGGACCTGGTGGTGGAGGGCCTGAACGGCACGATGTCCGAGTCTGACAGGAAGAAGATCGGCACCGAGATTGAGAAAATGCGGGATGAAGTCTACCAGATCATGAACAATAAGTTCAGCGACAAGTTCCTGTATAACGCCGCCGGCAACGCCGACGGATCGGCCCCGTTCTCCAAGGATGCCAGCGGCAACCTGCTGTACAACGGCTACGAAGTGGACGCCATGAAGAAGAATGTCGTCACCGGGAGCGTCCAGTACAATAACGGCAGCGGTTATGAGGACATCGCCTGGAACACCAAGAACTTTGTGGACATCGGCTACGGTTATGATATCGATGGCACCACCAGCCGGGTGGACGCCAACACGGCGTTCCTGGACAGCTTCTCCGGCGTGGAGTGCTTCGGCGTGGGCAAGAACAAGGACGGTGTGCCCATTAACGCCTACAGCCTGCTGGACAGCATGCTGACCAACCTGAGCACCAACAACATGGACGGTCTGGAGATGGACCTGAACGCCATTGCCGACTCGATGGAATACCTGCTGACCTCGATCACCGAGGTGGGCGCCCGGGTGACCACCCTTGAGGACACCGGTGGCCGGCTGGAGGCCGAGCTGATCAACCTGCAGGAAACCCAGAACGACCTGGAGAGCCTGGATATCGCTCACGAGATCATCTACAACAAGACCTTTGAGCAGAGCTGGATGGTGACCCTGCAGATGGGGAGCAAGATCCTGCCCACCTCGCTTTTCGATTTCCTTCGGTAACACACAGCGGCAGAACAGGGGAAGTAACAAGGTACAGAGTTCGACAGGGGTGATTTTATGATACGACCGATGCTGGAGATCACAACCACACCGGCGCGCTATGAGTATCAGGTGACCAGGGCGAAGCTGCAAATAAGCCAGGAGCGCCCCACTGTGGAGCGCAGGGTATCCCGCGCGACCCTGAACATGAAGCGGCAGTCTGGCCGGTTCGATATGAACACGGTGCGCCGCCGCAGTGACATGGGCATGAAGGGCGTGGTGGATCGGGCCAACTATGAGGCGGACCTCGGGATCAAGCAGTCCCGCGAGACCACCGGCACCTATTCCGAGATGGGCAACCAGCTGGCCAAGTTCCACGAGGGGGCCAACATTCCCGATACGCTGTACAGCCAGAGCATGAAGCACGTTGGCAAGGGAGATCTGGTGCTGGTTCCGGTGTCACCCATCGATATCCACTACATCCCGGCCAGTCTTGCGGTGGATTTCAACCCCGGCCAGATGCAGGCGGACTGGAACGTGGGCCGCGCCAAGCTGGATTTTGTGCCCGGCAACTTCGCGCTGGACTTCCAGCAGTACGCCTCCCTCAGCATTGAGTATATAGGTGGATTCAACTACGTGCCGCCGAGTGCGGACCCCGATTATGAGGCCAGGGCGTGACAGCCGTTTGGCGGAACGACAGCAGCCATGCGGCAGGCCGCATGGCTGCATGATATATTACGGGTTGAACCCGCGAAAGGAACCGACATGACGATTCAGACCAGGGATTTCGGCAGCATGGAACTGGACGAGAGCGAGGTGCTGAAATTCAGCGTCCCGATTTTTGGGTTTGATGACCTGGACCAGTTTGTGCTGCTGAGCGATGACGAGGCCGGGCCGGGGCTGTTGTGGCTCCAGTCGGTGCAGGACCCTGCCACCTGCTTCATTCTGCTGGACCCGGATACCATCGGCTTGGATTACACCCCCCAGGTGCCGGCCGAGGCCGCAAAGCAGCTTGCCGCCCAGGAGGGGGACAGCTTGGTGGTGCGGCTGATTGCGGTGGTGCCCGAGGATTTCAGGGAAACCACGGTGAACCTGAAAAGCCCGGTTGTTATCAACCCGGCGAAGCGCACGGCTGCGCAGGTGATCCTCGAGGCGGATTATCCGATCCGGATGCGCCTGTTTGACGGGGAGGACGCCGCATGCTGATACTGACGCGGAAAACCGGCCAGGGCTTCACCATCGGCGACGATATCGAGATCACGATCACCGAGGTGTCGGGCGACAAGGTTCGGGTGGGCATTAACGCCCCAAGAGATATCAAGATTCTGCGCAGTGAACTGAGCGAGACCGTGGAGCAGAACGTCAAGGCGGCCGCCGGGCCGGACGCCGGCAGCCTGCGGGCGCTGGCGAAGGGCCTGCAAAAAGCAAAGCCCGCGCCACCTAAATCCGAAGAATAAGGGTCAAAACCTTTCTTACTTTTTGAAAAAAGTAAGCAAAAACTTTTACTATTACGACAAACATACGTTTGTCGTGTGTCAGGCGAAGCACTACATTAGCCATGTGATAAGAAAAACAGCGTCAAACGCATGTTTGACGCGCCCTTGAACGTATAGACGGGGTCAAGGGGACATTGTCCCCTTGCGGGTGTTTGAGGGCAGCGCCCTCAAGGTCTTTGCTAACGGCCTTCGAGCGTCTCGAGGCGGGCGGTGTAGGCCGAGTAGGCGATCAGGTTTTCGTCTCCCATTTTGCCGGTGTCGCAAAGCAGCAGGCAGGCGCCCCTGCGCAGGGTTACCCGGGTGCGCACCCGCAGCGGCATGCCGCGCAGGGTGAGGAAATCCACCTCGCAGTTCAGCAGCAGGCGGCTGCCCGGCTCAAAGCCCCAGGGCGCCTGCAAAGTGATCGAGCCGGGCGACAGGTAGGCGGCCCGCACTGAGACCGGTTGGCCTGGGCGCCCGTCCTCCAGGGCCGACACGCTGGCCGGCAGGCTGGTGTTGGTGGCGAACAGGGCGCGGGTGTCCCGCACCAGCTTTTCATCCACATCCACAATGCGCAGCATCTCCGGGCCGGACAGGTACACCCGGCCGCTGTAGCTTTGAATCACGGTGCTGCCGAGCATCCAGTCCACCCGGGCGGCGGTGCCGAGGGGCACCAGCGGCACAAAATCCCCAATGAAATCAACGGCGTTGTCCCGCGGGGCCACCTGGCCCTGGCCGAACTCGCCAATGGCATTATAATCGGAGCTGAGCCTTGCCGGAAACGGCAGGAAATCCATAGAGGCCTCCTTGTGGCTGGGCCGGTTGCGTGAAACCGGCCGGAAAGGAATAACGTGGACACTGTAGGAAAACTCTGCGCGCTGCTGGAAAAGGAGAGCGATCTCTTTTTGGAGTACGAGCAGGCCACCCTGGCCCTGCTGGACTGCGCGGCGGATGATGCAGAACATTATATCATGCTGCGCGGGGCCAAGGCAAACGAGATAGACGGCCTGGTGGAGGAGATTGCCCAGGTGTGCGGCCAGGTGCCGGACGCGGCGGTGCTGCTGGAGTGTACCAAGGCCAGCCTGCCCTTCGACCGGGTGCCGGCCGGCTATCAGCCGGTCTACTATGCGGGGCAGAACGTGCGCAGCGTGATCCACCGTATCGGCCAGAGCGATGTCCAGGCGATGCAGCGGCTGGAGAGGCTGCGGGACGAGGCGGTGGAGGCCATCAAGCAGAACCAGAACATGCCGAAGATCCGCAAATACCTCACCGACCTGACCGATGTGCCCCACGCGCCCCTGCGCAACGACAAGGCCTGACGCCTGCTGGGCCGGAAAGCCGCGAAAAATCCGGTTTTTCAGGCTAAAAACGTTAACTTTGGTTTTTTTTGGACGTATATACTGATATGGAATCTATGGAATCGCCGAGAAAATAGCAGGCGAGACCTGAACGGACGATAAGGAAGGAAGTTTTCACTATGGCTATCAATTCACTGAGCGCCTCCAGCTACGGCCTGTCTGGCCTTGTTTCCGGCATGGACACCCAGCAGATGGTGGAAAAAATGCTGAGCGGGACCCAGTCCAAAATCGACAAGGCGATGCAGAAGAAGACGACGCTGCAAAATAAGCAGTCGACGTACCGTGAGGTTATCACGAAGCTGAAGACGCTGCAAAGCAGCTACCTGAGTTTTACCTCGGGCACAAACCTTCTGTCATCTTCCTTCTACAACACGATGAACGCCAGCGTCAAGCTGGCCTCCGGCGTTACCAACGCCGCTTATTCGGTCACCGCTTCCTCCGATGCCAAGGTGGGCACCACGTCGGTGGAGTACATCAAGCAGCTGGCCAGCGCCCGCACCATGAAAACCCAGGAGGACGCCACCGGCAAGGTGGAGGGCACCCTGAGCCAGACCGTGGCCTCCCGGATTGTTGCCGCGAACACCGGCAGCGACTCCGACCTGGTCATCAAAGTGGGCGGCAAGGGCATCACCATTAAGGACGCCGCCCTCACCTTTGGCGGCAAGTCCCAGAGTGAGATTGCCAAGATTATCAACGACGCCTTCGAGGCCAACAGCCTGACCAAGGGCACGGCCGAGGCCAAGTTTGTCAACAACAAGCTGCAGATCGTGGCAACCGAGGCAGACGACTACATCACAATTTCCGGTTATGACAGCGCCAAGGATAAGAACCTGTCGATGCGGATGTTCGGCACCGGCGTCACCAACCTGTCCGGCAAGGGCTCGGTGAGCGCCACCGTCGATTCCGACCTGTACCAGCCCAGCTTCGAAGTGAACCTGGATGGCCGCAAGCAGACCATCTACATGGATTTGGCGACCCTGAAGGATTACGCCGACGGCACCGCCGGCAGTGACACAGCCCTGCTCGACGATATCAACGCCAAGCTCGAAAATGCTTTCGGCACCGGCGTGGTGGCATCCCTCAACGGCGGGTCGATCGAATTCAAAACAGGCAGCCTCACCTCCACCTCCCAGAAGTTCACCATCACCGGCAGCACCGAGATGATGGGGCTGCTGGGGCTGGAGAGCGGTATCTCCAACAAGCTGAACACCAACATGTCCATCAAGGAATTGAACTTTGCCACCGCCCTGCAGGGCAACCACCACACCTTCAAAATCAACGGGGTGGAGTTCAGCTATGATTCAACGACCGCCCTGTCCACCATTATGGCCGATGTGAACGCCTCCAAGGCCGGGGTGAAGATGTCCTACATCGAGAGCGAGGACCGCTTTGTCATCCAGAGCAGCCAGACGGGCGAGGGCACCAAGGCCATCACGATTGAGCAGTCCGAGGGCAACCTGATGAGCTCGCTGTTCGGCGTCAGCGGTGGCTCCACCGCCACCGGCTACGGCGTACGGATGGACATGGTGGGCGGCGCGGTGGACGATTCCGAGATCGCTCACGGCGGCGTGTTTACCTTCAACGTAAACGGCACCGACTATAAGTTCAGTGCCAACCGCTCCGAGTACGACCCGCTCTACACCACCGAAAGCCTGGCCGCGCGGCTGAACGAGGCCTTCGCCACCAACTTTGGCGTGCAGGCCGACGGTACCCAGAATGTGGAGATCAGTGCGAATGACGCCGGCGGGTTTACGGTTCGCACCAACAGCGACGACTACGTGGTGAAGACCACCAAGTACAACAAGGACACCAACACCCACCTGCTGGGCTTCGAAGAAGGGCAGTCCACGGTGGCCAACAAGGACAGCATCACCTTGGCCCTGGCCGGTATCGAGTTTGACACCGACGCCGAAATCAGGATCAACTATGGCGGGGTGACCGACCTTGTGATAGACGCTTCCGCCCTGAACAACATGTCGATGGCCGAGGTGGTCGATCACATCAACAGCGCCCTCGAAGGTGTCATTGCCAACCCGGATGATCGCCCCGTTGTCAGCTTCGACGCCAAGACCGGTGCCTTCAAGTTCACCGGCGCGGACGACAGCACCGAGATGTCCATGACCATCGACCCGGGCACCGACAGCAAGAACGCGGACCGGCTGTTTGGCCAGATGAGCCTTGTGGTGAACGCGGCGGGCGACCTCACCGTTCTCAAGCTCACCGACGAGGGAAAGAACGCCATCCTCAGCATCAACGGCAGCGAGATTGAGCGTGCCTCCAACACCTTTGAGTATGACGGGCTTACCTTTACCCTGGAGACCACCACACACACCAACAAAAAGGCCGCCGGGGACCCGAGCCATCCGGATTACAACGACTATGAGAACCAGCCCAGCCAGGTGAGCGTGACCCGCGACACCGAGAAGATTGTGGAGGGCCTCTCCGAGTTCCTGAAGCTGTACAACGAGACGGTTGACTACCTGAACGAGCTGTACAAGGCCGACGCCACCTACAAGAACTATGCCCCCCTTAGCGACGCCCAGAAGAAGGACATGAGCGACCGTGAGGTGGAGCTGTGGGAGGAGAAGTCCAAAGAGGGCCTGCTGCGCAACGACCAGAACCTTGAGCGCATCCTTTCGGCCATGCGTAAAGCGATGTACACCAAGCCCGAGGGCAGCAACCTTGCCATCTACGACCTTGGCATCACCACCAGCTATTACACCAACGACGGCAACCTGAACCCCAAGAGCCTGGCCGACCTGCAGGCTGCCATCGAGTCTGACCCCGAGGCGGTGGCGAAGCTCTTCGCCGGTGAGGGCGGCATCATGGAGTTGCTGAACGACGCCATCACCGATGCCACCAAGAGCAGCTACGCCGGTTCCGGCTACCTCACCACCGTGGCGGGCTCCAATGCGCTGGACACCACCTCCACCATTTCGAAGCAGATAACCGCGATCGACTCGCAGCTGGTCACTTTGGAGAACCGTTACTGGAAGGAATATGACCGGTACTGGTCCCAGTTCAACAAAATGGAGCAGCTGATTCAGCAGATGAACACCCAGAGCTCCTGGCTGTCCCAGCTGTCAGGCTGATGCATGATCGCCGGCCGGCTCAAAAAAATGTAAGATGCCACCGCATGAATGAAAGGGATGCCGCATGAATCCGTATGAAAAGTACCAGCAGCAGATGGTGACCACGATGACCCAGGGTGAAATGCTGCTGAAGTTGTACGACGAAACCCTGAAGCAGATCGATATCGCCCGTAATGCCATTGCCGCGCGGGAGATCGAGCCGATGGACAAAGCCATCGCTAAGGCGGAAAAAATCATCCGCTATCTGCGCGCTCAGTTGGACTTTCGGTATCCGGTGTCCAAAGAACTCTCAAAGCTATATGATTTTTTCAACACCCAGCTGGTGATGGCTAATGTCAAGAAGGATGTCCAGCCCCTTGATGATATCTACCCGCTGATACGCGAACTGCGTGAAACCTTTGACCAGTGCGCCAAGCTGGACCGGGCCAACCGCAGCGGGATGACGGCCACGGTTGCGGGACCGGTGGGGAATGTGGTATAATAAATCACTCCCCCTTTTGTTGACCGGGCCGCGGCCGGATTGCCGGCGGCCCGGGTGAGTAAAACTTAACAGGCATGGACGCCTTTCCGCGCTTCGCGGCAGGCGTCCTTTTTTGTTGTCGAGGTATGGACTGCTGTCAAGAAGGTTGTTGGTACATTGCTCGAATGCTGTCGAAAAGCGGCTTTTGCGCAAAGTGGTGCCGGGAAGCGATTCTTCATGTATTCGATGATTATCTCATTTTTTGGGACTTGCGTTTTAATAGGGGAGATGCTATGATTGGTGACAGATATATTTTTGGCTGGACGGGGCGCGTTTTTGATTTAGACCCGCAAAACCCGGATAAAGGAAGGTGACACCGGTGCTGTTTGACACCTATTCCACCCAGGCGGCAGAGGCCAGCCTGGATTCCCTTTGGCTTAAAACCCAGGTTATTTCCAACAATATGGCCAATGTGGACACCCCGAATTTCAAGGCGTCCAATGTGACTTTCGAGGAAGTGCTGGCTGGCGCCAGCCGCCAGATGAACAAAGAGGGCAAGGAGCTGGCTGTCCCCGAGACAGAGAGCATCCGCGCCGGCGGCCAGTTCCAAACCCGGGTAACCCAGGATATATGGAGCTCGGTGCGGGTCGACGGCAACAATGTTGTGCTGGAGCGTGAGCAGAGCGAACTGTGGAAAACCTATGCACAATACAGCTACCTGCTGGATCGCATCTCGGGCCATTACGGTGCCATCAACGCGGCCATCAACGGGATGAAGGGGTAATGCGTTCCCGTTATTTCCCACAAAATCCACAGATTGATGGGGCCGAGGCGGTTGTCTCCACAGGGTTTTGACAGGGATGAAATAACATAAATTGCTACGATAAACTTGTGCAATTAAGTATATACGCGCAAATATTCAATGGCGCTAACGATACATGACCGGAAGCGGTGTCTCATACTATGGGGCCTCGCAAGGCCGGCCCAGAAAGGCGGGATTACACCATGTCCTTCTTGAGTACCATGGATATCGCAACCTCCGCCCTGACAGCTCAACGCTTCAGGATGGATATGATTTCCCAGAACATCGCCAACATCGACACCACCCGCGCCCAGGACGGCCAGCCCTACCAGCGCAGGCTGACGGTTTTTCAGGAGAAGGCGCTGAACTTCAAAACCACGCTGGAGCGTGAGGCATACCTTCGATCAAACACACGCGCAGGCAGCGGCATCCAGCGAAACAGCCGGAATAATGCCGTGGGCGGGGGTGTGCGGGTGGCCGAGGTCATCCGTGACGAGAGTGATTTTGTCCCGGTGTACAATCCTTCCCACCCGGATGCGAACGAGGATGGGTATGTGATGATGCCCAATGTGGACCGCGCCGAGGAGACCATTGACCTGATGGCCGCCACCCACAGCTATAACGCCAACATTACCACCGTCAACATCATTAAGGCGATGGCGATGAAGGCCGCGGAATTGACCCGGTAATCAAGAAACGGCAGCCTCGCTGCCGTTTTGTCGGTTTCATCAAGCTTTCACATAGAAATACTCGGAAATAGATGATTATTATGAGGATATGGGGATATCCTGAAGGGTGAGTAAGACATGAGTGAATTTATCGTTCCGATACAGGGTCTGCCGTCCATCGCGTCCATCACCGAGCAGAGCGGGCAAAAAAACCAGAAGCTGAGCGGCGGCAACCTGCCCTTTGCCGACATGCTGCAGCAGGCGGTGAACAACCTTGCCCAAACCGCCGACAATAACCAGGCGAACACCCATCAGCTCGCGGTGGGCGGCAGTGACGACCTGCATACCGGCGCCATTGACGCTGTGAAGTACAACTCGGCGGTCACCTACACCTCCGGCATGGTGAACAGCGTTATCAGGGCGTATAACCAGCTGATCCAGATGAGCATCTAAGCTGGTTTGCTCCTGAGACGGTCCGGCAAAGTATCCCTGTGAAGGAATGACAAGATGAACGAAAGAGTGGCCAAACTGGGGAACCAGTTGAAAGGCGCTGTAAATAAAATAACGGTCACCTGGAAAGAGCAGGAGCCGGTGAGGAAGAGACGCATCATCATCCTCGCCGCGCTTGTGCTTGTGCTTGCAATTGCCATTGTGGTGGCCCTCAACGCGGTGAGCGGGCGCTATGTCGTTCTGTTCGAGGACATCTCGGCCGACGAGGTGACCCGTTCCGTCGGCATTCTGGAAACCCTTGAAAACCCCATTTCGGCGCGCACCAACAACAAGGGCCAGCTGATGGTGCCCTCAAAGGACGTGAACCGGGCGGCCGCCCAGCTGGCCATCCAGGGTATTCCCGTCACCACGCCGGATTATAGCATTCTGGACGCCGCCGGCGGGCTGACCACCACCGAAAACGAGAAAAACTGGGCCTGGATCAACCAGCAGCAAAACCGCCTGCAGGACACGATCAAAACCTACAACGGTGTGCAGAGCGCCATTGTGACCATTAACCCCGCCGAAACCTCCAACCGGGTGTGGGATGTGCAGGCCAAAACCGGCAGCGCTTCGGTCTCGGTGACGATGAAGCAGGGCTACATCCTCGGCACCGGCCAGGTGAACGGCATCCGCACCCTGGTGGCCAGCAGCACCGGCATCGACCCGCTGAGCGTGACGGTGCTGGATGGCGACGGCAACGCCCTGGCCTCTGCCGGGGTGGTTTATGACGCCCAGAGTGCCGCCAATGTATTCATGGAGCGCATCGGCCTTGAGAACGCCGCCGAGCAGAATCTGATTGCCAAGGCCAGGGAGGTTCTTTCGCTGGCCTATCCCGATGCTGAGGATACCCGGGTGTCCTGCAAGGTGTCTCTGGATTTTGACGCCATGATCACCGAGGCCAAGGACTACCAGGCCGAGCCGGGCACCAATACCGGCGTGCTGGACTATGAGGAAATCGACGCGGTGCTGGGCCTTGGGCAGTACGCCCAGGGCGTGGTGGGCGAGACCGACAACACCGACGTGCCGATCTATGTGGATTATGACGGCGATGACAACGCCGACAGCGTGGACTTCCACCGTACCAGGGACTACGCGGTGGACTACGTGCTCCAGCAGATCACCAAGGATGGGCCCAGCGTGGCCAGCGCCTCCATCAGCGTGGCGGTGAACGGCACCAGCAACGCCGACCGGGAGCAGAGCCTGCGGATGCTGATTGCCGGCGCCACCGACCTGGACGTCAGCAAGGTGACCGTGCAGTCCTACCTGGTGCCCGAGGTGGTGGAACCGATTACCCCGCCCTGGTACACCGGCGTGTTCGGCGAAGACTTTAACCCGCTGATTCTCTACATCATCGTGGCCTCGCTGATTGCCGTGGTGGTTGTGCTGGTGATTGTGCTGAGCCTGCGCAGCCGCGCCAAGAAGCGGCAGCTGGCCCTTGAGATTGCCGCCGCCGAGGCCGAGCAGGCCGAGGCTGAGCGCATCCAGAACGAGATTGAGGCCCGCAAGAACGAACTGAAAAACGCCGCGCTCGGCGAGCAGAAGGAAAATGCCATCACCGAAGAGGTGCGCGAGTTCGCGCGCAAGAACCCGGAGATCACCGCAAACCTGCTGCGTAACTGGCTGAAGGAAGGGGAATGACCTGTGGCTGACAGAGGTGGGCGCAAACTGACCAATAAGACCCGCGCCGCGGCGGTGATCGTCTCCCTTGGGGCGGAGGAAGCCGCGGAGGTCTATAAATACCTGCGCGAGGAAGAGATCGAGCAGCTCAGCCTGGAAGTGGCCAAGATGGAGCCGATTCCGCCGGATGAGCTGAAGGATATCATCGACGATTTTTACGGCCTCTGCGTTACCCAGAAGGTGATCAGTGAGGGCGGTGTGGATTACGCCCGCGACGTGCTGGAAAAGGCCTTCGGCCCCCAGCAGGCCGCCAACCTGATGGAGCGGGTCTCCAAGAGCCTGCGCACCAAGGCCTTCGATTTCATCCGCAAGGCGGACTACAAGAACCTGCTGTCCATTCTGCAGGGCGAGCATCCCCAGACCATCGCGCTGATCCTCTCCTATGCCCGGGCCGACCAAGCCAGCATGATCATTGGGGAGCTGCCGGTGGAAACCCAGATCGACGTGGTGCAGCGTATTGCCAACCTGGACCGCGCCTCTCCGGACGTGATCAGCGTGGTGGAGTCCACCCTGGAGAAGAAGTTCGGCAACATCGTCAGCGTGGACCTGATGGAGCTGGGCGGCGTGTCCTACGTGGCCGAGATTATGAACACCGTGGACCGCAGCACCGAGAAGAAGATTTTCGACGAACTGGGCGTCAAGGACCCCGAGCTTGCCGACAATATCCGCAAGCTGATGTTCATTTTCGAAGACATTGTCTACCTGGACGACATCTCCATCCAGCGCTTCCTGCGCGAGGTGGATACCAAGGACCTGGCGGTGGCCCTGAAGGCCGGCAACCAGGAGGTGAGCCGCGTTATTTTCCAGAACATGTCCAAGCGTTCGCAGGAGAGCGTGGCCTCCGATATCGAATACCTGCACAACGTACGCATGAAGGACGTGGAAGAGGCGCAGCAGCGCATTGTGGACGCCATTCGGCGGCTTGAGGAAGAGGGAGAACTGGTTATCAGCAAGGGTGGAAAGGATGAGGTGATTGCCTAAGGTTGTCCGGTATGGCGGCCTCACCCTGAGCGATGAGGTCGTCCGAATACGCGACATGGCGCCCTCGCCGGAAGGCGGGCCGGTGTCCGCCGCGAAGAAGGTTGAGGCTGGCGAAGAGACGTTCGAACCGCTGGACTTTGACGCCGCCGCCGTGGATGAGGAAGGAATAGATTCACCTGCCGGCGCGGATGGTGAAGACCAGAGAGACGCCCCGGCATTTGATGAGGCGCCCGCCCGCGGGGCCGATCCCGGCCCGGTTCGGGAGGAGATTATTCAATCCGCAATGGCCGAGGCCGGGCGAATCATCGAGGACGCGGTGCGCGAGGCGCAGGCCCGCAAGGCCGAGATTCTGGCCGATGCCCAGTTCGAAACCGAGCAGATGCAGCAGCAGAGCGTGGAAGAGGGCCGCAAGCAGGGCCTTGCCGCGGTGGTGGGTGATATGCAGGCCGCTGCCGACAACCTGCAAAGCGCCATCGCCAGCTTCGAGGGCGAGCGGGCCGGCTTCGAGGCCGAGTACGAGGAGCAGCTGCGCTGGCTGGCCATCGAGATTGCCAGCAAGGTGCTGGCCAAAAAGGTGGATGACAACGACGCCGAGATGACCGAGATGGTGGACAAGGCCGTGCAGACCGTGCGCAGCGAGCCTTGGATACGCATCGAGGTGGCCCAGGAGATGACCCGGCTGATCGACAGCCTGACCGCCCTGTACGACGGGCAGTCCGGCATCGAGGTGAGCGGCATCCCGGCGGCGCCCGGCACCGTGCACATCGAGACCCAATCCGGCGTGGTGGACGCCTCGCTGCGCACCCAACTGGCCAACCTGAGGGAATATTTTTCGCGCAATGCCGAGTGAAAAATAATCTGCCCAAGCCCACATGATTCTGACACAACTAAAGTGGTATAATAACGTGTTTACCAGCCGGGTCAGATGTTTTTTGTCTGGCGGCACCACCAAAGAAAACAGAAAGGGGACGGACCTTTGAACCGGACTGCGATGGCGCGAATGCTGAACGTGGACGATCTTTGCACCCGTATGGGCAAGATCGATAAGATCGTTGGCATGACGGTTGAGGCCACCGGCCCTGTCAGCAACATCGGCGACGTCTGCCGCATCGGCCTGTCGGACGGCCGGGAGGTTCTCTCCGAGGTGGTGGGCTTCAAAGAGAGCAAGGTGCTGCTGATGCCCTACGAGGACACCGAGGGCATCGGCTATGGCTCCTCCGTGGTGAACACCGGCGAAAAGCTCAAGATCAACGTCTGCGACGAGCTGATTGGCCGCACCATCGACGCCCTTGGCCGCCCGATTGACGGCGGCCCGCCGATCCCCGACCGGGGCATCCGATACAGCGTGGTGGGTGAACCCTCGAACCCGATGGAACGCCCCCGCATCGACAGCCCGATTGAGATGGGTGTGAAGGCGATTGACGGCTTCATGACCATCGGCAAAGGCCAGCGTATGGGCATCTTCGCCGGTTCCGGCGTGGGCAAGAGCACCCTGATGGGTATGCTGGCCCGCAACGTGAAGGCCGACGTGAACGTCATCTCCCTGGTGGGGGAGCGCGGGCGCGAGGTGGTAGAGTTCCTGGAGCGCGACCTGGGCGAGGAGGGCAAGGCCCGAAGCGTGGTGGTGTGCGCCACTTCCGACCAGCCCGCCATGCTGCGTAATAAATGCGCGATGAGCGCCACTGCCGTGGCTGAATATTTCCGGGACCAGGGCAAGGACGTGCTGCTGATGATGGACTCGGTCACCCGTTTTTGTATGTCCCAGCGCGACATCGGCCTCGCCATTGGGGAGCCGCCGGTGGCCCGGGGCTACACCCCTTCAATCTACAGCGCTTTGCCGAAGCTGCTGGAACGCAGCGGCAACTTCGAGAAGGGCTCGATCACCGGCATCTACACCGTGCTGGTGGAGGGCGACGACATGAACGAGCCGATTGCCGACACCGTGCGCAGCATCATCGACGGGCACGTGATGCTGAGCCGGAAGATGGCCCAGAAGAACCACTACCCAGCCATCGACGTGCTGGCCTCCATCAGCCGGTTGATGAACGACATTGCCGACCCGGCCCTGAAACAGAGCGCCGCGCGGATGCGCAACCTGATGGCGGTGTACGACGCCAACGTGGACCTGATCTCGATTGGCGCCTACAAGAGCGGCACCAACCCCGAGCTGGATGACGCCATCGCCCACATTGACAAGATCAACGAGCTGCTTCAGCAGCGGGTGGACGAGAAATACACCCTGGACCAGACCGTGAACCTGATGGTGGAGACCTCGAGATAATTTTACCCATTGACATTGCCGGCCGGCGTGCAGCCTGCGTTTGAGGGAGGCGGTAACATCAAAAAATTCGCCTTTTCCCTCCAGCGCATGCTGGGATTCAAGCGCACTCTGTACGAGAAGGAGCGCAACACGCTGGCCCAGCTTCGGGCCGAACGGCTGGTGCTGTTCACCCGCCGGGAGAACACCGAGCACCAGATGCTGGCCAGCGACGCCGCATTCCGCGACAAGGCCGCCACCGAGGGCGTGCGCTTTGCCGAGGTGGCCGCCCAGGCCTACAAGCGTGAGAGCGCCGACGCCCTGTGCAAGTCCCTGGATCTGGACATTGCAAACAAGGATGTGGAGATCGAGGCGCAGCTGCAGGTGGTGATCGCGCTGGACAAAGAGGTGAAGAGCCTCGAAAAGCTGCGCGAGAGCCAGTGGGACGAGTACGTGGCCGAGCTTGCCCGGGAGGAGAACGAGCGCATCCTGGAAATTGTGAGCAACAAGTTCGCAAGCGAGCAGGCCGAGGCCGCCGCCATGGAGGCCGCCCAGCTTGCCGAGGAGACGGCCAACGCCCGCATCCGCGAGATGGCAGTGGCACGATAACAGTGGTACAACGCCTGAAAAGGCTTGTATATAAGACCCAAAGGGACCTTGAAAACGGAATTGTTCGATCGCCCGGTAACGGGCGCCCAAGCGGCCGGATGTGGTTTGTGACCATACCATGACCGGCCTTGGGTACAATTGACAGGTTCCGACAAAAAGAAAGGAGGTGAAAACAAGAAATGGACATGACAACCATGGCGGTTGCCTCCAATGCCATAGCCATGGCCAACCAGGCGTCACAGCTTTCGGGCAGTACCGAAACCAGCACGATAGACTTTCAAAGCCTGTTGGCCTCGATGACCGGCGGAGACGAGGCAGCCACCGACGCAAGCAGTGTTTTGGGGCTTTCCAGCCAGGATATCCAGACCAGCATGCTGCTGGGCGCGATGGGCATCCTGAACCAATCCCAAAGGCCTGTGGTGACCGACCCTGAACTGGCGGCCCTGCTCAGCAAAATGGGCAACCTGACCGGCCTCGAAGACGCCGAGTTGGAGCAGCTGCTGGAACAGATGAAAAACCGGCTGAAAAAGCTTTCGGAGGAATCCGGGCAATTGGCGGCCGGGCAGCAGGCGGTGGCCATGCTGGCGGGGATGATGTACCAGATGTCGGGCATTGAGCCAGACAGCGGCACCCTCTCTGTTTTGAACAACAACAGCGGTTCAGTGCTTACCACCATGCAAAGCGGCGACGCCACCGAGATCATGAAACTGGTAGCCGATGTGCAGACACAGTCCGCCACAAGCGCAGCCACCCAACAACTCTCCGGCATGAACGACATTTCCTCCATGCTGGGCGAGGGCAGCGACAACACGGCCATGCTGGCCCTGGCAACCGCCCAGGCAAACGCCAACGCAAAGCTGCAGGCGGCACAGACCCAGAGCCAAGACCAAAAGACCGGCCAGGCTGTGGAGGCCAAAGTCACCACCGGCGAGCAGGCGGCAGCCCAACCGGCCGCGGCTGGCGGCATCACATTTGAAGCCGCTGTGCGCACCGCAAAGCAGCAGCTGAGCGACCATGTGGAACTTGGGGCAAGCAAACCCGCCGCCACCACCGACACCGACGACGGCCTCGACATCGACGCCCTGCAGGAACGGGTGGACTCCGGTGTCTATCTGCGGAACACCGCGCTGGCCCCACAGGTGCAGCAACCGCTGACGACCGAAGCCGAACAGCCCCTGCCCGCCCCCGAATTCCAGCTCACCCAGGCAGTGGACCAGGCCCTCAAGGCCGGCGAGGAACAGCTGACCGTGAAACTGAACCCGGAGGAACTGGGCGAGGTGACCATCCAGCTGACCAAGTCCGCCGAAGGCAGCATGCAGCTGACCATCGTGGCCCAGAACCCCGAGACCCAGGCGCTGCTGGCAGACCAGATCGACGCGATGCGCGTGGTGATGAAACCGCTGGACGTGGAAGTGGGGTCCATCCTCTCACAGGAACAGTACGAGATGATGAACCAGCAGCAGGACGGCCAAAGCAAGCAGAACGACGGCCGGCCGATGCATGGCGCCGCCTACTACGGCGACGAGCCCCTGGGCGTGGTTGAAACAGCTGAAGCCACTGACCGCAACACCCCCTACGCGGCCCTTGACACCTACATCTAGCCGCAAGAACCGATCCAAAGCAGAAACACAATCTCAGAAGAAAGGAGATGATTCCCAATGAGTGGTATCCGGAACGTTGGCAACAACGGCACCCAGGTGGGCGGCATCACCGTCAACACCCCCTACGAAACCGACGACGGCGGCGTGAAGGTTGACGATTTTCTGAACCTGATGATCGCCCAGATGACCAACCAGGACTTTATGAACCCGGCCGATGACAGCCAGTATGTCACCCAGATGGCCCAGTTTGCCACAATGCAGTCGATGCAGGAGCTGAGCTACTATTCCCAGACAAGCTACGTTTCCAGCCTGGTGGGCAAAACCGTTACGGTGGCAAGCCTCGGCCTTGGCGGCAGCGTGAAAAGCGAAACCGGCGTTGTCACCAGCATCAGCCTGTCCAACAACGAGTACCTGATCACGGTGAACGGCAAGCAGTACGAGCTGAACCAGATCATGAACATCAATTCCACCGGCAACTCGGTGACCCAGACCGACCTGGAAAACGCGGGCAAGATGCAGCCCATCGTGAACAAGCAGGGCGAAAACAGCATCAGCATCCGCTGGGAGGCCCCGATTTCCGACGAGCTCCGCAAGGGCGAGCTGCGCTACGACGTTTACATCACCGACAACGGGCAGGTGGATTTCTCCAGCCTTGCAGGCGTGAAGAAAAACGGCGAGCTGGTGGGCGAGGACCTTACCGACACCAATTTCGACATCACCGGCCTCGAGCCCGGCAAAACCTATTTCATCAACATCGTGGTGAGAAACCAGAACGGCGACCAGGCAGTTTACCAGCAGGCCGTCACCAAGACCAAGGACGCATAATGACCCATAGCCCGACAAGGAGGTTAGGCATATGGCACCGATCGACCCAAAACTGACGCGGCCGATCATCACCGGTGTACCAGCCGCCGCCCCATCAATCCAGACCCAGCAAACCGGCGCCGCACAGGAGACAAACTCCTTTGTGAACGTGCTGAAACAGCAGCTGGAGGCGGGCAGCAACACCGCATTTTCGAAGCACGCGGTAAACCGTGTGATGGAACGGAAAATCGACGTTTCAGAACAGAATCTCGAAAGGCTCAACCAGGGGATGCGCCTGGCGCAGGAAAAAGGCCTGCGGGATGCATTGATCTTGATCGACGAAGACGCTTACATCGTCAACGCCGCCGCCGGACGTGTGGTGACCGTGGACGGCCAGGCCCGCCAGGGCAGCGTTTTCACCAATATCGATGGTACCGTCATTGTTTAAGCTGGCCCTATTGCAGGAAGCTTAGGAACCCCGAATGCCTGACGGGTTCCCAATGCGGGAGAGGCTGATTTGCGGCGCAAAGCGCGGTTTTTGTCATTCCGTGCCGACGCGCCCGAGCGGGCTTTTCCCGGTGCCGCCAAGCCGAGGCTGGTTTCAGCCGGCGGGCGGCCGCCCCCTGTGACGGTATCAATTCACACATCTTTTCGCCCAAGGGCGAAACTACAGGAGAATTGATTTATGGTACGTTCTATGTACTCCGGTGTTTCCGGTCTGCGTTCCCACCAGACCCGGATGGACACCATCGGTAACAACATCGCCAACGTGAACACCTACGGCTTCAAAAGCGGCCGCACCACCTTCCGCGACATCTACTACCAAAGCGTGCGCACCGCCAGCCAGCCCACCAACGCCGTGGGCGGCGTGAACCCCTCCTCGGTGGGCTACGGCTCCCAGGTGGGCAGCGTGGACCTGATGATGGGCCGCTCCACCTTCTCGATGACCGACCAGACCATGGACCTGGCCATCGACGGCGACGGCTTCTTCCAGGTGGAAGACGAGGCCGGCAACAAGTACTACACCCGTGCCGGCATGCTGGGCTTCGACGCCGCCGGCAACCTGGTGGACATGCAGGGCAACTTCGTGCTCGGCATCAACGGCGACCCCACCGGCAAGGCCCCCGGCAGCGACCGCATCCAGGTGGTGCTGCCCCCGGTGCCCGCCACCCCCTCCAGCGTGGTGCAGAGCGTGAACGGCAAAGAGTTCACCATCACCGCCGAGAAAAACACCACCGACGGCAACCTGAACTTCAACTTCAGCACCGACAGCTCCCTTGCCGACGGCGAAGTGAAGGCCTCGATTTCCTCCACCGGCATCATCATCACGATGCATCCGGATAACATGTACAAAAACCTCACCGAGTTTAACACCGCCATCAACCAGGCCATCACCACGGCCAACGGCGGCCCCCACCCGGCCGGCAACTTCACCGTGGCCTACACCGGCGCGGCGGCCGACGACCCGTTTACCACCACCAACATGCCCCGTCCCGAGGGCTACCGCGCCTCCGAGATCGTGAGCGTGGACTACAGCATCCAGCTGGGCAAGGTGAACTTCTCCACCACCGATTCCATTTTCGGCGGGGTGTACCCCACCGGCAAGGTGGGCAACACCTTCGGTGAGAAGTTCACCAGCACCCCGCCCGAGGTGACGAAGTTCGAGTGCGCCTACGACGACACCAACAGCACCTTCACCTTCACGATGGAAATCGACGGCATAACCTACGAAGGTACGGTTGACAACAGCAAGAGCGGCAGCGGCAAGTTCATGCTGCGGCGCGACGGCATCAGCGAGACCGACTACGTTGAGATGGCCCGTCCCTCCTTTGGCACCATCTTCGACGCCTACCAGGACACCGGCACGAAGGCGGCCGGCACCTACACCGCTCCCGGCGCGGTTGTGCCCGGAGGCGGCACCTATGCCATCAGCGACGGCACCACCACCACCACCTTCAACGTGCCCGCCGCCGGCCATGGTTCGGTAGCCGCCCAGATGAGTTGGCTGGTTGACCAGATCAACGCCAACAGCACCCTCACCTACACCGCCAGCCTGGACAGCGGCAATCTGGTGCTGACCAACAAGCTGGCCGGCACCGCCGCCAACCCGACCCTGAACGTCAACGGCACCCCGGCAACGGCCGCAAGCACTGTTGCAGGCGCGAACCCGCTGTTCCCCCCGCTGACCGGCGCCGACCTGACCAACGACGGCAGCAACCCGGCGGCCATCGCCAGCGGCCCGTCCTTCGCCATGGGCTTCTCCTCCACCTCCTTCGCCCTGCGCGGCGGCACCGAGGGCGGCCCCCAGACCGTGGCAGACATGACCGAGATCTACGTTGCCCCCAACGGCATCGTCTCCGGCAAGGACGCCCAGGGTAAGGAAGTTATCATCGGCCGCATCGACCTGGCCACCTTCGCCAACCCCGCGGGCCTCAACCAGGCCGGCAGCTCCAACTACACCGTCAGCGCCAACTCGGGTGAAGCCCAGCTCACCCAGGCCGGCATGAACGGCTCCGGCCAGCTGGTCAGCGGCACGCTGGAACTCTCCAACGTGGACCTGTCCCGCGAGTTCTCCGACATGATCACCACCCAGCGCGGCTACCAGGCCAACAGCCGCATCATCACCGTGTCCGACACCATGCTTGAAGAACTGATCAACCTGAAACGGTAAGGCATGATGAGCAGGATAGCGGTGGTCAGTGGGCCCTGAGCACGGCTGAACAATATCATGGCGTGGCAGCAGGATTTATCCTGCTGCCACGGGCAAAGCAGACAGGCGCATCGCATGCCTGCTTTGCCGGTGGCAGCGGCGGACGAACACCACTCCGCCACCACGCCATAAAAGGAGCACCTATGATCACACTGCACAAGCTGAACGGCGTGGAGTTTATCCTGAATTGCGACCTGATCGAGACCATTCAGGAAAACCCGGACACCACCATCCGCCTGACAACGGATAACCTGTATATCGTGAAAGAGACGGCCGAGGAAGTGGTGGAGGCCAGCCGAAAATATAAACGGAGCCTCTTCGAAGGCCTGCTTAGGAGGGATTAGTTTTGGATGAGGGCGGCGGCAAGAAAAAAAGCGGCAAAAAGGCGATAGATATCATGACCATCATCGGGCTGCTTCTCGGCCTGGGTCTGATACTGTTCGGCATTTCGTTCACCACGCCACCGGACGAGCCGATTGCGCCGGTGCGGGAGATGTACCTGACCGACGAGGAGTTTAACGAGGCCTACGGCGATTGGGAGGAGTCCCACGCGCGGTGGGAGCAGATTGAGATGCCCCAGTTCGAGCAGCTCGGCGCTTTCCGCGTCTCGAACTTTGTGGACAGCTTTGTGGACGTGCCTTCCATCGCCATCACGATTGGCGGCTGTTTTGCGGCGCTGATGGTGGCCTTCCCGATCTCCACCTGGGCCAAGTTCCCGAAGCTGGTGGGCATCTGCTTCATGCCCAACAAGTACAACCCCCAGGACTACATCGAGCAGATCATCGACTTCGCCAAGGAGGCCCGCGTGAAGGGCCTGCTGAGCCTGGAGGACAAGCTGGCCGGCACCAGTGACCAGTTCCTGAAAAGCAGCCTGATGCTGGTGGTGGACTCGGTGGAGCCCGAGAAGGTGCACGCCCTGCTTGAGGCCGAACTGGACAAGCTGGACGAGCGCCACGGCATCGGCAAAAACTTCATGGACATGGGCGCGGCCTTCGCCCCCGGCTTCGGCATGATCGGTACCCTGATCGGCCTGGTGAACATGCTGAAGGACATGAGTGACCCCAACTCCATCGGCCCGGCCATGGCCGTGGCCTTGCTCACCACGCTGTACGGCTCCTTCCTGGCCAACCTGATCTTCAGCCCGATGGCCAACAAGCTGCAGGTGCGGCACGACGAGGAATACCTCTGCCTGGAGCTGATCTGCCAGGGCGTGGAGGCCATCCAGGCCGGCGAAAACCCGAAATTCATCGAGGAGAAGCTGAACCTTCTCGTGACCCAGAAGAAAAAAGGCAAGAAGAGCAAAGGCGGCGACGAGGGCTAAGCTCCGTCCCGCTCATGCCTGAGACCCTTATTGAAAGGCGGTGAGCGCAGTGGCCAAAAAGCCAAAGCCAGAGGGCAAAAAGTATAACTATATGGACACCTACGGCGACCTTGTGACGCTGCTGCTGTGCTTCTTCGTGCTGCTGTTTGCCATGAGCACCGTGGAGGAGAGCAAGTACAACGCCTTCGTGGAAGCGATGCGCAACCAGTTTGGCCCTTCGCCGGTGAACCTGTCCAGCGTAACCCGGCCCGACGCCACCGGTGACGACTACGGCGACGAGACCCCCACCACCGGCGAAACCCTGGACCCGGTGCAGGATATGCCCGCCGACATGAAGCAGATATACGAGGATATTTCACAGTATATCGAGGAACAAGCGCTGGAGGGCAAGGTTGAGATCGAGATCGGCGAGAGCGGCGCGGTGTTTATCCGGCTGACCAACAACCTGGTGTACGCCGGGGATTCGGCCCAGCTGAGCGCCGAAGCGATGGATTTCCTTGACTACATGGGCGGCGCCTTTGTGGAGATAGAGGACGCGATTTTGCAGGTAGACATTATTGGCCACACCGCCTCGATTCAGGGCAGCGCCACCGATGACTGGGTGCTGAGTAACGCCCGTGCCGCCCTGGTGGCCAGCTATCTCGAGCGGGTGACAAAGTTCTCCCCCTACAAGATGCACACCGTGGCCTACGGCCGCCACTACCCGATTGCCGACAACGGCGACATGAACGAGTTTGTGAAGAACCGCCGGGTGGATATCATCGTGGTGGGCAACAACGCCGACAACCTGCTGATGGCCCTGGCCGAGGCCCAGCGTGTCTATTTCCCGGATGACGACACCCAGTTCTTCCAGGGCGAGTCAAACGAGCTGCCCGCCAACGCGATAGACGATGCCATGGCGATGGAGGCACAGCGCGAAGTTAACCTGGGCGACCTGACAGATGAAGAGCTGAGAGAAATATATAACCGGGTAACTTCAAATTAAGTGACGGAATTTCTGGTACAAAAACTCGATTAGTGGTATAATAGTTGGGTAAGGCAAAAAACCAGCAGGAAAGGGGGGACGTTCGGTGCCTGAGGTACTCAGCCAAAGCCAGATAGATGCGCTGCTTAATAGTATTTCGTCTGGCGAAGAGGTGACCACCGAGGAGGACGAGGGCGCGAATGTAAAAGTTTACGACTTTTATTCTCCCAAAAAATTCACCAAAGAACAGCTGCGCACAATAGACAGTTTGCACGAAAATATGGGCCGGGTGCTCAGCTCCTATTTCTCTGGTATCCTGCGTGTATTTTGTGACATCAGCGTGATGCAGGTGGAGGAGCAGCGGTACTACGAGTACAACAACGCTTTGCCCGACACTGCGCTGATCGGCCTGGTGGACATGAAGCCGGCGAACATCAACCTGCCGGATGCCACCCTGATGCTGGATATGTCCAACAACCTGGCCTTTTTCCTGATAGACCGCCTTTTGGGCGGGGCCGGCGGCGGGTCTGCCTTGCAAAGGGACTTCACCGATATCGAGCTGGCCATCATGAACGACATCTACCTCAAGATCACCGGGTTTCTGGTGGACGCCTGGCGTGACCATCTGGACGTGACAGGGGAACTCTCCAGCCTGGAGACCAACCCGCGCCTCATCCAGGTTTACGCCCCCGAGGACATCGTGGTGATCGTGGTTATGCAGGTGAAGCTGCGGGACATGGAGGGCACACTCTCTGTTTGCATCCCGGCCATGGGGCTCGAGAGCTACATGGGCGAGTTCACCTCGAAATACGCACGCATCTCCACCAAGATGAGCAACGAGCGGCTGGACAACATGCGCAAGGAGCTGATCCGTGCCGCCCTGGATGACTCGGACCTGAGGATGCGCGCAGTGTTTGATGAGACCACCATCGATGTGGCGGACGCATTGCGGCTGCGGCCCAACGATATCATCCCCCTCTCAAAGCCGATGAATGGCATCGTGCGGGTGGAGGTGGACGACGCCCCCTGGTTCACGGCCCAGCTTGGTGAGAGCCGGAACCGCAAGGCCATCAAAATCATCGATCTGCTGGAGGACGCCCCCCAGCCCGGCGGCGAATAGGCGCCAAAACCCACGCAAATCCACTTGAAGAGGAGTTATGTCTATGGGGACCAACCAGGCGGAGGGAATTGTGCTCTCCCCGTTGGAGAAGGACGCCATTGGCGAAGTGATGAACATCAGCATGGGCTCGGCGGCTACCGCCGTGTCCCAGATGTTGGACCGGCAGGTCGAAATTACCACGCCAGTAGTTGAAATTCAGCGGCTTAACGAAATACGGTATGAGCACTACGAGCCGGCCCTGCTGGTGAAGATTGTTTACACCACCGGCATCACCGGCAGCAACGTGATGGTGTTCCGCCAGCACGACATGCAGATGATTCTGAATACGTTGATGGGCATTCCCGACCCGCCCAGCGACGATTTTGTGTTCGATGAGCTCTCCATCTCGGCTGCCTGCGAGGTGATGAACCAGATGATGGGTTCGTCGGCCACGGCGCTGGCTGAGTTTTTGGGCAAGACCATCGATATCTCCACCCCCACAGCCACGGTGATGGAGAACGAGAGCACCTTCCGCGAGGCGATGGAGCTTCCGGCCGACGCCGAGGTGGCGGCCATCACCTTCAAGCTCACCATCAAGGATATGCTGGAGAGCGAGTTCATCAGC
>JAJDIZ010000169.1 GCA_030266915.1 Ruminococcaceae bacterium OttesenSCG-928-D13 | reverse complement strand
AGCTGATTGATGTCGCTCTGGATCAGACACATGGCGATGAGGCCGGTGATGCCACCGGTCAGGTAATCCAGCAGCGAGAGCACCAGGTAGAGCACCGATCGGTCTTCACCGTAGCGGTTGTACTGGTAAAACAATTCCGGCGTCTGTTTGCCCCATTTGTAGAACATATAGTGGCCATAGATGCCACAGGTGATGATGTTCAGCAGAATCACCATCCCGGGGGAGGTGTCCACCCGGCTGGGGGTGTTTGAGTTGTAATAGGCCCGGGCGATGCAGTAATACCAGTAGATGCCGAAAATACCGCAGGTGACGACCGACATCACCACACAGAAGGCAATAGAGCTTTTTTCTCTTTTAAGATCGTAGTAATACATGGGGCCCCGTCCTTTCATTCAGGGGTATTGCAGTTGAAGCTGTTCTATAATATATAACGAAGGATTTGGGCTGGCGCTTTCAACATTTCGGGGAAAGTGAAAATAAAAGCGAGGTGCGCGCCGTTTGGCTGCGCACCTCGCTGCTTGCTGGGGTATGTTACAAACAGGCTTACCGGGGGTTCTTGATGGCGGCCTGAGCGGCGGCCAGCCGGGCGATGGGCACCCGGAAGGGGGAGCAGCTCACATAGTCCAGCCCGGCGCTGTGGCAGAACTCCACGCTGGTGGGGTCGCCGCCGTGCTCGCCGCAGATGCCAAGATGAATCTTGGCGTTGGCGGCGCGGCCCTTCTTGCAGGCCATCTCCACGAGGATGCCCACGCCCTTCTGGTCCAGATGGGCAAACGGGTCGCTCTCGTAGATTTTGTTCTCGTAGTAGTAATCCAGGAACTTGCCGGCGTCGTCGCGGGAGAAGCCGAAGGTCATCTGGGTCAGGTCGTTGGTACCAAAGCTGAAGAAGTCGGCCTCGGCGGCAATCTCGTCGGCGGTCAGGCAGGCGCGGGGAATCTCGATCATTGTGCCCACTTCGTACTTCATGTCGCTGCCGGCGTCCTTGATCAGCTTGTCGGCGGTTTCCACCACGAAGTTCTTCACGAAGCGGAACTCCTTCACCTCGCCCACCAGCGGAATCATGATCTGCGGGGTGATCTTCTTGCCGGTCTTCTTCGCCACGGCCAGGGCGGCCTTGATGACGGCGGTGGTCTGCATCACGGCAATTTCAGGATAGCTAACCGAGAGGCGCACGCCGCGGTGGCCCATCATCGGGTTGAACTCGTGCAGGCTGGCGATGACATCCTTCAGCGCCTGGACGGTCATGCCCAGCTCGGCGGAAATCTCCTTGATGTCATTCTCCTCGGTGGGCAGGAACTCGTGCAGCGGCGGGTCCAGGAAACGGATCACCACGTCGCGCTCGCCCATCACCTCGAAGATGCCTTCAAAGTCGCTCTGCTGGAAGGGAAGCAGCTTCTCAAGCGCCTTCTCGCGTGCCTCCTTCTCGGTGGCCACGATCATCTCGCGCATCGCCTTGATGCGGCTGGCCTCGAAGAACATGTGCTCGGTGCGGCACAGGCCGATGCCCTCGCTGCCGAAGTCGGAACCCTGCTTTGCGTCCTTCGGGTTGTCGGCGTTGGCGTACACCTGCAGCTGGCGGGCGTCGTCGGCCCACTTCATCAGGCGGTCAAAGTCGCCGGAGATCGAGGCCTCGGTGGTGGCCACGGCCCCGCCGTACACGTTGCCGGTGCTGCCGTCCAGGGAGATGAAGTCGCCCTCCTTGACAACCTCGCCGCCAAGGGTGAACTGCTTTTTGTCGTAATCCACAACCATTTCGCCCACACCGGACACGCAGCAGGTGCCCATGCCGCGGGCCACCACGGCAGCGTGGCTGGTCATGCCGCCGCGGGCGGTGAGGATGCCCTGGGCCACGGCCATGCCCTCGATGTCCTCGGGGCTGGTCTCCAGCCGCACCAGAATGATTTTCTTGCCGGCGGCGTGCCAGCTGGCGGCCTCCTCGGCGGAGAACACCACCTGGCCGGCGGCGGCGCCGGGGCTGGCGGCCAGGCCCTTGCCCAGCAGCTTGGCGGCCTTCAGGGCGGTGGCGTCGAACTGGGGATGCAGCAGGCTGTCCAGCTGCTTCGGCTCCACGCGCATCACCGCTTCCTTCTCGGTGATCATTCCCTCGTCAACCAGGTCCACAGCCACCTTCAAAGCGGCGGCGGCGGTGCGCTTGCCGCTGCGGGTTTGCAGCATGTAGAGTTTCTTGTCCTCAATGGTGAACTCCATGTCCTGCATGTCGCGGTAGTGGTCTTCCAGCTTTTTGGCAATCTCCACGAACTCCTTGTACACCTCGGGCATCTGCTGCTCAAGATGGCTGATCGGGGAGGGGGTGCGGATGCCGGCCACCACGTCCTCGCCCTGGGCGTTGATCAGGTACTCGCCGAACAGGGCCTTCTCGCCGGTGGCCGGGTTGCGGGTGAAGGCCACGCCGGTGCCGGAGGTATCGCCGGAGTTGCCGAACACCATGCTCTGCACGTTCACCGCGGTGCCCCAGTCGTAGGGGATCTCGTTCATGCGGCGGTAGGTGTTGGCGCGGGGGTTGTCCCAGCTGCGGAACACGGCGCGCACCGCCTCGATGAGCTGCACCTTCGGGTCGGAGGGGAAGTCCACCCCCTGGTTTTGCTTGTAGCGGGCCTTGAACTCGCCCACCAGCTCCTTCAGGTCTTCGGCAGTCAGCGCGGTGTCTTCGGTGACGCCGCGTTTTTCTTTCATCTCGTCGATGATTTTCTCATACTCGGTCTTGGGCTGCTCCATCACGACGTCGGAGAACATCTGGATGAAGCGGCGGTAGCTGTCGTAGGCAAAACGGGGGTTGCCGGTTTTGGCGGCCAGGCCTTCCACCACCTCGTCGTTCAGGCCAAGGTTCAGGATGGTATCCATCATGCCGGGCATCGAGGCGCGGCTGCCGCTGCGCACGCTCACCAGCAGCGGGTTCGCCTTGTCGCCGAACTTCTTGCCGGTGATCTCCTCAATCTTGCCCATGTACTCAAAAATTGCTTCCTGAATTTCGGGGGCAATTTTGCGGCCGTCGTCATAGTAGCGGGTGCAGGCCTCGGTGGTGACGGTGAAGCCCTGGGGCACCGGCAGGCCGGCGTTGGTCATCTCGGCAAGGTTGGCGCCCTTGCCGCCCAGCAGGTTGCGCATGTCTTTGTCGCCTTCGGTGAACAGGTACAGATACTTTGTGCTCAAATTGATCTACCTCCAGTAATCGGGGCCGGGAAAGCGGCCCTGGTTTTGTTGCCCCCATCCTTCCATTTCCGACGGAGGCGCTTACAGGATATTCGAACGCCTTAATAGTATAGCAGAAGGCGCGGGGGAATGCCACCGGTTTTGAATACTTTTTCTGGGCTAATTGAGACAGAAAATCCCACGGCCGACGCATGAAAGACAAAATGGGACAAGTA
>JAJDIZ010000168.1 GCA_030266915.1 Ruminococcaceae bacterium OttesenSCG-928-D13 | reverse complement strand
GGGCAAGCTGCTGGGCCGGAAGGGCTGGTTCTACCGGGTCACCGGCTGGCGGGCCGCCGCCATTGACGGCCCATGCCACTGGACCATCCCGCCCTACAACCGGTATGTGGTGCTGGGGCCAAGCCAGCCCCGTCGGGCCGCGAAGGCGCTCTCGAAGCTGCTGGACGGCGCCACCGTGCTGGTGGTGGACCTGAACGACTTCGGCGGGCGCATCCTTGGGGCCAGCCACCCGGTGGACGAGGCCCTGACGCTGGAGCTGCTGGCCCAGAACCCGCTGGGCCAGAGCGACCAGTGCACCCCGGTGGGGATTTTAAGGCCCTGCACGGCGCAGCTTGGTCAGGAGCGCGCCGGGTAGCCGCCCGTTGCGACAAAGCATTGAAAAAGAAAGCCCGGTGTGTTATCATGGCCACAGTGTTACATTAAGGTTAATAATTTGGAGCCTCCCCGCGGTAAAAAAAGGGTGAAACAATGGGAAACGGACCGGTGCAAAGGCCAACTTTAAAAGATATAGCGCAAAAAACCGGGTACAGCATCAACACTGTTTCCCGCGCACTGCGCAACATGCCCGACATCGCCGTGGAAACCCGGGAACGGATACGCGAGGTGGCCCGTGAGATGGGCTACCACAACAACGCGCTGGCCTCGTCCCTGCGCCTTGGGCGCACCAACACCATCGCGGTCATCATCCCCGACATCTCGAACCTGTTCTACGCTTTCGCTTTGGTGGAAATCGAGCGAGGCGCCCGGGAACAGGGCTACTCCACCATTCTGCTGAACACCTCTGAGAGCGGCGCGTTTGAGCAGAACGCCATCAAAACCGCCCTGCAAAAAAACGTGGACGGCATCATCTTCGGCCCGGCCCAGCAAAGCCTGGACAACACCCGGATGCTGATGGGCTCCGGCACCCCTTTCGTCCAGTTCGCGCGCCATTTCGAGAGCGTCAACGCCGACTTTTGCGTGGGGGATGACAAGCTGGGCGGCTACCAGGCCACGGCGCATTTGATTGAGAAGGGCCACCGCAACATCCTGCTGCTGAACGGGCTGGCCGCCCATAACTCCAGCGCCCGGGACCGGCAGGCCGGCTATCGCGCCGCCCACGAGGCCGCCGGGCTGCCGGTGCAGCCCGACCTGGTGCGCGAGGTGTCCATTTTGGCGGGCGACGTCGGCCAGCAGCTGATGGGCATGCTGCGGCAGCGGCCGGACATCACGGCCGTGTTTGCCTACAGCGACCTTGTGGCCCTTTCGGCCATGGCCCACCTGCAGCAAAACGGGGTGCGGGTGCCGCAGGATATCTCGATTGTAGGCTTCGACTATATCCAGTCCTGCATTAACCTGCCGGTGCCCCTCACCACGGTGGACATCAAAATACGGGAGATGGCCGCCGCCGCCCTCAAGTGCCTGCTGGAAAAGATTGCCGGCCCGGACAGCAGCAAGGTGGTGTGTCAAAAATTCACCCGCACCGAGCTGGTGCCCGGCGCCACCGTGCAGGATATTAATTAGCTGGCTATATGGTTTGGATACAGGCAAATGAATGCGGGCCGCGCCGCCATGTGCCGAGGCATTCCTCCACTCGCAGGCTTCGCCTATCCTTAGCCCTAGGCTCGCTCCTGAATGCCCCGGCCCATGGCGGCGCTAGTTTCGTCACCACGGTCAAAGGCAACATTTTTTATGTTGTAAATTATTAACGATAATGTTAAACTGAGAACGCGGCGGCAAGCCGCCGGCAAAATGCGAGATTTTCAACAGCAAGACGGCAACAGCCGCAATAGCTTAATGAGGCAAAGGAGATGGCCATGGCGATTGAAAAAACGGTTTACGGCCCGCTGCCGGACGGGCGGCAGGTCCATCTGTATACCATCAGCGGCGCGGGGGGCGCGGCGGTGATGCTCAGCGATTTTGGCGCCCGGGTGAACGGCATTCTGGTGCCGGACAAGGCCGGCGCCCTTGCCGACGTGGCGCTGGGCTTTGCCTCCCCAGGGGACAATCTGGCGGGCGGGCGCTATTTTGGGGCGGTGTGCGGGCGCTATGCCAACCGCATTCGGAACGCCGAGTTTGTGCTGAACGGCAAAACCTACAAACTGGCCGCGAACGACGACAAAAACAGCCTGCACGGCGGTGCCGAGGGCTACGACGTTCGGCTGTGGAACACCAAGGTGCTTGATGACAGCTCCATCGAGTTCAGCCTGCACAGCCCCGACGGCGACGAGGGCTACCCCGGCAACCTGATGGTGCGGGTGGTCTACACCTTCACGGCGGACAACGTGCTGCGCATTGCCTACCACGCCGTGTGCGACGCCGATACAATCATCAACCTGACCAACCACGCCTATTTTAATCTGGCGGGCCATGCCGCCGGGCCGGTGGCCGCCCACATTTTGGAGATCGAGGCCGACTACTACACCCCGGTGAACGACGCCATCCTGCCGATGGGCGCGGTGACCCCGGTGGCCGGCACGGTGTTTGACTTCACAAACCCCACCACGCTGGGCCTTCGCGCCGACGCGGACGACCCGCAGCTGAAAGCCGCCGGTGGCTATGACCACAACTTTGTGCTAAAAAAAACCGGCCGGGGCCTGCTGGAAAAGGCGGTCACCGCCACCGAGCCGGTGAGCGGCCGGGTGATGGAGGTCTGGACCACGAAGCCCGGTGTCCAGCTCTACGGCGGCAACTTCATGAACGGCATCCCCGGCAAGGAGGGCGCGGTGTATGGCCGCCGGGAGGGCTTCTGCCTCGAAACCCAGTACTTCCCCAATGCGGTGGAGGTGACCCACTTCCCAAGCCCGGTGCTGCGCGCGGGAGAGATATACAGCCACACCACCGAATACCGGTTCACAACAACTGCCTGAAAGGGAGGACGGCATCATGCTCGAGAATTACATCGGCCACGACAGCCAGCTCTGCGGCGTGGAGGAGCATCGCCTGATAGGCGGCAAGGGCGACGGCTTGCGCTTGCTTGAGGTGAAAAACGGTCTGGGCCTTGAGTTCAACGTGGTGGCCGACCGCTGCGCCGACATCTACCGCCTCAGCTTCAAGGGGGACAATTTCGGCTTTTTCTCAGCCAGCGGCTACGTTGGCCCGGCTTACTACGACGATAAGGACATGGGCTGGCTGAAAAGCTTCACGGCCGGGTTCCTCACCACCTGCGGCCTGCTGACGGCGGGCAGCCCCTCTGAGGACGCCGGCGAAAAGCTGCCGATGCACGGAGCCATTGGCAGCACGCCGGCCGAGCACATTTTCTGGGAGATGGACGAGGAGAACATCCGCATCACCGCCCAGATGCGCCACGCGGCAGTTTTTGCCCCGAAGCTGCTTTTGAAGCGCACCATCGATTGCTCCAAGACCAAAAACGAAATCACTCTGACCGACACCGTGAAAAACATCGGGGAT
>JAJDIZ010000167.1 GCA_030266915.1 Ruminococcaceae bacterium OttesenSCG-928-D13 | reverse complement strand
CTGCTGGGCCTGCTGGCGCTTTTTGCGCTGGTGATGGCGGTGCCTGCCTCGGTGAAGGTGAAGTACGGCGGCGGGCAGTTTTCGGTGTGGGTGCGGGTGCTGTTCATCCGGCTGCGGGTGTTCCCGATGGGCCCCTGGCTGCAAAAGCGGCTGGCCGGCAGCCAGAGCAAACCCGAGAAAAAGCCCAAAAAGGACAAGGCCGAAGACCGGGACACTGAGGCTGAACAAGAGAAAAAGAAGCGCACACCCCAGCAGACCGCCGCCCTGATCAAACGGCTGGCGCGGGCCGGGGCGGCGGCGATGAAGGCATTTTTCCGCCACCTGCGCATCCGGGGCGTCTCGGTGGTGCTGCCGGTGCACGCCGAGGACGCCAGCGACACCGCCGTGCGCTGCGGGCAGGCGCAGACGGCCATCGGCACCGCGCGCGGGGTGCTTGCCAACTGGCTGAACATCAAGTACAAAAAGCTGGTGGTTATCCCGGATTTTACGGGTCAGTATAAAGATGAGCTCTGTTTCGCTTGTAAATTTGTGTTCTGTCCGGGTATACTGTTCGTGATGGGCTACAAATTCCTGAAAGCTTACCTTTCGGGCAGGCGGCGGATGAGCCGCAGGGCCTACCGGCAGGCGCTGGCCCGCAAACGGGCTGCGGGGGCGCCTTAAAGGGCGCTGGCAGGCAAAACAAACCGCAAAAAACAGCACGGCGGCATAAAAGCAGGCGGCAGGAAATAAAAGGAGAAACCAAATGGCAAACGGAAACGGCGACCATCCCATCCAGGGCCTGATGAATGTGACACTGGAGCGCATCCGCGAGATGGTGGACTCCAACACCATCATCGGCAACCCCATCACCACGGCGGACGGCACCACCATCCTGCCGGTGAGCAAGGTGACCTTCGGCTTCACCTCGGGCGGCAGCGATTTTGTGAGCAGCAAGGCCCCGAAGGACCTGTTCGGCGGCGGCAGCGGCGCCGGGGTCAGCATCACGCCGGTGGCCTTTCTGGTGCTGCACGGCGGCAGCGTGCGGATGATCCAGTTGGCCGACAAGAACGGCGGCACCCTGGACCGCGCCCTCAACATGCTCCCCGAGGTGATTGACAAGGTGCAGGGCCTGGTGAGCAAGGACAAGGGCGGCAAGCAGAAGGCCCCGCCCCCCGCCCCCGAGGTGACTGTGGAGGTGGAGGGCGACGCCATAGTGATCGAGGCCGAACCCGAGGAACCGTAAATATAGGGCGAAAGTCCCTGTCGGAAAGAGGATAATTTGGCAAGAGAGCGCATACAAAAAGTGATGGCGGCGCGGGGCATCTGCAGCCGCCGTGCCGCCGAGGTGATGATTAAAGCCGGGCGGGTGAAGGTAAACGGCCACCCGGTTGGGCTGGGCGACAGCATGGACCCGGCCAAGGACATGCTGAGCGTGGACGGGCAGACCATCCGGCCCGAGCGGCGCAAAACATACCGCTACCTGATGCTGAACAAGCCCCGGGGCTACCTGACCACAGCCAGCGACGAGCGGGGCCGCCGCACGGTGATGGACCTGCTGGACGGCGTGGAAGACCGGGTGTACCCGGTGGGGCGGCTCGACATGAACAGCGAGGGCCTGCTGCTGCTGACCAACGACGGCGAGTTTGCCAACCAGATCACCCACCCGAGCCACAAGGTGTCGAAGCTCTACCGCGCCACCGTGCGGCCCCAGGCCACCGAGGAGCAGATTGCAAAGCTGGCGGCGGGCGTCACGCTGGACGACGGCAGCCGCACGCAGCCCGCCCGGGTGCGGGTGGTGGCCGACGGCGAGGGCCGCAGTGTGCTGGAGATTGTGGTGCAGGAGGGCAAAAACCGGCAGATTCGCCGGATGTGCGAGGCGGTGGGGCTGGACGTGGCCCGGCTGCGTCGCAACGCCGTGGGTCCGGTGAAGCTGGGTATGCTGAAGTCCGGCCAGTGGCGGGAGCTGACCCTCGCCGAGGTGAAGGCCCTGCGGGCCAGCGCCACCGGCCCGGAGAGCAAGAAAAAATGACGCGGCATCATCGCGTCATTATCATTAGGGTAAAGATAAAGGTAGCGGCACATGGTGACGCGGCCCATAGGCACCTTTGGGTGTCTCGGGTTTAACTGTCGGCTGATTGCCGCAGCCGTTTTTGCAAACGGGTCATCCATACAATCAGGAATATCTGCGCGGCCAGCAGGGCCAGGTTGAGGCCGGCCCCAAATGTGAAGGTGACAAGGCGGCCGTAGATGCTGTCCACCCAGGCGGCGCTCATCAGGGCCGGGATGCAGGCCAGCATTGCTGCAACAAGCTGCCACAGGCCGGTGGGGCGCCATTTTCTCTTTCTTCTGTTGTCCGCCTTGGCCTGCGGGGCCTCGGCTGAAAATCCCTCCGCCAGCGCCTTGGCGTCGGCTTTGGTCACGGCGGCGGGCGGGGGAGAGGGCTCGGGTTCAAAACCGTCATACAGGTCATCCGGGTCGTGGTAGATGGCGTTGTCCAGCAGGGAGAGCTGCTCGATATCGTCTTCGGGCGCTTCGCCGTCCTCCGGCTCGGGAATGTCGGCGCCTGCGGCTCCGTCCTCAATCGGCAGCCGGCGGAACCGCCCGAGCATCGCCAGTGCCAGCAGCACCACCATCAGCACCAGGCTGATGAGCACCATCACGCCGGCGATCACAACGGTATACAGGGACCAGGTTCCGGTGATGGGGTCCATGGCGGGCAGCTCCTTTTGATTGGATTTGAATGAAACGAGTATAGCATACCGCCAACGTGTGGTAAAGTTGTGAGTGGGGAGGATTCTTATGCTTTCGATGCGTCCCATCGACGAGCCGGATGTGATCGAGCTGCTGAACGGCGGCCGGTTTGAGGGCAATGTGGAGGGTTACATGATGATGGATGGGCCCGAGTACCTGGGCCACGCCCTGTTCGAGGTGAAGGACGGTGTCACCACCGTGTTGGACAGCGGGGTGGAGGAATTCCAGAATCTGGACGGCATCGTTCGCGCCTGCGTGGCCGCCGGGGAGAACCGGGGCGCCAAGCTGTTTGCGATGAACATGGAACACCCGCCGCTGGCCAAGTGGTGGGAGTTGTTCTGCAAGGACATGGCGCCGCCCGTCTCAGTGGACCACATTTTCAAGCTTTGCTAAGTCAATAAAAGAACTGCCGCCCACCCGGGCGGCAGTTCTTTTATTGGTCTTGTTTGTCCACATAGACGGCAATCGCGTCCCGCAGCATCACTGCCGCGCCGGGGGCGGCCTTTTCATAGTAGGCAGCAAAGCGCTCATCGTCCACATACATCTGGGCCAGGTTCTTGTGGGCCTCGCCGCTGTACTTGCCCTCGCCCCAGGTGCGGCTCAGCCACTGGCGGTGCAGCTCGGCCGCCTGCTGGGCGGCGGGGCCGGCCGGGTTGCC
>JAJDIZ010000166.1 GCA_030266915.1 Ruminococcaceae bacterium OttesenSCG-928-D13 | reverse complement strand
TGGCGCCATTCTCGCCTTCCTGTTCTTAATGCAGGCCCTCACCGGCGGCAACGGCTGGGCCGCCTCTCTGGGGCTGCCCAGCCTGCTGGTCTCTGCCGCCATCAGCTACGGGGTGTTCCGGGCCTACATGCACATCAAAAACAAGTACTATGCCACCGCGGTTCTCATGGCCGCCATCGCGGCGCTGATGCTGGCAGTGGACTGGATTATCGTCTGGGCCGGCGTGAAGGCGGAGCCCAATTTTTCCAACTGGTTCAGCATACCCGGCTGCCTTATTGTCGCGCTGGTGCTGGCCGCCATCGGCCGCCTGCGCCAGAAACCAAGCTGAAATCGAAACATTGCCCCACCAAAAAGGACGCTTCCACATTTGTGAAAGCGTCCTTTTAATATATTACAGGGTTACACTTGGGCGAAGGCCTGCGCCAGATCCTCGAGGATGTCATCAACACTTTCGAGGCCAACCGAGAGGCGGATCATCCCGGACTGGATGCCGGCGGCAACCAGCTGCTCCTCGGTAAGCTGGCGGTGGGTGGCGCTGGCCGGGTGCAGCACACAGGTGCGGATGTCGGCCACATGCACCTCGTTGGAGGCCAGTTTCAGGCCATCCATAAATTTCACGGCGTTCGCCTTGCCGCCCTTGATCACCAGGGAGATCACCCCGCTGCTGCCCTTGGGCAGGTACTTCTGGGCCAGGGCGTGGTTGGCGTCGCCGGGCAGGCCCGGATAGGTCACCGACTCCACCAACGGTTGCTTTTGCAGGTACTCGGCCACGGCCTGGGCGTTTTGGCAATAGCGTTCCATCCGCAGGGCCAGGGTCTCGAGGCCCAGGTTCAGCAGGAAGGCCGAGTGGGCCGCCGGATACATTCCAAAGTCCCGCATCAGCTGCATCCGGACCTTCAAAATGTAGGCCAGCTTGCCGTAGGTCTCGGTGTAGATGATGCCGTGGTAGCTCTCGTCCGGGGTGGTCAGCGCCGGGAAGTTGCCGCTGTGCCAGTCGAAATTGCCGCTGTCCACAATCACACCGCCCACCTGCACGGCGTGGCCGTCCATGTACTTCGAAGTGGAGTGGATCACGATGTCGGCCCCGTGCTCGAAGGGCTTGCAGAGAATCGGAGTGGCAAAGGTGTTGTCGATGATCAGCGGCACATTGTGGGCATGGGCCAGCCTGGCAAAACGCTCGATGTCCAGCACAGTGAGGGCCGGGTTGGCCAGCGTCTCGCCAAACACCAGCTTGGTATTGGGCTTGAAGGCGGCGTTGATCTCCTCGTCGGAGGCGTTTGCGTCCACAAAGATGCACTCGATGCCTTGCTGGGCAAATGTAAAGGAGAATAGGTTGACAGTGCCACCGTAGATCTGGTTGGTGCTGATGAAGCTGTCCCCGGCCTTGCACAGGTTCAGCACGCTGAGCAGGGTGGCCGCCTGGCCCGAGGTGGTGCACATGGCGCCCACACCGCCCTCCAGCGCGGCGATCTTATCCTCCACCGCCATCACCGTGGGGTTGGCAAAGCGGGAATAGATCAGGCTTTTGGTGGGGTCGTCAAACACGGCGCCCACGTCATCGGTGGAGTCGTACACATAGGTTGTGCTCTGCACAATCGGCAGCACCCGGGGTTCGGTGTTCTTCGGGGAATAGCCGGCGTGCAGGCACAGGGTTTCGTCGCGCATGGTGGGTCCTCCTCTGCATTGATATTATTGTACTGGTCCCATTATATCGCCACTTCCAGATATAGAAAAGAACAAAAATACTATCACGAAACATAGTTTCAAACTATATCTTATCCATCAACGCCCTTAAAGCGTACCTGCCTCCGCTTCTGCCCCGATGCGCCGCAGCGCCGCAAGGTATATCTCCCCCAGGCGGGTGGGCAGGTAGTCCCGGTGGGTCACCACCCCCACCTGAATGCGCTCGTTCACCTCGAGGGGCACCGCCACAATGCCGTCCCCGCCGTGCAGGTAGGCCGGGAACACCCCGGTGGAGATGGCATAGCCCCCCACCCCGATCAGCAGGTTGATCACGGCGGCCCGGTCGGTCACCCGGATGCGCTTTTTCGGGCTGTGGGTGCTGAGAATCTCCTCCGAGAAGTAGAAGGAACTGTGCTCCCCCTGGTCGAATGTGAGGCAGGGCAGGTCCTCCAGGTCCTCGAGGGTGACGCGCTCCCGCTTTGCCAGCGGGTTATCCCGGCTGAGGAACACATGGGGCGGCACGGTGAACAGTCCGGTGAATTTGAGCTTGCTGTCCCGCATCAGCTTCTCCAGCACCTGACGGTTGAAATCGCTGAGGTACAGCACCCCCAGCTCACTGCGCAGGTTTTTCACGTCCTCGATGATGCCCCAGGTGGTGGTCTCACGCAGGGTGAAGTCGTATTCGTCGCCCCCAAACTCGCGGATCAGGTCCACAAAGGCGCTGGCCGTGAAGGTGTAGTGCTGGGTGGACACCGTAAAGCGCTGGCGGGGCGTCTCGCCGCTGATGTACCGCGCCTCCAGCAGCTCGGCCTGCTGCAGCACCTGCCGGGCGTAGCCGAGGAAGGTCTCCCCCTCGGGGGTGACCACCATGCCCCGGCCGGTGCGCTGGAAGATGGCGGTGCGGGTCTCCTTTTCCAGCTCTTTCACAGCGGCGGAAAGGCTGGGCTGGGCCACAAACAGGCGCCCCGCCGCCTCGGACAGGGAGCCGCACTCGGCCACCGCCACCACATATTTCAGCTGCTGCAAAGTCATATCCGCGCCCCCTTCCTGTGCAGTATAGCACAAAGCCAGGCGATTGACACAGCCCCGGGCGTCTGCTAAGATGATGCAGGTTGTGCTATTACTTTGAAGGATGTGAGAGGATTTGGAAGCGAAAAAGCACGTTGATCCGACAGCCCTTGGCCTGTTTGGGCTGGCAATGGTCACACTGGTGGCCTCCAGCCAAAAGCTGGGCATCACTGAGGGGCAGGCCTACATTTTGCCCTGGGCAATCTTCCTGGGGGCCATGGCCCAGCTGGTGGCCGGCCTGCTGGACTACAAGAAGAAGAATGTGTTCGGCGGCACGGCCTTTTGCGCCTACGGGTTTTTCTGGCTGGGGATGGCACTGTCCTGGCTGATCAGCCTTGGCGCGCTGGGAGACGCCCTGATGATGGACTTCGACCCCAGCCAGATGGGCTTCGCCTTTGTGGGCTACCTGATTATGACATTGTTTCTCACCATCGGCGCGGCCGAGACCAACAAGGTGCTATTTTTCATCTTCGTGTTCATCGACCTGCTGTTCATCGGCCTGTCGGTCAGCACCTTCATCACCGACGGCCCGCTGCACACCGGCTTCCACTACCTGGCGGCCGTGGCGGAGCTGGTCATCGCCCTGCTCTCGTTCTACGGCAGCGGCGCCAACGTGCTGAACAATCACTTCGGGCGGGC
>JAJDIZ010000165.1 GCA_030266915.1 Ruminococcaceae bacterium OttesenSCG-928-D13 | reverse complement strand
GAAGACACCCTGGGCAACGCCATTGCCAAGATGGTGGACAGCCTGAACCAGATGTTCAGCGAGATTAACAACGCCACCGGGCAGGTGAGCACCGGTTCCAGCCAGATTGCCACCGGCGCCCAGAACCTGGCCCAGGCCACCACCGAGCAATCTGCCACGGTGGAGGAGCTGCTTGCCAGCGTGAGCGACATTGCCGAAAAAACCCGCGAGAACGCCCGGCGGGCCGAGCACGCCGCAGACCTTGCGGGCAGCATTAAGCAGAGCGCCGAGCAGGGCACCGCCCAGATGGGCCGGATGACCCAGGCCGTGGAGGAGATCAACGCCGCCAGCCAGTCCATCAGCGCCGTCATCAAGGTGATCGACGACATCGCCTTCCAGACGAACATCCTGGCCCTGAACGCCGCCGTGGAGGCCGCCCGGGCCGGCGAGCACGGCAAGGGCTTTGCCGTGGTGGCCGACGAGGTGCGGAACCTGGCCGGCAAGAGCGCCGAAGCCGCGAAGGACACCGGAAAGCTGATTGCCGACACCGTGGAAAAGGCCGAGCTTGGGGCGCAGATTGCCCAGGAGACCAGCCTGTCGCTGGACACCATCGTCGAGGGCATCAACGAGAGCACCACGGTGGTTGGGGAGATTGCGGAGTCCTCCGAGGCGCAGAACCTGGCCATCGAAGAGGTGAACAAGGGCATCGACCAGGTGAGCCAGGTGGTGCAGACCAACTCGGCCACCGCCGAGGAGAGCGCCGCCGCCGCCGAGGAGATGAGCAGCCAGGCGGCCATGCTGCAGAGCATGGTGGCCCAGTTCAAGGTGGCCCAGGGGGCGGCCCTGCCGCCCGCGCAGGCCACACAGGGCGGCTACAGCGCCCCGGCCTTGCCCACCACCGGTGGAGACTACATTTTCTAAGCCATAAATCGCGGCCCTTTGGCCGTTCTGAAAACCCGTTAACCAACAGGCTTGCAGCCCCGGCTGCAAGCCTGTTTTTGGCGTTTTTTCAGGGCGAAATTATACCTCTTGTAAACCGCAGCGGGGCGAGCTATACTTACAGGTGAAAGGCCCGGCCATCTTGACGGGAGAGCGGCAGGTCTTGCGACAGAGAGAGGATTGCCATGAAGATCAAAATGAAGATGCTGCTGCCGATGGTTGCGGTGGTTCTGGTGACGGTGGTCGCGGTTTTGGTGACGGTGGTTCTGATTTTCTCAAACTATGTGGACAACACCACCGAGGCGGACATCAACCTGTTTTCCGACGCGGCGCGCACAGAGTACGAGGAGCTGGGGCCGCGGGCGCTGCGCAGCAGCAACTTGGTGGCCGACGACGCCGAGCTGAGCGCGCTGGTGGCCCAGGGGGACCCCGCCGCCGTGCTGGCCCGGGCCACCCAGCTGGATGAGCTGATGGACGCGGATGTGGTCACCATTCTGGATGCGGAAGGCACCGTGCTGGCACGCACCCACGACCCGGACAACTACGGCGACAACATGGCCGCCCAGAAAAACATCAGCGCGGCGCTGGCCGGGCAAACCCACACCACGCTGGAGCAGGACGCGGCCATCAAGCTGGCGGTGCGCGCCGGCGTGCCGCTTTACCACGAGGGGGCGCTGGTGGGGGTGGTGTCGGCCGGGTACCGCCTCGACACCTTTGATTTTGTGGACCGCATCAAGCGGCTGAACGGCGCCGAGACCACTGTGTTTATGGGGAGTGAGCGGCTCTCCACCACGGTGCAGAACGCCGACGGCAGCCGCGCGGTGGGCACCAAGGCCGCCGAGAATGTCAGCGCCCAGGTGCTGGCCGGGCAGGACTACACCGGCACGGCGCAGATTTTGGGCCGGGACGCCTTTGTGAAGTACATTCCCATTCGGGACGCCGAGGGCAGCATCCTCGGCATGCTGTTTGTGGGCCGCTTTACCGACAGCAAAACCACCGCCATGCAGAGCTTCATTCTGGTATCCGGCGGCATTGCGCTGCTGCTGCTGGTGCTTTCGGCGGGCTTCATCCTGATGCTGGCCAACCGCATCACAAGGCCGATCCACACCATGGTGGAGGCCGCCGGCCGCCTGGCTGAGGGGGAGACAGACGTGCGGGTGGTGGTGAACACCCGGGACGAGATGCGTGATTTGGCCGACGCCTTCACCCGGATGATCGACAGCACCCGGGAGCAGGCCAGGGTGATTGAGACCATCGCGGCCGGCGACCTGACGGCCGAGGTAACGCCGCGCTCCGAGAAGGACGCCGTGGGGCAGGCCCTGCAGCGGATGCTGCGTGCCAACAACGAGGTTTTCGGCGGCATTCGGCAAACGGCCCAGCAGGTGGCCGGCGAGGCCCGGCAGATTGCCACCGGCGCCCAGGCCCTGGCCCAGGGCAGCACCGAACAGGCCAGCGTGGTGGAGGAGCTGTCGGCCTCGATGGAGACGATTGCCGCCCAGTCCCGCCAGAACGCCGGCATGGCAAACCAGGCCGCCACCCTTGGGGATGATATCCGGCGGAACGCCGAGACCGGCACAGACCAGATGAGCCAGCTGACCAGCGCCGTAGACGAGATCACCGAGGCCAGCCGGGCCATCAGCAACGTGATCAAGGTGATCGACGACATCGCCTTCCAGACGAACATCCTGGCCCTGAACGCCGCCGTGGAGGCCGCCCGGGCCGGCGAGCACGGCAAGGGCTTTGCCGTGGTGGCCGACGAGGTGCGGAACCTTGCCGGAAAGAGTGCCTCCGCCGCCAAGGAGACCAACGTGCTGATCACCAACTCGATTGAAAAGGCCGAGCTGGGCGCCGCCATTGCCAAGCAGACCGCCGCCTCCCTGGCCGGCATTGTCACCGGCATCAACGAGAGCGGCCGGCTGGTGGGCGAGATTGCCACCTCTGCCGACGAGGCCAGCAACGCCATCGACCAGGTAAACCTGGGCATCGACCAGGTGGCCCAGGTGGTGCAGCAGAACTCGGCCACCAGCGAGGAGAGCGCCGCCGCCAGCCAGGAGATGAGCGGCCAGGCCGCCGCGCTGCAGGGCATGGTGGCCCGGTTCAAGCTGACCGAAGGTGCCGACCTGCCGCCCGCGCAGGCCGCGCAGGCCGGCCACAGCGCCCCGGCCCTGCCCGCTGCCGGCGGGGACTATATCTTCTGAACAGGGCCAATGGCCCAGCACGTAAAAACCCGCTGCGCCATCAGGCACAGCGGGTTCTATTTGCCATATTGGCGCTATTTTGTCGGCTTCTGGGCGGTCTCGATGTCGCAGGTGTCCAGCACTCCCCGGGAGAGGAAGAAGAACAGGGCACTCATCAGCAGCTCCCACACCGTCAGGGCGGCCAGGCCCAGCGCAATGCCGCCCCAGGGCGCCAGCGCAAGGATGAAGGTGGCCACCACCCCGGGTATCATCACGATGATGACAAAGAAGATGTACAGGAACATCAGCAGCCCCTGGCTGATCACGTTGGCAAA
>JAJDIZ010000163.1 GCA_030266915.1 Ruminococcaceae bacterium OttesenSCG-928-D13 | reverse complement strand
ATCGTGTGCCAAAAGTGATACAGCATTCACGCCTTGAATATTGGATAACTGATCTACCAAAAGCTGTTCTTCCTTCACACGAACCTCAAAAACAATGTCCAGCTTTCCCGCGGAGCGGCTCCGCGATTTTGCCTTGCAGTGCTTGCAATATTTGTCGATAGTTCCTTTAATTTCAGATTCAGCACTGGAATCCATGGCATCTACCACGAGAATCTTTGGCGATTGTGCAACAGGGATCAGATTAAGGAAGAACAGCCCGGCCGCAACAACTATCGATGCAATGACTGCCACCAGTGCTATGCCCGCCCCGCAGATGATTCCGACACTGATGGACCAAAATAAAAACATCAGGTCTGTCGGGTCCTTTATCGCAGTGCGGAAGCGAACGATGGACAAGGCGCCAACCATACCCAAGGAGATGACAATGTTGGATTGTATCGCCAAAATGATGGACGCCGTAATAACGGCAATCAGAGCAAGTGAGACGTTGAAACTTCGGGAATAGAAGGTCTTTCTGGTCACAACACGATAAATCAGAAAGATGAACAGTGCCAGTAAGCTTGTGGTGGCCATCGCGATGATAACATCAATCGTGGTTACGTTTCCGGAAAATCCGCTTAAAAAAGATGACTTGAAAATATCCTCAAAACCCATGTGTATCCCCTCCAGAATATATCCTGCTTAAAAAGTATTTTGAAAAAGTCTCTTGCCGAAGCTGGGCCAGGCAAAGGCTGCTGTAAATATAGTCCGGGAAATACTCATCATATTTGACCTCCATAAGGTGCTTGCCGATGGGCATGAAGGGACGAAGCGCCAGTTGATCATCTAGAAACTGGCCTGTCTCCATAGATGATGAGATATTCATGTCAAATGTGACGCGGATGGTGCTGCCACTGTAAATATATGGAATTCGATCATAGGCCACAATGATTTTGGGGCGCATACGCCTCATTGCCATCTCCGCGCTAAGACGCTGTAGAAGATAAGGCTTTTTGCCGCCAGGGATGCGCCCTCCCATCAAATCGCGACATTGGTGTTCATCCAGAGAGCAGGATAGCTTTTGAGTCTTGCCCCGGATTTTACGTTTCAACTCCAACCGTATGAAGGCCGAACTGTGGTCATATATCCTGATGCGAAACTTTTCCCGGTTATCTGTTCCGTTTAAGTTGTCATGATAGCAGGAATCATACATGTCATCAAAATAGAGGCTGCGGATATTATAAGACCCTCCCGGGTTGACATTGGTATCCATGGACATCAGCGCACTGGCTCTGTTGCGAAGTATGGCTATCTGTGAAACATCACAGACATATTTGAACTCGTGCCGGAATTGGTCATGTTCATTCCCCATTCTGCCACCGCCTTGTGCCCGATCGGCATGATCCTGCGCTTTTCAATACATTTACTCCCACGATAATTAGCAAAAGAACGAGAAAGAAGCCCACAATTACATACGCCAGATACTCTTTAATGAAGTATTTCAGACCTTGAAACGATGTTGGAAGCCCCTGGCCCCATCGCTCCTCCAGCACGATGTCGTCAATCAGCACTTCATCGGGGGAAAACACGGTTTCCGTACCCCAATAGTAATAGCCGAGAAAACGTTCCCGGTCACCGCGGAAAACTTCTTCCATATTCAGCTGCCCGCCCGACTCAACAGAATAGTAGAGGGTGGGTTCGTCAAACTGCGGCCTTTTTATCTCCACCGTGATATATGAGATTTCGTCAAGCCAAACACCATTCAGGAACTTGACGCGCCGGACCAAGAAGTCCTTCATGCGGGTAACAGCCTCGTCGTAATCCCGCTGACTGTAGCCCCCTCTCCAGGCTATTCCGTCGGCGTATGCCTCACCCTGGGTTTGCCTGGCCAGTTGATCAATATCCGTGGCGATTAAGCGCTGAAGCAGGGGCAAAAGCTCCGACTTATACAACACCACAAGGCGCCGGTAAAAATCGTCGTGATGGTACAGGATACTGTTCCAATCGTTTGCAGAATACGCCAGATATGTTTCCGGGCGCATGGCAAACAAGATCTCTGGATTTTTTGTCAGGCTACTGCCCTCACCCAGTGTCAGGTCGTAATCCCATAGCGGGCCGGCATAAATCAAATCACTGGTTTCACTCGGATATTTGTAGTAAAACTGACTGGCAAGGCCTGTGTCGATATCTAAAAAAACCTCATTAATCAGGTAGTTTTTAACCCACGAATCCATGTCGATATACTCAGTATAGTGCTTGCCTGTATCAGGGTTTATGCCATTTTCTGCGCATACGGCTTTTTCAAACGCCTGAAACAGGTCACCGATGTAGGAGACCTGCTCCATCGAGGCGTCCTCCGGGCCGGCCAAAACGACATTGATGCCATTCTCTGTAGTGAACCCGCTCACTTCCCTGTTAAACCGTCTGGAATATTGCATGATTTCAAGCAGGTAGCCGCCGGTGATATCCTCCGGATTATTAGTGATCATGCGTCCCTTTTTGGTCGGTTTGCCCGTCTCGTCCTGGGTTTTCTTATAGGAGCTCAGCAATGCGGAGTTGACCGCCTGCGTCTGCGACGCGAGGTCGGGGATATCCACACGCCCCGGATATACCTCCACCAGCTCAGAGAGCTGGTAGAAGCCCATATATTCTCCATTGGTGAACAGTTCAACGAAGGCGTACGAGGGTACGGGCAGGCCGATGCCCTGCCCGGCGGTTGATACAATTCGATTGCGAAGAAACGTCTGATCGCTGTAGTTTGCTATTAATGCCCATTTCCCGGCCGGGGCCATACCCAGCACCGAGCTGTCCTGTGTCAGCTGAAGCGCATAGGATTTTTTGGGGTTGTTCCAGGTTGAATTGCCACGCCCCTTAATGTGGGTCAGGTCTGAATCCGTATCTGTCTTGCCGTCGGGGGTAACAATAACCACCGAGCCCTTTTCCTTGTTGGCTTTGTCGGCATGGATGTAAGTCATACCTCCTGTCTCAGTGGTGATAAAAACCGAAGGTTCTTTTGACATCAGCAACACAAGACGGGCATTCTGGTCTATCAGGCCACCGGTAAGGCACACATCTAACTCTTTCCCATCAGATACCTCGATAGGATCACCATTTTTCAGCGGCTCTCCTCCATCGATAATCAACTGCAGGCGCTCCGACAACAGCAACGTGATCTGGTTTTCAGCAAACGCTGGGATAACCGCGTAATACTTGTTATCTGATTTATTATACCAGCACGAAATCGACTGTTCGCCGCTCTCCCAACTGACCTTGAATTTCATGGAGAGAAACGGGGAAGACAGCGCACCAAAATATCCCTGCACCCATAGGGCAACAATAACCAATGCAACCATAAAGATCGCAAATAAAATGATAGTGGCGCGCTGACCAAAACGTCCCACGTCTTATCCTCCAATAGTTGGCGCATTTTGGAAAAATCTTTGAAATAGTGTTATTTCAAAGTATAAAGGAGATCGCAATTTTGTGCAAGGCTTTACACCCAAAAGCACATTACGGCCAGAT
>JAJDIZ010000162.1 GCA_030266915.1 Ruminococcaceae bacterium OttesenSCG-928-D13 | reverse complement strand
AGGCAAAAAACAGCTATAATTAGCCAAATTTTGAATCTCTCAAAAAATATTTTCTAAAAAGTGTAACCTTTTACCCCCTGAATGGAACTGTGTAGTGTCGGACAAACCACTATGCACGTTAAAAGGGGGCGGGTGCCATCGAAAAATATGACGATGAGAGAGAACGTGAACGAATAGAAAACTACCTCATCGACCTGTTGATTAAACAGACCTTGACCGAAGAAGCCGAGCAGGCCCCCACGCCCACAATGGGCAAAAAGTTGAAGGACTTGATAGACGGGGAACCTCGGCCACCATGAAACGAAAAGAGGAACGAATCGGATGGATAAAAAGCAAATGGCTGGCCTTGTGGAAAAGGCCAAAAAAGGAGATAAGGCCGCCTTTGAATCGCTCTACAAAGAGTGTGCAAACACCGTGTATTTTGCGGCGTTAAAGATACTCCACAATGAAACGGCGGCGCAGGACGTGACACAGGACACCTTTGTTGCGGCCTACGAAAACATTGGCAAGCTCAAGAATGGCGCGGCTTTTGGGGCGTGGGTGTACCGCATTTCGGCCAACCTTGCAGAAAAAGCCCGGACGCGTACCAAAGAGGTATTGTCCCCTGAAGACACACCGCCCGACATTGCCGACATGAGCAAAAACCCCGAAAAGCTTGCCGACAAACAAAGCACCAGCGCCATCATTGGGGGCCTGCTGGACAAGCTCCCTTCGGAGCAAAGGGCCGCAATGGTACTTTTCTACTTCTCCGAGCTTTCGGTGAAGGACATCGCCCAAGCGTCGGGCGCAACCGTTGAGAATGTGAAGGTGCGCCTGCATCGTGGCCGTAACGCTATAAAAGAGGGCGTGAAGGCTTTTGAGAAGGCCGAAGGCATCAAACTGCACAGCGTGGGCGGTGCGGCTATTACAGCGGCGCTGGCCGCAGAGGCCGCAGGCATAGCGGCCCCCTCTTTCATGGCAGGCACCACCGCCAGCGTCACCGCCACAAGTGCGGCAACATCTGCCGCAGGCGTGAGCACGGGCGCTGGGGCCGGTGCGGTGGTCGGTATTGTAGGCGGTGCGGTGGCCGTGGTGGGTGGCGGCGTGGTTGCCGCAACCGTACTTTTGGCGGCTCCCGAAATCACGTTGGAGAACATCAGCATTGCCCGGCCTGAAGCGGTGATGCTGGTCGGCGAGAGCATCAGCCCGGACTACAGCGCACAGATTATCGTGGACGGCGAGACCTACACGCTGGACTACACCGCCGAGGGCATGACGGCCAGTGCCGAACTGGACGAGAAGGCTCTCGAACAGGTGGACGCCTTCACCGCCGAGTGGACAAGCGCCAACCCGTCCGTCGCCAGTGTGGAGAACGGCATCATCACGGCACAGGCAAACGGTGAGACGAGCATCACCCTCACCATGACCCACGGCGAGGAAAATCGAACGGCAAGCATCGACGTTTTGGTGGAGACGCGCGTCGCTTCCATCAGCCTGCCCGACACGCTGAACCTAAATCGTGGCGACACCGTCAGCCTGACGGCGACCGTTGAACCGAGTACCGCCAGCAATCCGGGTGTGGTGTACGAATCGGCAGACCCCGAAATCGCGTCGGTGGACGCGGCGGGAACCGTTACAGGTGTTGGCCCCGGCCAAGTGCAAATCAAGGCCACCAGCGCCGAAAATCCGGCCATCTACGCCTTGTGTATGGTGACGGTGGACGTTATCCCCGAGAGCATCGAGCTTTCACAAACCGAAGCCCTGCTCTACGTGGGCCGCAACTTCACGCTGGAACCGACCATTGGCCCCGAGGACGTGACGGTGGAGTGCACCCTTGTGTGGGAGAGCGACGACGAGAGCGTGGCGACGGTGGACGAAAACGGCGTGGTGCGTGGCGTGTCACCGGGAACGGCGACTGTCACCGTGAAGCTGGCCGAGTACGACGAGATTTTGGCGACGTGTACCGTAACCGTTCAAAGGGCACCTGCGGCACCGACCACGCCTTCGGGTGGCGGCACCGGCACGGGTGGCACTGGCGACCCGGCTCCCAGCGGTGGGGATGGTGGAAGCGCACCGGCCCCCTCTGCTGGCGGGGATGTGGCGGCGGCAATCGCCGCAGGGTATGCACGGGCTTTTGAGTTGGGTGCCATTCAAGGTACGGGCGGTGGCAGTTATAACGCTCCCATCAGCACGGCCATATCAACCGAGGCGATGACTGCCGCCGTGCTTTCCGAGGTAGAGTTTCAAATGGCCCGTGGTGGTGCCGGGTGTGCCATCACTATTTACGAAAGCGGTGGATACATTTACGTTCGTATGCAGTAATTTTTTGAAGTGCACTTTACAAAACCCCACACGGGGATGAAATAGACAAACCAAAGGGGACGAGCTTTCGCCCGTCCCTCTGGTAAACTGCGCTCTTTAATTGCTACTAATCGTCTTCGTCGTCCTCGATGCCCGTATCGGACAAATCCCTAACAATCATCAGCCATTTAAGCGCAGAATCATTATCCAGCGGCGCAATGGTCACTTCACTACAGTGCTCACAAGTCACCAGAAGGAAATACTTTCCTTCCATGCTCTTAAAAAGACTTTCGGTACGACCCTCAAAGCTATCGTAACAATGGCACACAATGCGGCCAACGGCATTGCCCGGAATTGGAATAATCATAATTCAAAACCTCGTTTCGTTTGTTGTTGATTTTCTCTCGGAAGGGACGGGAAAACAGTCTCGAAGAAGTCTACTTTTCCGTACAGGTAGCCAGAAAAACCGTCTCACATCGAACGCGTTTCCCGTCCCTTTTCAAACAATTTGGAGCAAAAACTTCAATTTGTCAGCCTAAAAAACCGCCCCATATAATATTGTGCCAGGCAGTGCGGCCCTTTGCACCGCCAGCTACGGCGGAACCATCGCCTTCATCGCGTCCCAATCACACACGAACTTGTAACGGTTGCTTCGTCCCGGCGTGGCCCAACGCTCCACCGTGATGAACCCGCGCGTTTCCAGCACCTTCACGGAATCGTAGAACGTCTGCCGCGTCATGCCCGGCACCTGACCGGGAAAGAGCTTAAACTCCATCTTCGGCCCTGCCGCCGCCAGTGCGTAGATGAACACCCGGAACGCGGACGGCGGGAGCGCCGCCACAGAGGGGTGCATCAGCACCGAATGGCCGATGCGAACGTAATGGTCTTTGCCGGCCTGCCGGTCACCAACCGGCAGGGCCGACTGCCACGGGAGCAAGGGCGTGACACCCGACCGGCGGCCCATTAAGCGCCACCCCCTTCACCCGAAGACTTGCGCTTCTTCTTCTCAATTCCGAAATACTGGAGAACATCATGCCAGTTGACAAGCACCCTCTGCTTGTTCTTACCAACACGATACGCCTTCAACTCACCCGAATGAATGAGAGCGCGGAGCGTGGTTTCTCCAATGGGAAGACCTTCATCACGGCAACGCACCGCAGTTGCGTGGACGCTGTTCAAAATCATGTCGTACTTGTCATACTTCATATGAATAACCTCATAAAGTTTTTGTATCCGCTTGAGCGGAGGGGGATTAATTCGGAAAACGTTAA
>JAJDIZ010000161.1 GCA_030266915.1 Ruminococcaceae bacterium OttesenSCG-928-D13 | reverse complement strand
AACTGATCTACCGACCCGAGCAGGTGCTGGCTGCCCAGCGCAAGGTTGGCATGACCAAGGATTGGTGCCGGGTCACCATTTTCCGGCTGGTGCAGGTGTGCAAAAGCGTGGCCAGCAAGTACACCCGCAGCAAGGTGCGCAAAAAAATGCCGCCCCAGTACGCCTACATCATGGACGAGCTGCTCCATGCCGACACCGAGGAGAAAAAAGAGGAGTATTACACCGCCATCATCGAGGCCATTGAGGGTACCGGCATCGGGGAGGACTTCATCATCGCCCTCTGCGGGGTCATCCGCCAGTGCGCCATCAACCAGCTGCACATCATCGGCGACATCTTCGACCGCGGCCCCCACGCCGACCAGGTGCTGGACGAGCTGATGCAGTACACCGATGTGGACATCCAGTGGGGCAACCACGATATCCACTGGATGGGCGCGGCCTGCGGCAACTGGTGCTGCGTGGCCAGCGTGGTGCGGGCCGCCATCAACTACAATAACTTCGACCTGCTGGAGGACGGCTACGGCATCAACCTGCGGCCGCTCTCGGTGTTTGCCGCCGAGACCTACCGGGACGACCCCTGCCTGCGCTTCCAGCCCCACCAGCTGGACGACAACGTCTACGACCCCATCGATTCCGCCCTTGCGGCCAAAATGCTCAAGGCCATCGCGATCATCCAGTTCAAGCTGGAGGGCCAGGCCATCGCCCGGCACCCCGAGTACGAGATGGCCGACCGGGACCTGCTGAGCAAAATAAACTACGAGAAGGGCACCATCACCCTGAAGGGAAAGAGCTATCCCCTGCGGGACACCGCCTTCCCCACCGTGGACCCCAAAAAGCCGCTGGCCCTCACCCCCGAGGAGGAGGAACTGGTGCGCACCCTGGCCCGCAGCTTCACCCACAGCCCCCAGCTCTGCCGCCACATCCGTTACCTTTATAACAACGGCAGCCTCTACAAAATTGCCAACGGCAACCTGCTGTATCACGGCTGCATCCCGATGGAAAAGGACGGCAGCTTCACCACCGTGGAGTTCTACGGCAAAAAGCGCTCGGGCCGCGCCCTGCTGGACGAGCTGGAGACGATGATCCGCGAGGCCTACTACGCCCCTGAGGGCAGCAAGACCAAGGAAAACGCCGGAGACTTCATGTGGTACCTCTGGTGCGGCAAGGCCAGCCCTATTTTTGCGAAGGACCGGATGACCACCTTCGAGCGCTACTTTGTGGAGGACAAAACCACCCACGCCGAGCGCAGCGACCCCTACTACGCCCATGTGGAAGGCCCCGACGGCAGGGCCGCCTGCGAGCGCATTTTGCGGGAGTTTGGCCTGGACCCGGCGCGCAGCCGCATCATCAACGGCCATGTGCCGGTGCGCCTGGGCAACGGGGAAAGCCCGGTTAAGGGCGGCGGGCTGCTCTATGTCATTGATGGGGGCATCTCAAAGGCCTACCAGAGCAAAACCGGCATCGGCGGCTACACCCTGATCTCCAACTCCCACTACCTGGCCCTGGCCGAGCACCGGCCCTTTGCCGAGCTGCGGGGCAGCGCCTTCGGGCAGGGGCCCAAGGTGCAGATTGTGGAGCGCTTCCCCCACCGGATGAAGGTGCGGGACACCGACACGGGCGTAAGGCTCCAGCGGGACATCGACGAGCTGAAGCAACTGCTGGCCGCCTACCGCGACGGCGAGCTGCGGGAGGGGCCGTAAGGCCGACAGTTGGCTTTGCCGGGGATACCGGCATCGCGGAGCATCCCCTTGGGGAAAACAACTGGCGCCCGCCGCCGGTGAGGCAAGCCGCAAAGCGGCGCAGCTGAGCCGTTACGCGCGGCGGGAAGGGCCGTAATAACCCGGGTGGATATCGGCCGCGCCACCGAGAGACGGGGTATTCCTCCGCTCACGTGCTTCGCACATCCTTAGCCCTATGTTCGCTCCAGAATACCCCGCCCCTCGGCGTCACTACCTTTGTTTGCGCTATGGCCCAAGATCCTGGCCAGCTATTCATGTTATTTGAAAGGATTTAAATGGAATTTCAGGGTATTTTTGATTCATTTAAAAAGCAGCGTGTTGCCGCTGTTGTCTACGAAAAAGGCGGCCGGGCGCGCTACCGGGACCGACTGACCCTGGGCCGCAACGGCAAGGTGCTGTTCGAGCGGTTCAATTATGGCGAGGCGGCCGGGCTGGTGTTCTCGATGTGGGGCGTCTGCGGCGCCGATGGCGCCATCGACTGGGACACCGCCGCCAGCGCAGACTACAGCCGCAAGGATGAGGCGCCCAGGCAGTTGACCGGCAACGACGCGGACAGCCTGCTGTTCGACGGCGCCGCCGCCCCCTGGGCGGCCCATACCACCCTGAAAAGCTGGCCCGCGGGCGGGTTGTCGAAGCTTTCGATGCTGTTTTCCGGCAATTAATTATGATTTAATCGTCAATATTTATTGCCAATTAATCACTGTTTAAAGCCCTGATATAAGGCGAGTATTCGCCAGGCACCATCGCAAGAATCAACAAAGGGACGGCCGCCCGTAGGGGTATGGGCCGCCGACCCATGAGGAGTGCATGGATGAGAAATGCGGCACAAAAAGTGCTGGCACCGGTTTTCTGGTTGGGGATTTTCATCTCCTTTTCCAGCCTGCTGTGGCTGGCCATCTACGCAAACACCGACAGGGCCGACGCCCTGTCCATCGGGGCGCTGGTTTTTCTGTGCGCGCTGGTGCAGATCGCGGGGTTTTTAGGCGGCAGGGTTTTCAAGTCGGCGCGGTTCTGGCCGGCTGCCTGCATGCTGGCCTCGGCCCCGGCCACCCTGTGGTGCGCCTACATCGGCCCGGCCACCCTGTATGGGGATTCCATCGACCTGCTGGATTTTTCCGGCATCGATTCGAAGCCCCCCTTCTACTATTTCGCCATGCCGGTGCTGAGCATTGGGGTGCTGGTGTGCGTGGCCTTTGTGGTGGTTGGCCTGCTGTTCCTGGCGGCGGACATCATCGAGTGGGTCACCCTGGGCGAGGGCCTGGGGCGCAGCCCCCGCAAGCCGCTGCCCCCGGCCAACACCGTCCCAAAGGAAGAACCGGCCGGTGAACCGGATGCCGCAGCCCAGGCCGCCGCAGAGCCGGAATCAGAGCCGCCTGACGCGCCGGATGCCACAACACCGGCGGAGGCAGAACCTGCGGCAGAGACCGAACCCGTGCCCGAGCCGGAGCCGGCAGCAGACGCGGACAGGCCCGACGATTTCATGCCAGAACCAAGCGAAGGAGAGGAACTTGAGCAGATGATCCGGAAAAAGAGTGAACAGACCATAACTGAGCGGCCCCAAATGTGTGGCGGTGAGGGCGTTGTGCAGCTCCGCGCCCTGCTGAACGGCCCCGAGGAGATGTGCGACAAAGGGCGGCTGTTTTCGCTAATCACCATCCCGGTGGGGGCGTGCATCGGCTTCCACCAGCACGCCGAGGATTCTGAGACATTCTATATCCTGAGCGGCACCGGCGAGTACGACGACAACGGCGCCAAAACCCCGGTGGAACCCGGCGACGTGCTGCTGCTGCCGGCCGGCCAGAGCCACGGCATGCGCAACACCGGCGACGTGCC